>JBMOHS010000001.1:0-64424 GCA_049317725.1 Blastocatellia bacterium
GCGATCACCGTCGCCGTTCTTCCGGAAGCTGAGGAGGTCGACATTCGCATCGACGCCAAGGACCTACGGATCGATACCTTCTGCTCCTCCGGCCCCGGCGGCCAATCGGTCAACACGACCTACTCCGCGGTGCGACTGACCCACCTCCCGTCCGGACTCGTCGTCTCGATGCAGGACGAGAAGTCGCAGATTAAGAACCGGGAAAAGGCCATGCGCATTCTCCGCTCCCGCCTCCTCGAATTGGAGCAGCAGAAACAGCAGGAGGCCATCTCCGCCGAGCGTCGCTCGCAAGTCGGCACCGGGGATCGATCCGAGAAGATTCGCACCTACAACTTCAAAGAGAATCGCGTGACCGATCACCGCATCGGCCTGACTCTTCACCAGCTCGACCTGATCATGGAGGGGGGGATCGACGAGCTGATCGAGGCGGTCGTCACCCACTACCAGACGGAGAAGCTGAAACAGGAGACGGAACGCCAAGTGGCCATCGCCTAGGAAGAGGCGGTCAGGAGAGGCAGGCCCCATGCCGACCTATGCGGAGACCTTGCGGGAGGCCGCGCAGCGGCTGCGGATGGCATCGGTGCCCAACGACCTGCTCGATGCCCAGTCCCTCCTCGCGCACACCCTTGGCCAAGACCGGACCTACCTGATTGTGCACTACCACGAAGAGGTGCCCACCGCGGTCCTCCCCGCATTCTGGCGCTTCGTCGAACGGCGTTGTGCAGGGGAACCCCTGCAGTACATCACCGGGCGACAGGCCTTCTTCGGGCTCGACTTTGAAGTGACCTCAGCCGTTCTGATCCCCCGTCCGGAGACCGAACTGATCGTCGAGGAGATCCTGCGCTTGGCCAGCGCCGAGCAGTCGGGAGGGGAGGCGCAGAACCTGTCGCCACTGGTGATCGACGTGGGAACAGGCTCGGGATGCCTTGCCATCGCGATTGCCCGCGAGCTGCCGCAGGCACGAGTCTTGGCCGTGGACCGCTCCTTCGCGGCGCTCGAGGTTGCCGTTCGCAATGGACGTCGCCATCAAGTGACCGACCGCGTGCAGTGGATCGTCGGCGACCTGTTGGAGCCGGTCGAGGAGCGCCCGTTGGCTTGGGCGATCGTGTCGAATCCTCCCTATCTTGCCGTCGGAGAGATCGCCGGGTTGGCGCGCGAGGTGCGGGAGTGGGAGCCGCGGATGGCGCTGACGGATGGAGGAGATGGACTGGACTTTCACCGTCGATTGCTTCGAGAGGCGCCCAGCCGATTGGCCGAGGGTGGGTATCTCCTGATCGAACTGGGCTACCAACAGAGTGCCGCAGTTCTCGAAATGGTCGATCCCGAGACCTGGGAAGCGCCCCGGGTGCTCCCAGACCTGCAGGGAATTGCGCGAACCCTCGTGCTGCACCGCCACCGTAGCCCAAAGGACACCCCCTGAGATGGCACGTCGACCCAGGACTCCCAGCTCACCGATCAATGACCTCGACCTGCGCCAGTGGCGGGAATATCCGGAGATTCTGACCGATTCGCTCTGGACCTTTCCGGAGAGGGATCGTTCCGGCGCCCACTTGGCGAACTACCACGGCAACTTCATTCCCCAGATCCCGCATCAGGCACTGCGCCGCTACTCCAAGAGTGGCGACGTCGTGCTCGACCCGTTTCTCGGATCGGGCACGACACTCATTGAGTGCCGCCGTCTGGGAAGGCACGGGATCGGGATCGAACTCAATCGGGAGGTCGCGCAGGCCGCCCGCCACCGTATTGCCGAAGAGCCCGCGCCGGACTCGGTCTCGACCAGCGTTCTCGTCGGCGACAGCAGCGACCTCGAACGAACAAGTCGAAAGATCCAACGGCAACTTCGCCGGATCGGGCGCTCAGACGTGCAGCTCGCGCTGCTCCATCCCCCCTACCACTCGATCATCCGCTTTTCCGACCATCCGGCAGATCTTTCGACGTGTACCGATCCTCAGGCATTTCTCGAACGATTTGCCCGGGTCGTCGACCTGACCAGCCGTTTCCTGGCCCCTAATCGCTACCTGGTCCTCGTCATCGGGGACTACTATGAGAAGGGGACTTGGACCCCGCTCGGTTTTCAATGCATGCAGACGGTCATGGAGCGGGGATATCGTCTCAAGAGCATCGTCATCAAGGATATGCAGGGAAACCGCGCCAAGCGCAACCTGACCAACATTTGGCGCTACCGCGCGCTCGCTGGCGGGTTCTACATCTTCAAGCACGAATACGTCTTCTTCTTCCAACGGGGATGACGCGTGCCGAAGACGCCTCTAGCGTTGTGGGGGCGGACTGTCGGGCGGATCGTCGACAATCCGGATATCGGTCTCGAATTTCCGATAGAACTTGAAATAGAGCAGGTTGCGAAAGTACCTTCGCTGGCGCCGATCGGCAATGATGAATTCCGCGCGGATGGGGAGGAGGAAGTCGACTTCGAGGCCGCGCAGTTTGATCGTGTCGTAATCGACTGAGCTCTCGGAGTTGGTGACGGGATATCCCGCGGGGAGCTGATCGACGGCTTGATCAATGCGCAAGACTTGACGGGTCTCTTCATCGATCCAGATGGTCCCACTGTACCCGACAATGATGGTGCGGGCACCCTCGGCGGTGACGCTCAGTTTGGAAAACTCCTGATCGACAGTAAAGTCATAGAGCGCCGTGGCGCGGTTCCCGAGCCGATCCTTCCCGGCCAGCTTGAAGCGGGTGCGCGTCTCCGGATCGAAGAGCGAGGCGAGGCCCGAGGCGAAATCCCCGGTGGAGTAGGCGCCGCCGGTCTGTTCGAGGGGTCGCGTGACGGGACGTCCGACGGCATTGATCGGTTTGTAGCTCTCGCGGCGGCGGTTGTAGGTCAGTTCATAGGTGAGGACGTCGGCCTTGTCCCAGGCGCCACGGGCCTCGAAGTCGTAGTAGCGCTCGACCACTTGCTGGCAGATGAAGTCAGGCAGTTCATCGAGATAGTCGCGGACGGCAGTCCGGGTCTCCTCCAGAAACCGATCGACGGGAGGTGGTCCAATCGGGACGATCTTTCCACCGGCGTTGACGAGCGCTTCACCCTGGCGACGCAGGGTGTTGAGGAGGTGTTGGTGGGCGCCATTGGCCCGCAATCGCTTGATCGCCTCTGGGTTGGGATCGAAGGCAATTCCAATCCGGCTGAGATGAGCGGCGAGATCCGCCTCGGTCAGATTGCGACCGACGGAGCGACGCAGGAGGGTAATCAGCTCGGGGAGCGTCACCGGATGGTCGGGCAGCGAGGGCAGTTGGAGTCCTTGCCCGGAAGCTCCCCCGATTGTTCCGAGAGGCAGAAGCTGACCGAGAACCAACATCGCGAGCAACAAGGTTCGGATCAAGGGGCGGCTTGGCTTCCTGTTGATCATTGGGGTCATGATTGGGCTCCTTCATCGATTCCCGGACGTGCCCGAGCGGTTGTCTCGTCCGCTGTCGGCGCGTTTGTCCGGCTTCCCAGACGAGAGGTATCATTGTTTCCTATCGTTGCGGTCTTTTCAACCGCGTGCCCCGCGAAGTTCGCGTGGCAATTGGTCCGCCTTGGGAGAGATCAACGGATGATGCGTCGTGAGGTGCTACTGACGACGCGGGGGAGGGTGCTGTCTTGGGCGAGTGGAGATGGATCAAGCTGATGACGGGCACGTGGACGTGGCTCATGCTCCTCTGCCTGCTTCTCCTGGAAGAGGGCAATGGAAAGCGGGCAGTGGTTCACGCCGTCGCGCAGGACCGTGCCACTCAGGAGCCGGCTCGCCGGACAGACGGAGAGGCGGCCAACACGGCTCCCCCCAAAGAGTCCTTGGTCAACCGCGCCACGCTCCCGGCCGGGATCGACACGGTCTCGAACCATGCTGGGTGGACTTGGCTTGTCACCGGCCCTTTCGGGGGAGACGTCACGACTTTGGCGATCGACCCTCGGAATCCAGAACGGATGTTGGCTGGAACGGCCGATGGAGTCCTCTTCCAATCGATCGACGGTGGCGAGACTTGGCGCAGTCTCCAACCAGGGATCGAGTCTCCCGGTGCAACCATCACCGTCATCCACTTCGATCGAACACAACAAGGAAGGATCTACGTCGGCGTCAACCCGGTCGTCTCGACACGAGACCGGATGACTGGCGCTCCCATCGGAGGCGTCTTCATCAGCGAGGATGAGGGGCAAAGCTGGCGTGCAGTGGAGGCGCTGCGGGGCTTCGCGATCCGAGATTTGGCTCAATCGGCCAGCCACCCATCGACGCTCGTTGCCGCCGCTTTCCACGGGCTTTTCCGCTCGCGAAATCGTGGGGACGACTGGGAGCGTGTCACGCCAGAGGCACACCGTGACCTTCGCGCAGGGATCCACTCCACGGCCATCGATCCGCGAGATCCCAACACCCTCTACGTTGGCACCCATCATCTTCCCTGGAAGACGATGGATGGAGGTTCGACCTGGTCCCTGGCTGGTTCTGCTGAGAGAGGGATGATCGATGACTCCGACATCTTCTCGATCCATCTTGACGAGACGGCACCGGAGACCGTTCTCATGAGCGCCTGCAGCGGCATCTATCGCTCCCTGGATGGCAGTCGGCGTTGGACGAAGTTTCAGGGGATCCCTTTTTCGAGCCGGCGTACCCATCACATCTTCGCCCACCCCACCCGACCCGAGCAACTCTTCGCCGCGACGACCGAGGGACTGTGGGTTTCGCTGGCAGGCGGCGCGACGGAGAGCTGGCGGCGCGTCACCCCGGAACGATTGATCGTCAACCGGGTCGCGATCCATCCCGCACGGCCCGATCGGGTCTTCCTGGCAACAGAAGACCAGGGAGTTCTGCGGAGTATGGACGGGGGGCAGACCTTCACTCCCAGCCGTGATGGCTTCATTCATCGCCAGGTCAGCGCACTTGTCGCCGACAGAGAGGTCCCGGGCCGTGTCTACGCGGGAGTCCTCTTCGATCAGGGGGAGAGTGGTCTCTTCCTCAGCATCGATGGTGGGCTTCGCTGGGAACGATCGATGGCCGGACTGGAAGCTGAGGACGTCTACTCGATTCACCAATCCTCAGAGGTCGGCCAACGACTCTACGTGGGAACGAATCGGGGCCTTTTCCGCTCGGACGATCGCGGGCGCCATTGGCGGCGTGTCGCGCTCACTCCCCTCGCGTCGATTCCGCAAACTCCCACGGCGCGCCCCGTTCGCGCCACGCCCCAACGCCCGGGGAGCAGAGCGGGCTTGGCCAAGCGAACTGCGGCCCCACCCTCTCGTCCGCTCAAGATTGATCTGCGAGACCAGGTCTACTCGATCATCCCGCTGACGCCAACGGCCGATCCACACGCGGAGCGAGCCGAGGCTCCCCCCCGCAGATCTATCGCGCGGACGTGGCTGCTCGCCGCCACTTGGGAGGGGCTTTTCCTCACGGAAGAAGAGACCCAGGGTTGGCGCCGGCTTCGACTGACCGAGCCCAGTCGTCTCTCCCGCGAGCCCCATATCCACACCGTCATCACTCACCCCAAACTCCCAGGGTGGATTCTCATCGGCACCGACGCAGGAATCTTCCTCTCCACCAACAATGGCCACAGCTTCATCCGAAGACCAAATCCGGACCCTCACGCCCGGATCCGCCGCCTGGCCATACACCCGGGCACTCCTCCAGCTCTCTATGCCGGTACCTCGGCAGGTTTCTTCCGTTCTTTTGACGGGGGGGAGACGTGGGAGGGTCGTGGAGGGGGAATGCCACTCCAGACAGATATTGGCGCCTTGCTCTGGGAGGAGCGCGCCCCAGATCAACTCTATGTCGCCGATGACTTGCGCGGGACCATCTACTACTCCGCCGACGCGGGCACCAATTGGGAACCCTTTGCGCTCGATCGCCTGCCCAGCCGACTGGTCCGCTCTCTGATCGTCGATCCGTTCAATCCTGGGAGGCTCTACCTTGGAACCTTCTCCGGTGGAGTCTATGTCCTGCAACGACCGCCCTTGGCGACAGAGGGCCCGGCTGGTTCAGTTCGATGACCGGGACCCGGTTCGCTCTCGAATCCGCTTGAGCACTTGCCGGACCTGTTCGGCGTCGGGCTCCCCACCCGCTACCTGCAGGTAGGCCTCGAGCTGCTCTCCCGCACGGACCAACTGATCCTGGCGCAGGTACCAGTTGAAGAGAATTTTGCGTCCATACGCAAAAGCACTTCCGCCTAGCGCAATCGCGCGCGCCACCTCTTTCTCGGCGCGCTCCAAATCGGGCGTCTGCCGAGAGAGATAGGCAATGCCCAACTGAAGATGGGCCATCGGGTAACTATCCTCAAGGCGGCATCCCGCCTCCAATTCCCGGATGGCCTCCTCGTACTGGCGTTGTCCAACGTAGAGAATTCCGAGATTGATGTGTGGCAGGACAAATTTCGGATTGATCTGCAATGCGCGCTCGAAGTGGGCGCGTGCCTCTTCCGGTCGGTCGAGCAGGAGATATTGCTCTCCGAGCTTGTTGATCGCCAACAGATAGTCTGGGTGGAGCTGAAGGGCTTTCTGAAAGAGGGCCAAGGCCTCGGTCGGCTTCTTCTCCTGGGCTCGTTTGAGCCCCTTCTCATAGTTCTTCCGGGCCTCACGAGAGACGTCCTGCAGATCAGCAACCGAAAGCAGCCTTCCCTTTGGCGCAGCGACGATCTCGGCATCTGGGCTGCGCAAGGTGACTTGGGCGAGAACGGCGCGTGAGAAGTTCCCGAAGAGCTCGACCGTCTCCTGGGTCGTCTCAAAACGGCGGGTTTGATCGGCGGGCACGAGAATGCGGTAGGTTCCACTCGGCAACTGACCGAACTCGAAGTTGCCCCCTGTATCGGTAAAGGTCTCCCCGGCCATGCCGCCAGTGCTCACTTCGAGGATGACCCGCACGCGCTGATCCGGGAGGGTCCCCGAGGGCATGTAGAGCCGACCTCGAATGGAATGGGTAACCCCAGTGGCTCGCCCCGTCGCAGGGGGACTTGCCCCTTGTCCGCCTCCAGCGGTCTGCGCTACCCCGGTCAAGCTCGCCGAAACAATCCACAAGAATGGCACAACCAGACCAGCCCACTGACGATGGCCACCCGGCCTTCCCCCTGTCCAACGGATCGTTCTCATCCTTGTGGCTGGCATCCGATCGTCGCCTCCTTGGGTGCTGACCACTGCTCTTAAAAAAGGGGATTCGTCACCGATGACTGCCGGATCTCTTCCGCTGCCGGGCAGTTCGGTCAGCGACCGAATCGACAGCCACGCCTTGCCTTCGCTCAGTCGAGACCTTCTGGCTCTTCGCCCCCGGCAGAGGGCAGGTTGATCAACTCTTTCAACTCTTTCCCAGGCTTGAAATAGGGAATTCTCTTGGCGGGGATATCGACCGACTCGCCAGTCTTGGGATTGCGCCCGCGTCGGGACGACCGCTGTCGAACCCGGAACGACCCAAATCCGCGCAACTCAACCTTCTCCCCGCGATTGAGGGCCTCGACGAGGCTGCGCAGAACCTCCTCGACGATCACTTCCGAATCTTTTTTGGTCAGGTCAACGACACGCGCGACCTCATTCACCAAATCAGCCTTCGTCATCGTTCCTCCCTTCGGGTCAGCGCGTGCCATCGCTTCAGCGCCACTGATACTTGAACCGGACAGAGGTGTCGACCTCCATCAACTGCCGAGGGAAGCGGCCCGTCTCCAAGAGGTTGCCCACGGAGGCCGCCCCGAGCAGCAAGTCGAGCAGCGGGGATCGCTCCCGCGGCTTAGGTGGAGTGATGACTTGTGGTTTCCCCTTGACTCCGATCAATTCAGCCGTCTTTTTTAGTGCGTCCTCGTAGTTTCCGGTCGCATCGATCAGGCCATTGCGCACCGCGGACTCCCCGGTAAAGACGCGCCCATCGGCGAGCGCCCGGGCCCTCGCCTCATCGATCTCACTCCCCGCCGGACCACGACCTTTGCGCCCCTCCAGGACTGCCTGGACGAACTGGCCGTTCAGTTCATCAATCATCGCCTGGAAATAGACCCGCTCGCGCTCGGTCAACTCCCTGGTCCCCGACCCCGTGTCCTTGAACTCCCCACTCTTGAAGACCACCGGCTTGACCTTGGCCCATTCTGCCAGCTCCCGGTAGTTGATCCATTCCGCAATGACGCCGATGCTGCCAGTGACGCTTCCCGGATTGGCCAGGATCAGGTCCGCCGGGCAGGCGAGATAGTACCCTCCTGAAGCCGCCACCGATCCCATCGAGACAACGACCTTCTTCTTCTTCTGTTCCTTGACGCGTCGGACTTCAGTGTAGATCTCCTGGGAGGCGGAGACGCCCCCTCCCGGACTGTCGACCCGAAGGAGAATCGCCTTGACCCGAGAGTCCTCTCCGTACTGTTTGAGATGGCGGTTGACCGTCTTGGCAATCTCGTCGTCGATGACCCCCTCGATCGGAATCATCGCAATCTTGTCCCCGCCGCTGACCAAGCCGTCATCCTCGGACATCAAGGATGTCAGGGCGAGAAGACTCACCGCAAATACCCCCAGCAAGACCAACCCAATGATCAAGATCCAACCCAAGGATCGCTTTTCCATGGAGATCACCTATCGAGGAGAGACCAGCGAAGAGAAAGAGGAGTCAACGGGAGACTGCCCGGAGAGCGTCCATTCTCCCCGGGCAGTCCGATCGTATTCTCCCTTGATTGCCAAACCGACCCCAATCCTCGGATCAGGACTGATCATCATCCGAGTTCGAGCCGGTGGAAGACTTGGGACTGAGGCCCGCCAGTTCGCCCAGACTCGCCATCCCCCCCTCGGCAGAGGTGTAGTTTCGCGTGTCAAGGACGGGCTCGTCGCTGCCGACGGCGCGGGCCGAGAGACCAATCTTGCGATGCTCTCGATCCATCTTGAGAATCTTGAAGGGCATGACTTGGCCCGTCTTGACCGCATCTTCCGGCTTCTCGACGCGATCTTCGGAGAGTTCCGAGACGTGGCATAGCCCTTCGATCCCATCTTCCAGCTCAACAAAGGCTCCGAAGTTGGCAAACCGCGTGACCTTGCCAGTGACGACATCCCCGAGGTGGTGGGTTTCAAAGAAGCGCTCCCAGGAGTTCGGCTCGAGCCCCTTGATCGAGAGCGAAAGACGTCGATTCTCGACATCGATCGCGGTGATGACCGCCTCGACCTCTTGGTTCTTCTTGAGTGCCTCACTGGGATGCTTGATGCGCTTGGTCCAGGAGATATCCGAGACGTGGACCAGACCGTCGATCCCCTCCTCGATCTCGACAAACGCACCGAAATCGGTGAGGTTGCGGATGCGGCCCTTGATCCGGGTACCAACGCCATACCGCTGCGGCAAGGTCTCCCAAGGGTTCGGCTCGATCTGCTTCAGTCCGAGGCTGATGCGGCGCGCGCCCTGATCGACGTCGATGATCTGCGCCTCGACCTCTTGGCCGATCGAGAGCAGGTTTTTGGGGTGCTTGACCCGCTTCGACCAGCTCATCTCGGTGACGTGAACCAGCCCCTCGATCCCCGGCTCGAGCTCGATGAAGGCCCCATAATCGGTCAGGGAGACCACCTTGCCCTTGATGCGGGTATTGGCGGGGTAACGCTCGGTCGCCGTCGCCCACGGATCCGGCGTCAGCTGCTTGAAGCCAAGGCTGACCCGCTCGCGATCCCGGTCGAATTTGAGGACCTTGACCTGGACGTGCTCCCCGATCTTAAGCAGCTCGTGGGGATTCTGGAGCCTCCCCCACGACATATCGGTGATGTGCAGCAGTCCGTCGATCCCGCCCAGATCGATGAAGGCACCGTAGTCGGTGAGGTTCTTGACCTGCCCGTCGACAATGATTCCCTCCTCGAGGTTCTTGAGGGTTTCGTTCTTCTTCCCCGTGATCTGCTCTTCTTGGACCACCTTGCGGGAGAGGACGATGTTGCCCCGCTTCTTGTTGACCTTGAGGACACGGACCTCGATGTCCTTGTTGCGGAACATATCGAGGTTCCGGACGGGCCGGATATCGACTTGGCTGCCCGGCAGGAAGGCTTGGATGCGGCCAATCTCGACCCTCAATCCCCCCTTGATCCGATCGGTGACGCGCCCGGTGATCGTCGACTGATCCTTGTACGCCTGCTCGATCATCTCCCAGGTATGCTTGCGCTCCGCGTCGACACGAGAGAGTTCGACATATCCTTCGGCGTTCTCGAGCTGCTTGACGAAGACATCCACCTCATCCCCGGGGGCTACCGTGATCGTGTCTCCTTCGCGGAACTCTTCGAGAGGCACGATTCCTTCGGATTTGAAGCCGACATCGATGATGACGGCCTGATCGGTGATATTGATCACGCGCCCTTTGACCACCTCATTTTCACTGATCTCGGACCGGTGAGTCTCCTCGTGGGCCGCGAGGATTGCGCCGAAATCCATCATGGATTCGCCGTTCTCGTCGGGATCGAGAGAATCGCCATCCAAAGACTCTGAGGAATCAGAATCATCCGAGGATGCCGAAGGAAGGGGTGGGAGAGGCTGGGTGACAGCGACAGCGATCTCCCCGGTCGAAGCGGGTGCGCTCTCGGCTGCGGCGGCCTGATCGACCGAAGTGACGTCGTTGGTGACTTCGTCAGTATGAGGGGCGGACGGGGTAAGGTTATTCGTTGACATGGAAAGTGGACTTCCTCCTGAAGAAACTACCCGAGTCGCACACGCAACCCGGTTGGCAGCGGTCAATCTGACCATTCTGGTCATCGACGACGTTCATCGACAAAACCTGACCGATGAAATCTGATCGAAAGGAACGACCCACTGCATGGCAAACTGAACTTTCATCATACTCCTCCCCCGGTTCTTTGCCAATGATCAGCGAACAAAAGAGGGGCAAAAGAGGGGCAAAAGAGGGGCTGGAGTGCGCCCGTCGAAAAGATTGGGTCAGGACGCCAGCGCCGGCTCAGGCGCCTCGACCGCCAGCCGACGAAGACGTTCGACCACCTGCTGGATCATCCAGTCAGGTGTCGAGGCACCCGCACTGACTCCGACCCGACGGACTCCCCGCAAGGTTGCGGGATCGATCTCACTGGACGTCTCGATGAGAAACGAGGCGGGACAATGCTCCCGCGCTGCCTCGACCAATTTGTTGCTGTTGGCGCTGTGACGCCCGCCGATGACGAGGAGCAGGTCAACTTCGCGTGAGAGACTCCGGACGGCCTTCTGGTTCTCTTCGGTGGCGTCGCAGATGGTCTCACAGACCTTGACCTCAGGGGCTCTTTCGCGCAGGGCGTCAATGACCAGCTGATATTTTCGCGGGCTGATCGTCGTCTGGGCAATGACACCGATTTTCTGAAGGGGAGGCAACGCGCGCACCTCGTCGACCGTCTTGACGGCATAGCCCTGATCGTGGATATACCCAAGGATGCCACGAATCTCCGGGTGGTCCTTGTCGCCAACGATGACGACCGTATAGCCATCGCGGTGGAGTTCTATCGCCTTGCGCTGGGAGTAGTGGACGTAGGGACAGGTGCCGTCCATGATGCGGAGTCCGCGCGACTTGAGTTCGTCGTAGGCTTGCGGGGCAACACCGTGCGCCCGGATGATGACAGTGCCAGAGGTGGGAAGGTCGGACTGATCAGCGACGCGGATGCCATCACGCTGGAGGCGTTCGATCTCCTGCGTGTTGTGAATGAGAGGGCCGAGGGTGACGACAGGTTCTCCAGGATTCTTCTCGATGGCGCGGTAAGCCATGTCGACCGCGCGTTTGACCCCCATACAGAACCCAAGACTCTCTGCCAAGACGATTTCCATAGCTGAATCCTCTCTCACCTTCCAATCTAACTTTCCAATCTAACTTTCCAACTACTGCACGGTTCTGACCTGCCAGACATCTCCTCATGAAGGTCCGAACTGGTTTCGCTGTTGTCGAACGACCCGAATCGTGGCATGTCCAAGAGCGGACGACGTACCGTTCGGAGAGTTCCCCCAAAAGCATCAGCCAAGGACGTGGCGTGAATCTTACTCACGGGTCAGCACCGGTCGGAAGCAGCGTGCACCGGCTATGCGGGCGAGGCAGTTGGACACTGGCTTCAGACGGGCCTCGGACTGGTCGAAGGTCGCGTTGGCGCGCGAGTCGGAGGTCTCACCGGTTCGGATACACGTCACCCGACATAGAGACAATAGACTCTACTGGCAGGAGAAAAGGATGTCAAGCAGGGCTTTCGGGCCGTTTACGGGAACGGGTGCGTTGGGGAGGGGGGACGGGGGCCTTGTACTGAAAGAACCGCTTGACTTCAGCCGGGAGAAGGTGGCGAAACTGGCCGGGGGCGAGCGATTCGTGGTCGAGAAACCCGATGGCGATGCGGCGCAGTTTGAGGACGGAGTGGCCGATCGAATCGAACATGCGCCGGATCTGCTGGTTGCGGCCTTCAAAGAGCGTGACCCGATACCAAGCGTTGGTGGTGCTCTCTTCGATCAGTTCGATGCGGGCCGGGGCGGTGCGCGTGCCCTCGAGGATCACGCCGCGTTGGAGTTGGAGGATCTGCTGGTGGCCGGGTTTGCCTTTGACCTTGACCTCATAGACCTTGGGGACCTGTTTCGAGGCGTGGGCGATGAGTTGGGTGAAGGCACCATCGTTGGTGAGGAGCAGGAGTCCTTCGCTCTGGAAGTCGAGGCGTCCGACGGGATGGACCTTGTCACGGTAGGGGCCGAGGAGATCGATGACCAGCGGCCGTTGAAGCGGGTCGGAACGGCTGGTGAGAATGCCGGCCGGCTTGTTGAGCAGCAGGTAGAGCTTCTCCTGACGATCGAGTTTGGGGTTGATCAGCTTGCCGTGGACCTTAATGTGATCCCGTTGAGGATCGGCCTGGGTCCCCAGTTGGGTAATGACTTGGCCGTTGACGGTGACGGCGCCGGTGACAATCAGCTCCTCGGCCTTGCGGCGGGAAGCGAGACCGGCGGCGGCGATGATCTTCTGGAGTCGTTCCATCCGGAAGGAGCCTCTCGGTTTCAGGGGAGTGTGCGCCTCCCCTGGGGGGGGGTTAGTGGCGTGGGGCGGCAAGAAGCGCCATGGCTTCGTGTCGGGTGCGCTCGTCCTTGCGGAAGACACCGCGCACTGCCGAGGTGATGGTCGAGGCTCCGTGTTTCTTGACTCCGCGCATGGCCATGCAGAGGTGGACGGCCTCGATGACCACCATGACGCCGCGGGGGCGCAGCTCCCCCTGGTAGAGAATCTCGGCGATCTGGGTGGTCAACCGCTCCTGGACTTGTGGGCGGCGTGCGTAGAGATCGCTGATCCGGGCCAGCTTCGAGAGGCCGATGATGCGACCTTCATTCGGGATATAGGCGATGTGGGCCACACCGGTGAAGGGAAGGAGATGATGCTCGCAGATGGAATAGATCGGGATGTCGCGGACCATGACGATCTCGTCGTGGGTCTCCGCGGGGATTACTTTGATCTCTTGCTCGACGGGTTCGTGGAGTCCTCCACAGATCTCCTGGTACATCTCGGCGACGCGGTGTGGGGTCTCAGCGATGCCTGGACGAGTCAAGTCCTCACCAATCCCCTCCAGGATCAGTCGCACACCGGCAGCGATCTTCTCTAAATCGAACATTCCTTGGCGCCTCTCTGCGGTCATCTTCTTCTCGGGTCCAGAGCCCACTCGTCAGGGGGAGGAGCAGGAGTCTTCCCCGATGGAGCAGGCTCCCCATTATGGAGAAGAGAGCGGGGGAGGCGCAAGGAGCCGATCTGGGCCAAAATTGACGGAGAGGAAAAACTTTAAATAGAATGAAGGGGTTGTAGCGTACGATCGGGAGGTACCGGGCAAGCGGGCGATAGGGGTGGCAATAGGGGTGTAACAGACGGTAAGCAGAAGCGGGAGGGGAGATGGAACCGACAGTAGAAGGGCGATCAAGCACGCGGCCAGCGGGGAGTGTCTCTGCCTCGCTGGGAATCTTGGTGGGAGGAGACCGGCGTAGCAGCGGAGCCCCGCCAGAGGGCGCTTACTTCAATCGGGAACTGAGCTGGATTGAGTTCAACAGCCGAGTCCTCGAGGAGGCGCTCGATCCCACACAGCCGCTCTTGGAGCGCTTGAAATTTCTGGCGATCTTCTCGGACAACCTCGACGAGTTCTTCATGGTGCGGGTGTCGGGGCTGCAAGAGCAGTTGGAGGCCGATCCGACACTCCTCTCACCGGACGGTCTGACACCGGCGACACAGTTGCGGATGATCGGGGAGCGGCTCCGAACTCTCGTCGAGATCCAGATGCGGTGCCTCCGCGAGCAGGTTCTGCCAGGGCTGCGCACCTTTGGGATCGAGATCGTGACGTATGATCAATTGGACGCGGCAGAGCAGGCAGACTTTCAGACGCTCTTCTCGGAATGGATCTTTCCGATCTTGACGCCCTTGCTGGTCGATCCGAGCCACCCATTTCCGATCATCTCAAATATCAGCCTCAACCTGGGGATCCTGGTGATCCCGGAGAACCCGCGGAATGGGGATGGACCGCGGTTTGCGAGGCTCAAGCTGCCGCCAAATGTTCCGCGGCTGCTGCCGGTCGTGGAAGGGGGAACCCGTTTTGTCTTGCTGGAAGAGGTGGTGACAGCCAACATCAAGGCCCTCTTTCCGGGGATGCGCATCCTCGAATGTCAGCCCTTCCGGATTACCCGGGACGCCGATATCGAGATCGAGGAGGACGAGGCGGGCGATCTGCTCAAGAAGATTGAGGAGCGGCTTCAACAGCGCCGTTTCGGGTTTGGCGTGCGGCTGGAAGTGGCTTCGGGGATGAGCCCGCAGATGGTCGAGCTGCTCCGCCACTCGTTGGAATTGGAGGCACAGGACGTCTACACGATCGATGGTCCCCTCAACATCCCAGGGCTGATGGCGCTGACGCGGCTCGATTTTCCGGGGCTCAAAGACGCTCCATTCACGCCAGCGACGCCACCGATCCTCCGGCAACACGAATCGATTCTGGACGCGATCCGGCAACAGGACATTCTGCTGCACCACCCTTACGACTCGTTCGTTCCCGTCGTCGAGTTCATCCGGGCGGCGGCGCGGGATCCGCAGGTCTTGGCGATCAAACAGACGCTCTACCGGGTTGGCCGGGATTCACCGATCGTCGAGGCGCTGATCGAGGCGGCGAGAAATGGGAAGCAGGTGGCGGTCCTCGTCGAACTGAAGGCACGCTTTGACGAAGAGAACAATATTCTGTGGGCGCGTCGAATGGAGGAGGCCGGGGTCCACGTCGTCTACGGCGTGGTCGGGTTAAAGACGCACGCGAAGATCGCGCTGGTGGTGCGGCAGGAGCAGGGGGCGATCCGGCGGTACATCCACCTCGGGACCGGCAACTACAATGCGACCACATCGCGGATCTACACGGACTTTGGGCTCTTGACGGCCGATCGGGAGTTGGGGGCGGATGCGTCGGAGTTGTTCAACTATCTGACAGGGTATTCGCGTCAGAACCGGTATCGCAAGCTGTTGGTGGCCCCGGTCAGCCTGCGGCGGGGCATCGTGGAGATGATCCGTCGCGAAGTGGCGCACCACCGCGCGGGACGGCCTGCCGGAATCATCGCCATGTTCAACAGTTTGACAGACACGGGGCTGGTCGACGAGTTGTATACCGCCTCCCGCGAGGGGGTGCCGATCGATCTGATCGTCCGGGGGGTCTGTTGTTTACGACCGGGGCTGCCCGGGGTGAGTGAAACGATCCGGGTCGGGTCGATCGTCGGGCGGTTCCTCGAGCACACGCGGGTCTATCGGTTCCTCAATGGCGGGGAGGAGGCGATCTATCTCGGAAGTGCAGACCTGATGAACCGTAACCTGGATCGGCGGATCGAGATTCTCTTTCCGCTGGAGGATGTACGACTGCGGGAGCGATTGGTCGAGGAGGTCCTGGTGCCCGCCCTGCGGGACACGGCCAAGATGCGCTGGCTGGAATCGAATGGCCAGTACCACCGCCCGCATCCATCCGAGGAGAGCCCTTTCAATCTGCAGAAGTATCTGCTTCCACCCGCGAGACAAGAGCCGGCGAGGCAAGAGGTGGAGTAGCCCTCGTGATTGGGGAGAACGAATTGAGAGGGGGAGGTGTGCCTTGGACTGGATGAGGATGGGAGAGAAGAACCGGCGAAGACGGTCAGGGAGAGTTCTGCTGGGGATGGTTCTGCTCGGAGTCGGGAGCTGGGCAGTGCCCACGACTGGGCTGACGCACTGGGCGGAAGGGCGGAGTGAACAAGCAGGGACAGTGGGGCTGGATGGGCGATTCGTCATTGGACGTCCGGCGCTGACAGATCTCTGGGTGGATCCGCTCAACGGAGATGACAGCCGGTCCGGTAACAGCCGGTCGATGGCCTTGCGAACCCTGCGCGCCGCCTGGAACCGGATTCCGCAGGGGGCTCCTCTGACCGGCAATGGGTGGCGAATCCTCCTGGTCGAGGGAAGCTACCCGGAGGCGAGCATCCCCAACTATCTGGAAAAGCGCTATGGGACGGCCCGCTTTCCGATCCTCCTGCAAGGGGCGGATGGGCCGGGGAAGGCCGTGCTGCAAGGGGATCTCAACATCTTCGACTGTCGGTATCTCTACCTGGTCGACCTGACGATTCGGCCGCTACCGGCGGGAGACACGCTCCACTTCGAGAAGTGTGATCACGTGCTGATGCGGGGGCTGGAGCTGGACGGGGGACGCTGGATCAGCGAGGGGCAGAGCACGCCAGTCGCGCGGGAGACCCTCAAGATCAACCAGTCGCAGTACATCTACCTTGAGGATTGCAACATTCACGGCGCCGGTGACAATGCGGTTGATTACGTCGCGGTCCAGTACGGGCACGCGATCGGCAACCGGATTTACAACAGCAACGACTGGGCGATGTATGTCAAGGGAGGGTCCGCCTACCTGCGGGTCGAGGGAAACGAGTTCTACGATGCGGGGACGGGCGGGTTCACGTGTGGCCAGGGGACAGGGTTCGAGTGGATGACCTCGCCGTGGCTGCACTACGAGGCCTACGACATCAAGGTGATCAACAACGTCGTGCACGACACGGAGGGGGCGGGGCTGGGCGTCAATGGGGGCTATAACATCCTCATGGCGTGGAACACGCTCTACCGGGTGGGGCGGCGAAGCCACGTCATCGAAGTAGTCCCCGGCAGTCGGAGTTGCGATGGGAACACTGCCCGGTGTCAGACGAATCAGACGGCGGGCGGGTGGGGTGGAGCGATCCCCGAGGGGCAGTATATTCCAGCCCGGAACGTCTATTTGTATAACAACCTCGTCTACAACCCGGCCGGGTATCAGAGTCGCTGGCAGCACTTCGAGATTCGTGGGCCGGTGGTGCCGCCATCGGGAAGCAATGTGACCTCACCGGCGAGGGTCGATATCAACCTGCAGATTCGCGGCAACATCATCTGGAACGGGCCGCCGGGCCACTCACTCGGGTTGGGAGGGAGCACCGGCTGCCAGCCCTCGAACATGACCTGCAACGAGGCGCAGATTCGGGCGGAGAATGCGATCAACAGCCTCGAGCCGCAACTGGTCAATCCGGCAGCCGGGGACTATCGGCCGCAGCCGGGGAGCAATGTCACGAGAGCGAGCACGTACCTGCCCGGGGCGTTCAATTGGAGTGATGCCCCTGGGACACCGACGGTTCCTGCGGGGGAGCTGGCCAATGTCGTCTCCTTCGATCTGGTGGGCAGACCGCGGCGGGGAGGTGGACCGCCGGGAGCCTTGCTGCCAGGGCGAGCGGTGACGACGGTCTCGGCGGCCAGTTTCCTGCGGGGAGGAGTGGCGGGAGGATCGATCGTCTCGGCCTTCGGCATCGAGTTGGCGCCGGGAGTGGGGACGGCGAATGCGGTGCCCTTGCCGGACACACTGCAGGGAGTCTCGGCGGTGATCGAGGATGGAACGGGAGGCAGCCGGCGGGCGCCGCTCTTCTTCGTCTCGCCCGGTCAGATCAATTTCCTGATTCCGGCGCAGACGCCGCTGGGACAGGCGACGCTGCTCGTCCGTGCGGATGGGGCGACCGGAGAACCCTTGCTGACGGGAGCGCTCCGGATCGAACCAGTAGCCCCGGGGCTCTTCACGGCTGACGCGAGTGGGCGTGGAGCTCCTGCGGCGCTGCTCTTGCGCGTCCGCAGCGGGAGTGGCGGGCAGGCCACCTGGGGGTATGAGCCGGTGACCGAGATCGATGCGGCGACGGGGCGGCCCGTCGCCCTGGCGATCGACCTTGGACCCGTTGGGGACGAGGTCTACCTGATCCTCTTCGGGACAGGCTGGCGGCGAGCATCGGAGGTCGTCGCCAGCGTGGGAGGGGTGGCTGTCCCAGTGGTCTTCTCAGGAGGCCATCCGGACTGGGTCGGACTCGATCAGCTGAACGTACGGATCCCGCGCGAGATGGCAGGACGGGGCTTGGTCGAGCTTCTGGTGACGGCGGACGGTGTGCTCTCGAACTCGCTCTCGGTTCGCTTCAAGTGACCGTACTTGAGAGGACCGGCGGTCAGACAGGAGAGAGCCGGACGATCCGGGAGTCGCGAGCGGAGTGGTAGATCGCCTCGACCAGTTCGAGTGAGTGGCGTCCCTCGCGGCCATCGATGCGGGGAGAGCGCTGCTCGACGATCGCCTCGATCATCTCGGCGATCTGGCGCCGATGGCCTTCCGCGGAGATCGCCGAGGGGTTCGCGGCACCATTGGTCAGGTCTTCCGTGAGGAGCTGGGGCGGATCTTCGCCGTCGATTCGCCAGTGTCCGATCGAGTCCCCTTCGAGGAGGATCGTGCCGCGCTCCCCGCTCAGTTCCAATCGACGTTGGAACCCAGGCTTGGCGGAAGTTGCGGCCTCGATGACCCCAAGGGCGCCGCTCTCGAACTGGAGGCTGGCGACGAGAGTGTCCTCGCCTTCGAGATGGGGGTAGCGCAGCGCACCGCGGAAAGCGGCGACCTGCCGAACGGGGCCCGCGATCCAGCGAAGCAGGTCGACGGTATGGATGGCCTGATTGATGAGCGCGCCGCCTCCATCGAGGGCGAGCGTGCCGTGCCAAGATTCGGGCGCGTAGTAGCTGGGCTCGCGGTACCACTTGACGATGGCATCGGCGAGGAAGATCTGCCCGAGACGCCCTTGTCGCACCGCCTGTTCGATCTGCTGGACGGCGGGAAGAAAGCGGGACTGGAAGATGACGCCGAGTCTGACCTGATGGCGGCCGCAGGCGTCGATGAGCGCGTCGGCACGGGAGAGGTTGATCTCGATCGGCTTCTCGACGAGGACGTGACGCCCGGCCTCGGCCGCACGAATCCCATAGGTGGCATGCGTCCCGCTCGGCGTACAGATACTGACGAGGTCCAGCCCGGGGTGCGCCAGAAATCGGTCGTACTCCTGGTAGGCGGTTCCACCGTAGCGTTGGACAAACGACTCGCCGCGCGCCCTGTCGCGCGTGCAGACGGCGACGAGGTGTGCTGCGGGAGTGTGCTCCGCCAGCCTGGCGATCGCCTCGGCCTGGACTGCGGCAATCATTCCACACCCCACCAATCCAACTCCGATCGTCTCTGCCATCGCGCGCGCTCCTCAATTTGGGGATTTGGGGATTTGGGGATTCTGGGCGGCTGGTCGGTCGAACTGGTCTTGCCCAGCAGACGCAAGCAGGCTACCCTCTCGGGGTCTTCCGGCAGGGAAGATCCTATCCGTTCGTCAGTACGACAGTCTGGATTATACGGGAAAGAGGACGGGTTGGGGAGCGGGGCGGCCGTGCCGTGAATCATGAAAATCACGAATCGAAAAGAGCTTGGAGCGGGTGTCCACGAGGAAGAAGCGTATGGCCATCACGATTGAAGGCATTCATCACGCCGGGATCCTGGTCACCGATCTGGAACGAGCGATCGCTTTTTACGAAGGGGTGCTCGGGCTCGTGCCGTTGGCGCGACCGGATCTGGGATTTGCCGGCCGGTGGTACGATCTGTGCAACGGACAGCAGTTGCACCTGATGTGCGTCGAGCAGGTGCCGGGACATCACGATCCGCCCCGGCACGACCGGCATCTCGCCTTGTCGGTGGCCTCGCTCGATGCCACGGAGGCCGAGCTGCGACGTCAAGGGGTGGAGATTGGCTATGGCAGCGGGCGATCGGGCCGACCGCAGCTCTTCATTCGGGATCCGGATGGGAACACCATCGAGCTCCGGTCAGGAGAGCGGACGGGCGGGGTGGCCGGGAAGCCTCCCCTGCCCTCCCCCGAAGCGCAGTGAAACCGATCGGTCGAACGAACCAGAGGAGAGAAGAACGATGAGTGAACGGGGCTATCGACGGGTTGCCTCCCTCAAGAGCGCCACGGATCTGCGCGGCTACCTCGGAGAACTGGGGATCGAGCTTGGCTTTGACGAGACGGTCGAGGCCGGTGCCGGCAGTCCCCTGGCCGCATCTTACCCGCTGATGAAGGGTGGCCCGATTGGCAACCGGTTCTGCATCCTGCCGATGGAGGGCTGGGATGGAACCGCCGATGGGCATCCGACGGAGTTGACCATTCGCCGGTGGCACCATTTCGGAGAGAGCGGCGCGAAGCTGATCTGGGGTGGAGAGGCCGTCGCGGTCCGGCACGATGGTCGCGCCAACCCCAACCAGCTCGTCATCGGACCGGAGACGATCGGAAGTCTGGCCGGTCTGCGGCAGACGCTGGTCGAGGCCCACGTGGCCCGCTACGGCACAGGGGCGGATCAGGACCTGCTGATCGGCCTGCAACTGACCCACTCGGGACGCTTTGCCCGCCCCAACTCGAAAGCGCGGCTCGAACCGAGGATCCTCTACCACCACCCGATCCTCGACCGAAAATTTGGCATCCGTCCGGAAGATGATTGCCTGACAGACACCGAGATCGACGATCTGATCGGAGACTTCGTGCGCGCGGCGGTCTGGGCCCAAGAGGCGGGCTTTGCCTTTGTCGACCTCAAGCATTGCCACGGCTACCTTGGCCACGAGTTTCTCAGCGCCCGAATGCGGGAAGGGCAATATGGAGGGAGCTTCGAGAACCGGACAAGGTTTCTGCGAGAGATGGTGGCGGGGATTCGACAAGCCGCACCGGGCTTGCAGGTGGCCGTCCGGGTCAGCGCCTTCGACCAACTGCCCTTCCGCCCAGGCGCGGATCGACTCGGCGAACCGGAGCCGTTCGAGGGTCCCTACCCTTACGCCTTCGGGGGCGCGGCCCACGACCCGTCCGAGGCCGACCTCGAGGAGCCCTTTCGATTCTTCGCCTTGCTGGAAGATCTCGGCATTCAACTGGTGTGCGTCACGGCGGGCAGTCCCTACTACAACCCACACATCCAGCGCCCGGCACTCTTCCCTCCCTCGGATGGGTACCTGCCCCCGGAGGACCCGCTGGTTGGGGTGGCTCGCCAATTGGCAGTGACTGGGCGGATCAAGGAGCGCTTCCCGTCGCTCTGTCTGGTTGGATCGGGCTACAGCTATCTGCAGGAGTGGCTTCCCCACGTCGCGCAACATCAGGTCCGGACGGGTCGGGTCGACCTGGTCGGGCTCGGTCGAATGGTCCTGTCGTATCCGCACCTGCCGGAGGATGTCCTCGCGGGCCGGCCGCTGCAGACCAAAAAGATCTGCCGGACCTTCAGCGATTGCACGACGGCGCCACGCAACGGACTGGTCTCGGGCTGCTTCCCGCTCGACAGCTTCTACCGGGACCACCCGGACGCCAGCGCCCTGCGGGCTGCCAAGAAGGCGATCCGCGCCTCTTGACCAGGATCAGGCTTTGATCTCGACGTGGTTGTCGCTGTGGAGAGGGCTGGGTCACCTGCCGCTATCCCGGGACCAGATCGATCCCGTTCGCCAAGCAAATGTGCCACACAGAGGAGGCAATCGGTGAGGAGAGAAGCATCCAGTCAGCAGCCCTTCTACGGATGGTGGATTGTCGGAGCCGCCTTCGTCTTCATGATGATGATCGTCGGCTTCGTCCTCTACGGGTTGCCGCAGTTCTTTCCGAACTACATCGCGGAGTTTGGCTGGCGTCGGGATCAGATCCAGCTCGGGAACACGCTCAGCAAGATCATCGTCGGCCCGCTCTTCGGATTTGCCGCTGGGTGGGCGATGGAGCGGTACGGCCCGCGCCGGGTCATGCTGGTCGGAGCGCTCTTCGCGGGAACCGCGCTGGTCGGGTTCAGCGGGATGAGTTCGCTCTCGCAGCTCTATCTCTTCTACTTTTTCAATGCGCTCGGGTATCTCTGTGCGGGCCCATTGCCGGCCCAGGTCTTGATCAGCAATTGGTTTGCGCGATGGCGCGGACGGATGATGGGCATCGCCTATGTCGGAATCGGCGCGGGAGGGGCGATCGTCCCGTGGTTGATTCTCTGGTCGCGGGAGCGCTTCGGGTGGCGGGGATCGCTGCAGTTGATGGCGGGAATCATCGTCGTCTCGCTCGGGGCGCTGGCGCTCTTCGTCGTCCGGCGACATCCCGCAGAGATGGGCCAGTTTCCGGATGGAGCCGATCCCGCCGAGGCAGGTCAGGAGGCGGCCCCCAACGGGCCCGCGCCGCGGATGTCCCGGGTCCTTCGCACCCAAACCTTCTGGTTGCTGGCCCTCGGCAGTGTGCTCAGCATCAGCGCCGTCGGCGGAGTGACCCAGAACCTGCCCCTCTTCCTCGCCGACATCACTCAATCGAACGAGGAGGCCCGACGAGCCGCCGCGATCTACCCGAGCATCGTCCTGCTGACCAGCATCGCCGGGCGACTCTCGATGGGCTATCTGGCCGACCGATTCCGCAAGAAGCACGTCATGCTGGCGACCTTTCTGCTGATCGGCGTCTCGATCCCGCTGCTCCCGTTGTCGCGCGAGCACCCAGAACTGCTCTACGTCTTCGCGGTGCTCTTCGGCTTTGGGCTAGGAGCAGACTATATGCTGATTCCGTTGATGACTGCGGAGTGCTTTGGATTGGTGGGGTTGAGTCGGATCCTCGGCATCATCATCACCAGCGACTCCGTCGGAGAGTCGTTGATGCCGTGGGCCGTCGCCAGGATCCGCGAAGGGACAGGGAGCTACGACATCGGATTTCTCCTGCTGACCGGGGTCGCCCTGCTCGGAGCGGTGGCGATCCTTGGGATCCGGTATCGGGATGGAGAGCCGATCAGCCGACAACAACTCCGTGACGTGCCGAGCGCACAGAAGTGACGTCAGCTCTCGACCGAAGATCCTGGAGGGAGTTGGTGTCGCGCCCGGACGCCGGGGGAGGCTTTCCGGGAAGGTGGAAGGGAGAGCCGCCCGGCGGGCCGGCGTCTCTCCTCGCGATTCGCCACCAGCGGGTCGCGCATCGTCGCCAGCGCGGCCAAGATCAACGCGAGCTGGGCGTTGACGGTCACCTGCAGATTGAAATCGACGATGCTATGGACGGCCATCGCGAAGCATCCGGCGAGGGCCCCGAGAACGATCGATCGATGGCGCTGATCCGTCGTCTGAGCCAACGCCATCCCCCTCACGAAGAGGAGCGCGACGAAGAGGATCGCGATCCCCCCACCGACGATTCCGGTGTCGGCGAGAACTTGCAGATAGTCGTTGTGGGTCTGTTCGACCCGTTGGGTGCCTGCGCTCGGATCGTAGCGGGGATAGACGTACGGGAAGGCACCGAGACCGACCCCGAACCACGGGTAGTCACGGACCAGCCGACCGGTCGCCTGCCAGATCTCGCGTCGACTGAACCGCTCTTCCGCCGACTGGACGGCTTCGAGTTCACTGCCTGTCTGGGCGAGGTTCTGGACGAGCCCTTCCGAACCGACGACCAGCAGGGCGGTGACGATGGCGGTGGCGCCAAGACCGAGGACACCAGCCGATCGGAGGATCCGGCCCCCGCGGCCCCCTCTTCGTTGAAAGAGGAGCGGAACCGCGACGAAGGCCAGAAAGAGCAATGTGGATCCGAGGGCAATCAGCCCGCCCCGCGAAGCCGAGAGGACGACGCCGGCGGAGAGGAGCAGCAGCCCGCTGCCATAGAGGGCCAGCCACTCCCGGCGCGTGCTGCGCCCCAGCAGAAGCCCCCCGAAGAGCCCCGCCCCCATCACCAGAAATCCCGCAAAATGGTTGCGGTTGACAAAGGGCCCGAAAGCCCCTCGCTGCCAGACGACCTTTCCAATAAAGTTCTGGCCAATGCCGACGAGGGCAATGCCCACGCAGACCAGCAAGAGGGCCCGCACCAGCAGGTCGCGCCGTCTCGGCGTCGTCACCACCTCCGAGACGAGCAGCAGAAAAGCGGTGGAGGCAAACAGCTTGAGCAGGGCTTGAAAGGTGGCCGATGGTTGATGGCTGATCGTGTCAGTGGGAATCTCACCCTGCCAGAAGGTGGCGAGAGGGCCGAGAGAATCGAGCGGCAGCACCTGGAAGAGTCCGACCAGGAGCAAGGCGATCAGCGGGAGAAGCAACGGTTGCCGCGGCACCCACGAGTGTCCTTCGAGGGCCTGCCGCCAGCACCAGAGGACCAGTCCAAGCAGGATCAACAGCTCCCACAACGCGGTCGACCAAGGCTCCACTGAGCCATACGGCAGCGGGGTCAGAACGACCAGCAAGAGAATCAGCAAATAGATCAGCCTCCCCAGCACCGTTGACTCCTCTCCACTTTCCCCTCCCTGCCGCTCCTCCGTCTATTCCCGAGGACGAGGCAAGGAAGGCCATTCAGGTCCTTTTCTGTGTCCCGCGAATGCGCGCCCAGTGGCGGAATGGCGCGATTCTCCGCCGCGCACGGTAGGTCTCGAAGCTGGAATAGACGCGCAGCCCGAGGAGATAGAGCCCCACCAGCAACAGGCCAATGCCGGCGGCAGGTGCCCGACCGCGGATCAAGAGCCCTCCCAGCACGACCGCGTAGAGTGGGAGGAGGTAGGTCAGATCGTGCAGCAAGGCACGCCAGGCTCCCCGGACCAATGCTTTCCATGATCTCCTGCGAGGACCGGAAGCGGCCGTCACCGCCTCGCCGGGCAGAACGAGCACGGTCGGGGCCGCGTCGGGATGCGCTTGGGTGGTGGTTCGTGGAGGGCGTGGCATCTTGGTCTTCTCCCAGAATTCCGCGCGCATTGTACTGGGTTTGCTGCCAAAGGAAAATCAGCGAGTGCTCCTTCTGAGCCAAATCTCACCGACCCGGGGCGGCACCTGGGCAGAGGGTGAGCGAGAGGCTGTCAAGCCAGATCCGCCCCTCGATGGCACAGAATGGATCGGCACACGGCGGGCGCTGCAGCCGAACCGTCAGTGCGGTCGTGGCCGGACCGGTGCGAACTCGCAGGCTCTGCTCCCCCCACTCGGCCAATTCCGCGGGAAAAGGAGGAGTGGCAGCATAGGCCCCACCCGAACGGCCAAGGTCTCTCTCCGCGGCCGGGTCGAGCAGTTCGAGCCGAGGCAGGCTCAAGCTCATCAATCCTTTTGTCCGCAGAAAGAAGCGGAGGCAGTAGCTCCGATTGGGGAGAGCGGGAATGGTCTGCGAGGCGATCGTCGCGGCTTGGTTGCTCTCCAGCTTGAAGCTGACCCGCAGGCTCTGACTGCCAGCATAGGGATCCTGGCGATCGAGCGTGACGCGAACCCCTGTTCCTGGTTGGATCCGCCATTCGTGGAAGGGTGCTGTCGAATGGAGCGCAACGCGCTCCTCAAAGTCGCCATTGGCCAGAAGGGAGTCGTCATCCGGGCTGGGTCGGTCGGGAAGCTCGATCGACTGCCAGATCCGATAGGCCTCGGCGTAGCGCCCCAGTGCGATCAAGCTGTTGGCAAATTCGCGCCCTTCCTGGGGCCCTGGAGCAGCGAGGCGTGCCCAGAGATCGAGGCCTGCCTGCGGCTGGTTCCGGCGGACGAGGAGAATCGCCATGCGGGCGAGGACCTCCGGAGAAGGTGCCAGCGCGTCGGCAATCGCCGCGGCATCGCCACGGTAGGAGGACCAGGCGTAGTCAAAAATGAGGGGGAAGGCTCCGGGGCGAACCGCCAGCGCCGCGCGCATCTGCCGAAACGCTGCATCGCGATCCCCACCGGATCGAAGGAGATGATTGCCGAGCGCCCAGTGGGTCTCGAAGTAGTTCGGGGCCAAGGCGAGAGCGCGGGTGAAGGCAGCGCGGGCCGCCGTTTCATCGAGGGGGAGATCCCCGCGCAGATCTGCGGGCAGGTCACGACCGCGGGCACCTGTCCGGTCGAGAGCGCGCCCCAGGGCCAGCCAGTTGCGATAATCGGCCGGTGCCAACCGAACCGCCCAGGCGACGTCGGTCAACGCCCGTCCGGCGTCGGCAGACTCGCCCGCCTCCGCGGCCAAGGCCATCTCCAAGCTCGCCCGCCGCAAACGCGCTGTCACATCGTTCGGTTGATAAGCGATGGCCCGGTCGAGCGCCTCGCGCTGCCCCTCCAACGCCAACCCGGGTAGCCGCTCGACCGACGAGGTCAGGCTCTCGCTGACCGCCGAGCGGATGATCGCCCAGGCGAGCCAAGCCCCGCCGATCGTCGCCAGCAGCGCGAGCAGGACCCTCGAACCACGAGAAAGCCAAGCCATCGTTGCCCCTCGCATTCGTCCCCTCCTTGCCCTCTCCACTCTCCTCGTCGTGGTGCGATTCCTCTCTCTCCGCAGAAAAGAGAGCGACTGCTTCTTTGAGTGCTCGCCCCCCACCCCCACCAGATCCTCGCCTGGGAACCGACAGGGTAGCCAATTGACACTCAATCGACAAGCCGCCATACTTGAGAAGTCGTTTGGACCTCGCAGATGTTGCATCAATTGGAGATATCTGGAAAATCGCCGGGAGGAAACCGCCGGAAAAGCGAGATGGTCGCGGGTTCGGGATTAACGCCTCCCCGCCTTGTCCAGAAGGATTTGATCGTTCCGAAGAGAAGAAGACTTCGCGAGAAGGAGGGCACAATGAGCCGAGCCTACAGAGTCGATAGAGCCGACGCACGGATGGATCGGGAAGAAACACGGTTCTGGCGGAATTTCTGCTCGTGGCGATGGGGAGCAAACTTCTTCCTCGGCCTCGCGATCCTTGCCGGTCAGGCCCTCGGGCAATCTGCAGCACCTCCCCTTGGGACGCCGGGAAGCACTGCCCCCACTTCTGGTGCCGCAGTGGCAGCCAAGGGTGGGATCGAACGGATTCCGGATGCCTCCCCCCGCGAGGACGACAGCTATCGGATTGGCCCCGGGGATCTGCTCGACGTGCGGGTCTACGGGCGAGCCGAATTGACACGGGAGGTGCGTGTCACCAATGAGGGACGAATCCGCCTGCCCTTCCTCGAGGAGGTCCAGGTCGCCTGCCAGACAGAGGCTCAACTCTCCGAAAAGATTGCCACCCAGTACCGCAAGTATCTGCGTGATCCTCAGGTCGACGTCTTTGTCCGGGAGTACAAGAGCCAGCCCGTCTCGGTCATCGGATCGGTCATGCAGCCCGGCCGCTTTCAGTTGCAGCGTCGGGTTCGTCTTCTCGAACTGTTGACCTTCGCGGGAGGACCCGGGGGGAGCGCTGGCGGAGTCGTCCACGTCATCCGAGGGAGCGCGCCAGACTTCTGCGAGGCCCAAGTGGAGAAGGTCCAGGCGGTGCCCGCCGTCGCTCCAGTCGAGCCAACTCCTCGTTCGAGCGAGGTGGACCAATCCCTTGCCGGCAGCCAAGCAACCATTCCCATTTCGATCGACCACGGAGATGCGCAGTTGGTCGCCTACCGACTGCGAGATGTGCTGGTCGGAAACCCGGACTCGAACCCATTTGTCCGACCTGGTGACATCATCAGCGTTCCGGAGACTGACCAAGTCTTCATCACTGGCGCAGTCATCAAGCCCGGAGCGATTCCGATGCGCAGTCGATTGACGCTCCTCCAGGCCCTGGGGATCGCTGGAGGGTTTCAGCCCGATGCCGCCCGCTCGCGGGTCCGGGTAATCCGGCTCGATCCACAGACCCGAACCAACCAGGAGATCGTCTACAACATCGACGAGATTCAGCGACGCAAGGCAGAGGATGTCGTGCTTCTCCCCAATGATGTGGTTCACGCCCCCTCCTCGATGCCGAAGAGTATGGGACGAGGAATCCTGGGGGTGAGTCTCAACATGCTGAGCACGATCCCCTTCCTGATCATGCGGTAACCGCGGAGCGAGAGAAAGAGATCGGCATGCAGGATCACAGAACCGGAAGGACAGGATCGGCCGAGGAGGAGGCGGCAGCCCTCGACCTTCGCCGACAGAGCGATCCCCCCCTCTTCCCCGCTCTCCGCTCAGGCCCGGCGGCAGATGGCCCCGCAGGGTATGGCGGGGGAGCCGTTCGGGACTCCGCGCATCTGCGCGACTACTGGCGAATCATCCGGCGCCGCCTCTGGATCCCGATCACCATTCTGCTGCTGGTGAGCACGCTGGCCACCATCTACAACCTTCGCCTCCCTTCGATCTACGAGGGAGTGACCCGGATCGAGATCGGTCGCGAAGAGCGTGCCGTCAACATCAAAGACGTGCAGATCAGCATGGGAGGCGGCGATGACACGCAGTATCTCAACACGCAGTTGAAGATCCTGCAGAGTCAGCGGATTGCCTACCTCACCGCCAAGCGGCTCGACCTGGAACACAACACCGAGTTCTCCCCGGGGCTGGCCCGCCCCCTCGACCTCCAAGCGGAGACGGTCGATATCTCCTCTGGCGAAAGTGACGAGCAGGCCGAGATGCAGAAGCTCGAAGGGTTCATTGCCCAACTGCTCGGGAACGTCGAGATCCGTCCCGTACGGGATACGCGGCTGGTCGAGATCCGCTACCGACACCGCTCACCAGAACTCGCACGAAAAATCGCTGACAATTGGGCGGAAGCCTACCGGGACAACCATTTCAACACCACCTACAACCTCAACAAGGACTCCGGACGGTTCCTCACCAAGACGATCAACGACTACAAGATCAAGGTGCAACAGTCGGAGGAGCGACTGCTCAACTTTCGTCGCGCCAACGAGGTGATCGACTTTGGCGAACGGGAGAATACGGTCATCGCACGGCTGGCGGCGCTCAACCAATCCCTGCTGCAGGCGGAGAATGAGCGGAAGAACGCCGAGCTGCTCTACCGGATGAGCCGGGAGGTCGCGGATGTGACGACGCTTCCCGAGATCCAGCGGGATCCGATGATCCAGGATCTCAACAAGAAGCTGACCGAGCTGCGTGCCGCGCGCGAGCAGTTGTTGGTTGAGTTCACGTCCGAATGGCCGGAAGTCAAGAAGATCGATCAGCAGATCGCCCAGTTGGAAGGGGAGTCCCGCGCGGCGCAGCAACGGATTCTCACGACGATCGACAACCAGTATCGTGCGACCGTCGAGCGGGAAGCGGCCTATCGCCAGGCCTTCAGTGAGCAACGGAGCGAGACCCTTACGCAGAGCGAGGGAGCCATTCAGGCCAAGATGTTGCAGCAGGAGATCGACACCAACCGGCAGATGCTCGACCGGCTGCTCCAGAGCCAGCAAGGCGTCGAATTGTCGACGGCGGGACTGCTGCGCAACAGCATTCAGATCACGGAATATGCGACGATCCCCCGGGTTCCGGTCGCGCCCAAGCGGGCCCAGAACATCCTCTTCAGCGCGATCCTGGCACTGGTGGCAGGTCTGGGACTGGTCCTCTTCCTTGACTACATCAACAACAAGATCGAGTCGGTGGAGGACATCGACCGGTACCTGCGGTTGCCGGCGCTGGGGGTGATTCCGTTGCTCGAGGGTACGGGCAAAGCGCGGCGGCTGCTGGCGAGTGGGGCCGCCGGGAGTGGAAAGGCGCTGGCGGGAGGTTCCTCAGCGCTGCCCAACCTCTCAGGTGGCAATCTGATCTTGACGCAGGTCGAAGCCAATTCGTCGATGGCGGAGAGCTATCGCCAACTGCGGACCTCCCTGCTGCTCTCTTCCGCAGGGCACGCGCCACGCACGATCCTCTTCACCAGCAGTCAGCCAGCAGAAGGCAAGACGACGACGGCGGTCAACACGGCGATCTCCCTGGCGCAGACCGGGGCGGCGGTGCTGGTAGTCGACGCAGACCTGCGCCGACCGCGGGTCCACCGGATCTTCTCTCTCAAAAACACCTCCGGTTTGAGCAATTTTCTGGCGGGAGAGGGGGACCTTTCGAGTCAGATCCAGATTGCGATGCCCAACCTCTATGTGTTGCCGGTCGGGCCGCTTCCTCCGAACCCGGCAGAGCTGTTGGGCTCGGCGCGGATGAAGCAGGTGATCGAGACCTTGGCCGCCAACTTCGACCACGTCATCATCGACTCGCCGCCGGTGGCCTCGTTCGCGGACAGCCTGATCCTCTCCTCGATGGTCGAAGGGGTCGTCCTCGTCATCAAGGGAGGCACGACTCCTCGGGAGATGGCCCAGCGGACCCAAGCCCACCTGCTTGGGGTCGGGGCGAGAATTCTGGGCGTGGTCATCAATCAGATCAAACTCCAGCCACACGACTACTACTACTATTCGACCTACTACAGCCGGTACTACTACGGTGGGGACAAGGAAGAGGAAGAACCGACCGCGAATGGAACGGGACAGTAAGGTCCTTCGGATTAGCCTCTCAGCGATTCTTCCCTTGCTCCGACTCCTCCGCGGGGGTAGGTCCATCTCCGGCTGGAGGGGCGAATGGAATCAGGGTGCTGCCTCGGCACGAGGTTTCCTTCAAGGTCTGACTTGTGAGGGAGAGCTGTGCCCAGTCGATTCAGGCCGCAGATCCAACGTGTGAAGAAGAGACCGTACGTCGGGAGCAGAAACAGATGTGTGGGATTGTCGGGGTCGCGACGAGGAGAGGACGGGAGGAGGCGATCGTCGCCGTCCAGCGGGGACTGCAGTCGCTGGGCCACCGGGGGCCTGACGACGAGGGCTGGGCCTTGATCAAAGACGGGAGTGAGGGCCAAGGAGGAGCGGGCTGGACGGTCTGCTTCGGCCATCGGCGTCTCTCGATCCTCGACCCGACGCCAGCGGGCCATCAACCGATGCAGGATGCCGCGAAAGGGGACTGGATCACTTACAACGGGGAGGTCTTCAACCATCAGCACCTGCGGGAGACCCTCGTCACGCAAGGTGTGCGGTTTGACTCGCGAACCGACACGGAAGTGGTGCTGAAGTCCTTCGGGCGGGAGGGTGGGAGGGCGCTGCGGACTTGGCACGGGATGTTTGCCTTCGGGTTTTGGGAGGCAGCGGCCGAGCGGCTGAGCTTGGTACGGGATCGCCTGGGGATCAAGCCGCTCTACTACTACCAGAGCGAGGAGCGCTTCGTCTTTGGGTCCGAGGTGCGGGCCTTGCTGGCGACTGGGCTTGTACCGCGTCGGCTCTCGGGCCGGGCGGTGGAGCAGTTCCTCGCCTACGGCTCGGTCGAGGCGCCGCTGACGATCGTCGAAGGGATCCAGGCAGTCCTGCCAGGTCAACAGGTCGAGTTTGTCCGGGGGGTGGTCCGGGCGGAGAGCTACTGGAAACCAATGCCGCACAGAGGGGAGCAGGCGGCCCCGGCAGACGCTTCCCTGGTTGAAGAGGTGCAGGACTTGGCCCTCGAAGCGGTGCGGCTCTGGCGAGTCTCCGACGTCCCGATCAGCCTCTTCCTCAGCGGTGGGATCGATTCGGGAGCGCTCCTGTCGCTGTTGCGGCAATCCTCCGACGAGCCGATTCACTCCTTCTGCTTGCGGTTTGAGGGAGAGGGGACAGACGAAGGAGCGGTTGCGGAGACGGTCGCCCGGCACTACGGCGCCGTCCATCGCACAGTCACACGGACGGAGGAGGAGGCGCGCACCCGGCTGAAGAGGGCGGTCGCGGCGCTCGACCAGCCCTCGATCGATGGGATCAACACGTGGTTTCTCTCGGAAGCGGTCAGCGAGGCTGGCTTCAAGGTGGCCCTGTCAGGCTTGGGGGGGGATGAGGGCTTTCTGGGATATGGGTTCTTCCAGACGCTGCGGCGCGACGAGCGGTGGCGCAGGCTTGGGGAGATGGTCCCAGGCGTGATCCGGGAGGTCCTTGCCGCGCTGCTGGTCCGGCTGCCTCTCGGACGCACCGCCAAGCTGGAGGCCCTGCTGCGGGGGGAGACCGCCGGGGTCCCAACGGTCCGCCTCCATCGCCAACTCTTCACGCCGACGCAGCGGCGGCACCTGCGCGGACAGGAAGGGAGTAGACCAGAAGCGATCAACTGGATCGACGATCTGGCGACGGGATGGGGTGAGACCGACCCGATCAATTTGGCGTCGGCCATCGAGATGAGCGGGTACCTGCCCAACACCCTGCTGCGCGACACCGACACGATGAGCATGGCCCACGGGCTGGAAGTCCGGGTTCCCTTCCTCGATCACCGGCTGATCGAACGGCTTCTCGAACTGCCGGGAAGGGTCAAATTGCGAACGGGATCGGCGAAGTGGCTGCTGGTCGCGGCGGCGGGAGACCTGCCAGAGATCGTCACGCAACGACGGAAGCAGGGGTTTGAACTCCCCTTCGATCGTTGGCTCCGAGGGGCGCTCCGGGAAGAGATGGTCGAGGCGCTCGCGTCGAAGACGTGGGAAGGGTGGCTCGATCGTCGGGCGGTGAACCAAGTCTGGGAAGGCTTTCTCGCGCAACGGCTGAGCTGGTCGCGTGTCTGGGCGCTCTATGTCCTCCGGGAATGGATCGAGCGCCACCTCTCCCCTGGGCAGTCAGCAATCGAGGGACCCGTGAGATGAGGATCCAACGTGTCGAGGAGAGCGCGAGCGGCCCACCGGACTTGGTGATTGAACCAACCAGCGGCTGGCGGCAGCCATTGGCGCTGAGCGATCTGTGGCAGTACCGCGAACTCTTCTACTTTCTGACTTGGCGCGACATCAAGGTGCGGTACAAGCAGACAGTGTTGGGCGCGGTCTGGGCACTGCTGCAGCCACTGGGGACGATGGCGCTCTTCGCGTGGATCTTCGGTCGGGTCGCACGACTGCCGTCGGACGGGCTGCCCTACCCGCTCTTCGCCTTTGCCGGGTTGATTCCATGGATCTTCTTCTCGAACGCGCTCGGGAGTGCGGGCAACAGCCTCGTCGGGAGTTCCCACCTCATCACCAAAGTCTATTTTCCACGGATTCTGATCCCAGCCTCGGCAGTCTTGGCCGGACTGGTCGACCTGGGAATCTCGATGGGAGCGCTGGGTGGGATGATGGCCTGGTATGGCATCGCGCCAAGCTGGCGGCTGTTGATCTTGCCCCTGCTGATTGGACTGACGGTGCTGCTGGCGCTGGGCGTCGGCCTCTGGCTCTCGGCGCTCCACGTACGCTTCCGGGATATTCGGTACATCATCCCGTTCTTGCTGCAGATCTGGCTCTTCGCGACGCCGATCCTCTATCCGAGGAGCGTCGTGCCTGAACAGTACCAGTGGCTCAGCCAGATCAACCCGTTGAGCGGGTTGATCGAGGCCTACCGGGGGGTTCTGCTGGGGCTGCCCTTCAACTGGCGTGGGCTGGGGCTCGCAGCGGGAGGAACAATGGTGCTGCTGATTACCGCCGTCTACGGGTTTCGACGAATGGAGCGCACCTTCGCCGATCTGGTCTGAAAGGCACGTCCAAGGAGAAGAGAAGTGAGCCCTCCCTTTGCCCTGCGGGCGGAAGACATTGCCAAGCGGTATCGACTGGGCGCGCGGATCGACCCGAACCCAACACTGCGGGATTCGCTGGTCGGAATGGCACGCCGACTCGTCGACTTCCGCAGTCAAGCCACGCCCGCACCAGAGTTGTGGGCGCTCGATGGGGTCAGCTTCGAGATCGGATCGGGGGAGGTGGTCGGGATTGTCGGGCGCAATGGAGCCGGCAAGAGTACGCTGCTCAAGATCCTCTCGCGGATTACCGAGCCGACCCGCGGGCGGATTGAGGTCTATGGCCAGGTCGGCAGCCTCCTCGAAGTGGGCACCGGCTTTCATCCCGAGTTGAGTGGACGGGAAAACATCTTCCTCAACGGCTCGATTCTGGGGATGCGGCGGCACGAGATCGCAGCCCGCTTCGAGGAGATCGTCGATTTCGCCGAACTGGAGGGGTTTCTCGATACGCCCGTCAAGCGCTACAGCAGCGGGATGTATGTACGGCTGGCCTTCGCCGTCGCGGCACATCTCGAGCCAGAGATTCTGCTGATCGACGAGGTCTTGGCGGTGGGAGACGCCGCCTTCCAGAAGAAGTGCCTGGGGAAGATGAGCGAGATCGCGCAGGGCGGGCGGACGGTGCTCTTTGTCAGCCACAACACCGCCGCCATGCAGCACCTCTGCCGTCGTGGGATCCTGCTCGAAGGGGGGCGCGTGGTCGCTGATGGGCCGATGGAGGGCGTACTGGAGACCTACCTGCGTGGGCTGCGGGTCGCTGCTCCGTGGGATCTGACCGGTTGGACCGATCGGCAGGGGGCCGGTCGGGTTCGCTTTACGGCGGTGCGCTTCGAGGACGGGGCGGGGGCGCCTGTCTCGCAGGGGGTCTCGGGACGGCCGCTGACGATCGCGCTCGACTATGTGACGACGGAGGGGGCGGTGCCCCTTGCCGAACGTCGCTGGCCGAACTGCCGGGTCTCGGTGGCAATCAGCGATCGGCTGGGACAGACCCTCTTCAACTGCTCGAGTGAACTGGTGATCCAGGATCCGATCGATCTTCCTGGAGCAGGAACCCTCCGCTGCCACATTCCCCACCTACCCCTCAGCCAGAATCAGTATCTCCTGACGCTCTTTCTGGAGGTCAATCGGCAGGTCGAGGACTGGCTCCTGCACGCCATTGAGCTGGAGGTGGTCGATGGCGACTTTTATGGGACGGGGCGGCTCTATCCGGACGGGTGGCGAGGGAAAGGTGTCCTGGTTCCCCATCGATGGATGACGCCGTGACCCGCCAGACATCGACCACGCCACTCCCTTCCCCTCCCCCTGGAAAGCGAGGCTGGCCCTGGTCGGAAACCCCTTCACTGGAGGTCTCGACGCAGGAAGAGCCGGGGAGATGGCCACGCATCAGCGTCATCACTCCGTCGTACAACCAGGCCCCTTTTCTGGAGATGACGCTCCGGTCGGTGCTGCTCCAAGGCTATCCAAATCTGGAGTACATCGTCATCGATGGAGGCAGCACGGACGGGAGCGTCGCCCTGCTCGAAAAGTATGCCCCCTGGTTGACAGCCTGGGTCAGCGAGCCTGACGAGGGGCAGAGCCAAGCGATCAACAAGGGGTTGCGCCGCGCGACCGGCGAGACTCTCTGTTGGATCAACAGCGACGACTACTACTTGCCGGGCACGCTGGCAACGGTCGGCCGTCTTCTCGCGAGGCGGAAGAGGGGCGGGCCGGAGAGTCCGCGGGCACTGGTCGGGCACATCCGTAAGGTCTACGTCGATGGTCGCCCTCCCATCAAGCTGGAAGGATGCTACGAAGGGCGGAAGCGGTTGCTGCAGTTCTGGCGGGGCTACCAGATGCACCAGCCGGCGATCTTCTGGGATCGAGAGGTCTCGGAAGAGATCGGCTGGCTCGATGAGGATCTGCACCTGACGATGGACTTCGACTACTGGGTGCGGATGTCGCGGGTGACGACCTTTCTCAATGTTGACCAGGTCTTGGCCGTCTGCCATTACCATGCGGCAGCAAAGACCGGGGATGACTACGCGGCCTATCATCGTGCGCTGGAACGGACGGCGTGGCGCTACTGGGGCCCTCCACATCGGCGCCTCTTCTGGGAGCTGGCCGTGAGCATGGCTCGCGAGGTCTGGTGGAAGAGATGGCGAAGAGGGGGCCGATGAGCGCAGGATTGCCAAGAAGCCAGATGGCCCTAGGGACCGTTTCGGTGATCGTTCCTGTCTACAACGGAGAAGTGACGATCGGCCGTACGGTCGAGCAGATTCTTGCCCAGACCGTCTTTCCGGATGAGGTGATCATCGTCGACGATGGATCGACGGATGGAACCGCCGCGGTGCTCGCCTCTTTCGGGTCGCGGATTCGCGTCTTGCGACAGCGCAACCAGGGCCCGGCGGCGGCACGCAACACGGGCATTCGGGCGAGTCGTGGCCATTACCTCGCGATGACTGACAGCGATTGCTACCCGCATCCGGACTGGCTGGCCCAGTTGCTGAGCGGCTTCGAGGACGAGTCCGTCGGGGGAACTGGGGGAATCGTCCGCGGGGCACGGCCCACCCTCATCGGAGACTACCTCGACCGGATTGGGCTCCTCGACGCCGCACCGGACGCCTCGGGAGAGATCCCCTACGTCATCACCGCCAACGCTTGCTATCGCCGGTCGGCGCTGCTGGCAGCAGGCCTCTTCAACGAGACCTTCCGTCGTCCGGGAGGAGAAGAGGCCGAACTGGGCCGACGCATTCGGGCGTGTGGCTATCAGTTTCGACGAATGGAGGGTGCGGTCGTCCACCACGAACATCGCCAAGACCTCGCCAGCCTCCTGCGAACCCTGGCGAATTATGGTGAAGGGGCAGCTCGACTGGCCGCGCTCTGGCCCGAGACGGCCATCCCACAACCGGGAAGACGGCTGCTTCGCCAACTCGCCGCGGCGCGAACCTGGCGTGCGAACTACCAGCGACATCGCGCAGAGGTCGGCCGCCGACGCGCCGCCTGCTTCGCGATGCTCGACTATCTGCGCGAGCCCAGCTTTCTGTGGGGCTATCGACGAGGGAAACGCCTTGAAGAGTCGCGTCAGCGTCATCATTCCCTGCCATAACACGGAAGCGTTTCTGGCGGAGACGATCGAGAGTGTCCTCGCCCAGACTCGACCGGCGGCGGAGATCTTGGTGATCGACGATGGGTCGACCGATCGGACGCGGGAAGTGGCCGCATCGTTTGGCGCACGGGTCACCCTCCGGTCAAAACCCAATGGAGGGCCCGCCTCGGCACGCAATCTCGGGATGCACTTGGCGACCGGGGAGTACCTCGCCTTTCTGGACAGCGACGATCTATGGTATCCCGAGAAGCTGGCCCGGCAATTGGCAGCGATGGAGACCAACCCGCAAATCGACCTCCTCTTCAGTGAAGCTTGGATGTTTCGGGAGGAGAGAGGCGCGCGCCAGCTGCTCCGCAAGATCGGGTATACGGGGGATCCGACCTTCCGGCAACTTCTCTTCGGCGACTTCATCCCGAACTCGACGGTCCTGCTGCGGCGAAGCGTCGTTGACCGGGTGGGCTGGCTCAACGAAGATCGGGAATTGATTGGGGTCGAGGACTACGAGTACTGGATGCGGGTCGCCTATCACGGGACCCTCGCGGGACTCGCCGAGCCACTCGCCTTCTACCGTCTGCGGGAAGGGAGCTTGATGGGGGACGGGCGGGAGATCGAGAAGGGGCTGACCCTGGCACTGGCGGCCCTTTCAACCGTCGAGTCGCAGTTCCCCGCGATGTGGGAAGAGGCGCAAGTCCAGCGCGAGGCGCTGCTCGCCCGACTGCACGTCCGCGCCGGATTTGCCTGGAAGCAACGACGGGCTTGGGTCTCGTGCCTCTCCCATTACGGACAAGCGCTGCGACACTGGCCCCACCCGCGCGTGCTGCGATGGCTCGTCGCCGCCTCGATCCTGCCCAAATGGTCGTAGACATCGATCGACCAAAGTGGCCAAGCGAGTGCGATTGACCTCACTTGACCTCACCTTGTGAAAACGCCCGGATTGCCTGCTCCGGTGCGCCACATTGATGGCTGTGTTTTGGGCACGGAGCTGCAGAGAGGGGGCGAGGGACTCTTCATTGCCAGTCACTCTTTGCTGTCAACGCTTGATGGACTGCTCGATCGAAAATACCGCCTTGACCTCTCTCGTTTGAATCTCTGCGGCTCCGAGGGTCGGTGAGAGAATCTGTCGGGGAGTAATCTGAAGAGGAGATATCTGCGTGAATAAGACAAACACTACCCCGTTACGCATCACCTTTGTCCTGCCGATGTTTCTGACCGCTCCGTCGGGTGGATTCAAGGTCGTCTACGAATACGCCAATCGGCTGCATCGACGGGGGCACACCGTCACAGTCGTCCATCCGCGAACCCTCGCTCTGGATGGGGGTTCCAACGACTGGCGTGACTTCGTGAAGAGTTACCTCTGGGAGTGGAAGCTGCGCTGGCAGCACCGTCCGCTGATTGGGTGGTTCCGGCTTGACCCGGGGGTGCGGATCCGGCTGGTCCGTGATCTGCGGGAGAGTTTGCTGCCGGACGGCGACGTAATTGTCGCCACGGCCTTTCAGACAGCCTTTCCGGTGGCGGGCTATGCGGGGCGAAAAGGTCGTGCCTGGTACCTGATCCAATCCTACGAGGATTGGATGGGAGAAGAGGCGCGGGTCCGGGAGAGCTGGCAGCTCCCCTTGCGAAAGATCGTCGTCTCGCGGTGGCTCGAGCGGCGAGCGCATGAGCTGGGAGAGGGCGCGCGCACGGTGCGCATCCCGCCGGGCCTCGACGGAGACCAGTTCCGCGTGTTGGGCCCGGCGGAAACGAGGCAGCGCCCACGGGTGGGCATGCTCGCCCATCCACTGGCGATCAAGGGAACAGCCGATGGTGTGGCGGCGTTAACGCGGGTCCGGCAGCGGATCCCCACGCTCGAGGCGGTCCTCTTCGGAACCACACCGCGGCCATCCGAACTGCCGGATTGGATCGAGTACGAGCAGTCCCCTTCCCCGTCGGCGCTCGTCGACCTCTACAACAGTTGCCAAGTCTTCCTTCATCCGAGCCACCTCGAGGGATGGGGGCTGCCCGCGGTCGAGGCGATGGCCTGCGGCTGCGCCCTGGTAGCCGCCCACAACGAGGGGGTCGACGACTTTGCCGAGGATGGGGTGACGGCGCTGGTCGTGCCAATCCGCGCCCCCGAACGGCTCGCCGAGGCGGTGGAACGACTCCTGACGGAGGAGGCGCTCCGGCATCGGCTGGCGGCAGCCGGCCGCGAGAGAGTCGCGCAGTTCGAATGGTCCACGGCGGTCGACCTGTTGGAAGAGACGCTGCGCGATTGACCGCCTTCCCCACACCATGCCCTCTCCCCGCGTCGCCATTCTGATTCTCTGCTACAACGCCGAAGGCTGGGTCGAGCGCTGTCTGGAGTCTGTCTCCGCGACGCGCTATGACAACTTCCGGGTCTACCTGCTCGACAATGGCTCGACCGATGGAAGCATCGCCCGGGTCAGGGACCGCTTTCCCTGGGTCGAGGTGATCGAACATGGCACCAATCTGGGCTTCTGCGAAGGGAACAATCGGGGCATCGCCATTGCCTTGGCGGATGGTGCGAGCAGCATCGTCCTGCTCAACCCGGACACTTGGGTGGAGCCAGACTGGTTGACGCCGCTGGTCAGCCTGTCAGAAGCGGAGGGAATCGGGATTGCCGGGGCGGTGCAGCTCGACTACCACTCAGCGGAGTTCAATAACTGGACTCGCACGGCAGTCCCTCACCTGCTGGCCGAACTGCGCAGTCCGGAGAAGGCCCGACCGTGGATCCCCGTCGAGTGGGTCGAAGGGTCGTGCCTCCTCGTCAAGCGGGAAGTACTCGACCGGATCGGCTGGCTCGATCCGATCTACTTTGCCTTTTACGAAGAGATCGACCTCTGCCGGCGTGCTCGGGCGCACGGATTCACCGTCGGACTGATCCCGGCAAGCCGGGTTCACCACTACCGTGGGGGGAGTTGGGAAGCGGACGCAGCCGTCTCCGAGGAGCGGCGCTACCGCTGTGATCGCAATCAGTTTGTCTATGAGTTGACGGATGTGAGGCGCGGCTGGGCCGGCAACCTCGTCGCGTGGGGACGGACGCTGCTGACCAAGGCCAAGGTGGAGGTTCGGAACGGATCGGTGCGTGGTGGCTGGAACTTGGCTCGCATCCAGTTGGACCTGCTCTGGCACGCCCGTCCGATCTGGCGAAAATGGAGAGCAGACCGGGCCTCTTGGCGACAGTCGCGAGTGGCCAGCCAAGCAGGAGGGGCGTCGAGTTGAGCGGGAACGGGAGAGCAGGGATGGAAGCAATCGAGCAGAGCAGCCCGGGGGATGAGACCATCGAGGTGACGATCATCATTCCGACACGGGACCGGCAACGCGATCTGGAGCGCTGCCTGGCGGCGCTGGCGGAGCAGACCTACCCGCTCGACCGGGTCGAGATCCTCGTCTGCGACGACGGCTCGCGTGAGCCTCTCGCGGGGATGATCGGCGACTTCCGGGCGCGGGGAGTTCCGGTCGAGCACCTGCGACAAGCGCCAGCGGGACCAGCCGCGGCACGGAATCTCGGCATTCGGCACGCGCGTGGGTCGATCGTCGCCATGACCGACAGCGACACGCTGCCGCAACGTGACTGGTTGGCCAAACTGGTCGAGTCGTTGGCGGCACATCCAACAGCGGTCGGTGTCGAGGGGCAGGTCTACGCCAACAACGAAGGGGCCTACGACCCGCTCGGGGAGGGGCCGACCAATCGAAGCGGGGGCGTCTATCTGACGTGCAATTGCGCCTACCGCCGGTCGGTCCTGCTGGCGATCGGCGGGTTCGATCAGTCCTTCCCCTACCCGGCTTACGAGGATGTCGACCTCGCGGCGAGTGCCCAGGCGTGGGGACCAATCGTCTGGCAGCCGGAAGCAGTCGTCCTCCACCCGCAACGTCCGCTGACGTGGCGCAATGTGCTCCAGAAACTTCACCACTGGGAATATGTGCTGCTGATGGGATTCCGGTATGGCTATCTCGGCTGGCCACGCTACCCGGTCCGCCACCCGCGCGGGCGGGTCGCCCTGCTCGCCGTCGTCGCCCTGCCGCTGGCCAAGTGGAAGACGGCCCTGGGGTGGCTCAGACGACGTCCAGGAGCGGCGCTGACGCTCTGTGGTCTGGGCGTCCTCGAATGCCTCGGGGCACTCCTGATCGTCGTCCCACGCGCCCTCTTCGGGCGCTTTGCTGACCGGATTCCCCGAAAGCGGTACCTCTCGTGACTCCCGTTCCGGATCCAACTGCCCCAGGCTCTCCCCTGGTCCACGTCGTCGTGCTCAACTACCAGATGCGGGAGCCGACCCTCGACTGCCTGCGCTCTCTGCAAGACCTGACCTACCCGAACTGGCGCCTCGTCGTCGTCGACAATGGATCGGATGATGGGCTGGAAGAGGTGGTGCAGCGCGACTATCCTGCCGCGGTCTTCCTCCAAACGGGGGAGAATCTGGGATACACCGGGGGGAACAACCGCGGTCTGGCTTATGCCCTCGCCGAGGGAGCCGACTACACGCTGATCCTCAATCCCGACACGGTTCTGGCCAATCCAGAGCTGCTGAGTGACTTGGTCACCTACCTCGAAGCCCACCCCGAGGTAGGGATTGCAGGACCACGCGTCTTCCTGCGCGACCGACAGACAGTGCAGAACACGGTGCTCTTCGCACCGAGCCTCTGGCGAAGCCTGGGCCACTGGGGACGGTACCGTCTGGCCCCCGACTCGCTCGTCCTGTCAGGCTCGTCGGTGGTCGAGGCCGAGGTCCTCAATGGCGTCTGCGTCCTGTTGCGCAGCAGGTGTCTGTACGAAATTGGCCTCTTCGATGAGGTGTTCTTCATGTACATCGAGGACGCAGACCTTGACGAGAGAGCGAGACGGGCCGGATGGTCGATCCGCTACCTCCCGATCAATGGGGTCATCCACCGGCAGAAGCGCGAGGGGTATCACCCGACAAGTCCCGTCGCATTTCTGCTCAAGCGCAATTCGATCTACTATCTGGTCAAGACAGGCCAGCGTAGCCAAGCGTTGGGATATGCGCTCTGCTCGCTGCTCCTGATGGGGGGAACCGGGCTCTGGCGGGCGCTCTGGCATCGGGATCGGTCTGGGGCCAGAGAGGCGTGGCGATTCTGCCAAGAGCTGTCGAGGACCACACGGGTGATTCTGAAAACTGGGTATCCTCCGGCATGGGTGCGGAACGCAGGCAACCGCTGACTTGACCGGGGCAACGTGGGAAGGAAGAGAGTGATCGGATTGCAGCAGGAGAGAAAAAGAGAGTGGTCGTGGTGGCGAGGGGTCTGCCTCCTGATCGGCTGGGGGATGCTTTGGGAAGGGTCCGGAAGGGCGCAGCTCGCCACTCCCGGAACCTCTGCCAAGAAAAAAGAGGACGTCCCGGCGGTCGTCCCGGCCATCCGTGAGAGTGCACGGATGCCCATTCCACTTCGTGGCATCCGGCCATTGCCGTTGGCCGGCCACTGGAATCTCGGTGAGGGGAAGGGAGGCTATGATCCCTCGTATCAAGTGGAGCTGATCCGCCAGGGGCACCACCTGCTGCCCTGGTTCCTCATGCCCAACGCCTATGCCCAGCCGCAGGATCCGCGCTGGATTGGCTATTACCAGGAAGCCATGCGGCAGATGGCGGCCTGGCAGTTGCCGATCTCGCTCGTCAGCACGCAGTGGGAGTCGATCCTGAGTTGGGAGGAGAGGTACTGGAACCTGCCGTGGGAAGAGAATCCCAATGTCATCACCGTCAGTGGGGAGCGTCGCCGGGAAGTCTCGCCCTTTGGACCCGTCGATCCCTGGCGATCGGCAGGGGAGTGGTGGGGCAGCGGTGCGATGATCAAGCAGCTCCAGGCTTGGTATCCCAACCCACCACTGGTTCTCTTCGTCTCGAATCACGAGCATGCCCGCCTGGACTGGACAAAGGTCAGGGAGGACCGCCACTACCTCAAAAACTACGCGAGTCTCCAAGATCCGGACTCGATCCGGAGATTGGTCGGGAATCAATGGATCGAGCGCTACCGCGCGCTCCAGCAAGGGATTACCGACGGGTTGATCAGCTCCACTTGGAGGGAGCGGGCACGCTATGTGGGCTATGACGCCTTTGGGCCAGCCCATTTCGCACGATGGCCTGGCTGGGTGGAGTACTCTCTCTACGCGGCTCATCGATTCTCACCGTGGACCTTCGCCTGGGACGGAGCCTCGCCCTCGTACTACCTCTTCAATTGGAGCGGAATCACCGACTTCACCGTCTACAGCCCCCAGATTGAGGCGATGAATTGGGTCTTCATGCTGGAGGAGACCTATCGCCAAAACCCTTCGTTCTGGTTTGAACTCTCGACGTGGGATGGGTACGAACCTGAGATGGCCAATGACAAGCGGAAGTTCTACGAACGGATTGGCCAGCGCTTCACACCGGCGCGATATGAGGGGATGATCCAGTTTGGGATGTGGCTCTTGCGTCCGCGGGTCGTCCGGGAGTTCCGCGGCTATCTGCAGACCGTGGCGGAGACGGGGGACTACTTTGCGGCGGTGCTCTCGGCGGTCGACCGGGTGCACCACCATCCCGAGCTGCGCAATTTTTGGGAGCAGAGTGACCTCGTCATCAACCGCACGGGAACCCATCCCTACCAAGTCAACGTCCCAATCGAGTATCTCGCACGCCCGCGCTGGTTTCTGCTCTCGACGACGGTCCATCCTCCGCCCCCCTGGCAGCTCGACACGGTCCTCCCCGTCTATGCACTTGCCCGGGTGAGAGGGTGGCTGGGAAATCGCGAATGGCTCATCTACGCCCATGCCCCCATGGGACAGCGAAATGGCATCGGGATCGAGCTGCCCGGATTTGGAACCGTCCGGGTCGACGTTCCCGTCGAAGGTACCTTTGTCCTGGTCAAGGAACAGACCCGAATGCAACAGGTAGTGGGTGCCAAATGAGGCGGGTTCTGCTCTTCAACAATACGCCGGCTCCCTATTTGGTACCCCTCTTCGAGGAGCTGCGACGAAAGAGTGGCTGGCATCTGACACTCTGCTTTGCGAGCCGCTGGAATGCGGACACGGGATGGCGCAAGGGAGAGGTGGAGGCGGGGCTGTCCGAAGGACAGACCGTCCATCTCGACGAGCTGCCTGTTCCAGGAAGGCGCTGGCTGGGAGAGACCGTGTCAATCATCCTCGGGGTGCTCGGGGTGCTTGGGCGGGAACGACCGGACTATCTGGTGATCTACGGGTATACACTCATCCCTCAAGTGACGCTGCTGATCTGGGCCATGCTGCGGAGAAGACCGTTCGCGGTGTTGGGAGATGCCAACATCCACGCCGACCGGGCAGGAGGAGTGCGACGTTGGCTGAAACGCCTCTGGCTGGGCTGGATCGTGCGACGCGCGGCGGTGATTCCAACGATTGGCAAGGCCAACCGGCAGTTCTGGTTGTCGTACGGAGCGCGAGCGGACGACTTGGCGGCGGTGCCCTTTTCGGTCGACAATGCGTCCTTGGCAAAGGGAGCAGCGCGGGCGAAGGAGGAGGCCGCACGGGAACGGGCCCGATTGGGGCTCTCGCGGGCCGTGATCTTTCTCTCAGTGGGTCGGCTGATCGCGCGGAAGAACTTGGCAACCTTGATCCGGGCCTTTCGGTCCGTCGAAGGGGTAGAGATGGGGCTCATCATCGTCGGAACGGGGGAAGAGAGGCCGGAACTGGAACGGCTGGCGACGGGAGATCCACGGATCCACTTCACCGGGGGAGTCGCCCCGGTCGACCTGCCCCGCTGGTATGCCCTGAGCGACGTGCTGGTTCTCATCTCCCGCGACGAGCCGTGGGGATTGGTCGTCAACGAGGCGATGGCCTGCGGGCTGGCAATTCTCGCCCACCAGCATTGTGGGGCAACACCCGACTTGGTCGATGACGAAAACGGGATCGTGCTCGAAGGGTTCGGAGAGCAAGAGGTTGCCGAGGCGTTGCGGAGACTGGCGACCGTGACGCCGGCGCACCTCCGCCAGATGCAGGAGCGGTCTCAAGAGAAGATCGCCGACTGGGGGATCGAGGCGACCGCCAAGGGGCTGATCGAGGCGGTTGAGCGAACCCCCTTCGAGGAATCGAACACTCCAAATGGGAGAAAAGAGGCATGAGCGCCGCCCCCCTGATGTTGGCCATCATCGTCGCCTTCCTCTGGCTGCTGCTGCGGCGCTGGCGCGATCCCTTCCTCCGGGCCTACGGGCTCTTCTTCCTCGTCCTGCTTATCTTTGCCTCGAACAAAGAGGGCTACGGGATCAGCAGTGCCTGGACGGAGGCGACCTTCAGTCCATTGAGCCTGCTGCGATGGATCCTGCTGGGGTGGCTGGTCTGGCAAGCGTGGCGATTGCCCCGACCAGAGGGCTTCCAAGTCAACCTTCCCATCGCCAGTGTCGTCGTGCTCCTCCTGGTCTTCATCCTCCTTTCCGGATTCTACGCGACGGACCGCGGGTATTCCTTGATGCGGGGCCTCAGTTTTGCCTTGCTCGCCTTCGCACTGATCAAAGGGCTTGGGCCATATCTGTACCAGTGCACGCACTGTCTGCTCTTCTTCCGCTTTCATTACGCGGCGGCCTGGATTGTGCTTGCCCCTTTTCTGCTGCTGCACGCGACAGGAACAGGGTATGGCGTGACGATCATCATGGGTCAATATGCGGGATTCTTTGGCAATCAGAACGCGATTGGAGCCATCTCGGCGCTCTTGACCCCCTTTGTCCTCTTTCATTGGCAAGTGTTGGCGAAGCGGCGCTGGCAGCGACTGGCAGATTTGGCACTGATCGGGATGATGCTCGTCGGCGTCTGGCTCTCTGGATCGCGCAATGGGACCGCCTCGACCCTGGTGGCGATGACGGCCTATTTTTTCATCGTCAATCTGCAGAGTCGGTTGAAGATCGTCGCCGCCGGGGTGCTGCTGCTCCTCCTCTTCGGCTTCTTTCCGACCCTGCAGCAGGATGTCACCCGCTTCATCCGTAAAGGGACGGACCGGACAGTCGAGATTCGCGACTTTCGTTCGCAATTGACCGAAGAGCGTCGCTACGAGATGTGGAGCGGAGTCTGGCCAAAGTTCTGGGCGCAGAGCCTGACGGGGTACGGATTTGCGCAATCCCACCTCCTCGTCTACGAGTTTACGGAAGATCGAGAATCGGGACGTTCGCTCCACAACAGCTACCTGGAAGTCTTCGGCGATCTGGGGCTTCCTGGAATTACCCTGCTCTTGCTGTTGTTGGCGTTCGTCGGGGGAGAGTGCCTGGGGGTGATCACAGGGGGCAGAGGACTCTTCGAACGACAGATTGCCGCGGTCTTCATCTCGACCTTCGTCGCGGGCAGCTTCAACGCCTTCTTCGAGAGCTGGATGTTTTCGGTTGGCAATCTGCTCTCGCTGCTCTACTGGGCCTCAGTCGCCGGAGTGATCGCGCAGACGACTTGGCAGCCGGTCAGTCGCTGGCAGTTGAATCCGGCACGATAGCCAAGATAGCCAAGATAGCCAAGATAGTTGGGGTAACTGGGGCAAGTTGCAAGGAGAGGGAGCGGTGGAGGAGCGCCGGGTTCTAGTCAATGCGATCGCCTCGACCGCGGGAGGAGGTCGCACCTACCTGCGCCAAGTCCTGCCCCGCTTGGCAGAACAGGCGGAGAGGGGGGAGCGATTCACGGTCCTGGTGCCGGCGTCGATGGTCGAAGCGTACCGGGCCTCGCTTGGCGAGAGAGGGGGCACGGTCTCGATCGAACCGGGTCCGACCGGTGGTGTCGCGAGGCGCTGGTGGTGGGAGCAGACAGGGCTGCGAAACCGGATCGTGGAGGGGCGCTACGACCTGCTCCTCTCGCTCGGAAATCTGGGCTTGCTGCGCTCTCCCATACCGCAGATTCTCTTCAATCGAAGTGATCTCCTCTTTTCGCGACGCTTCCGGCAAGATCTGTGCGAGCGCGGGGAGTGGCGAATGTGGCTCGAAAACCAGCTCCGGTTTGGGTTGGCGAGCCTGTCGATCCGTCGGTCCACGCTCAACCTGACGCCGACACGGGCCTTTGCCGACCGGATCCGGGAGGTGCGCTGGCTCCGCAAGGAGCGGTTCGAGACTCTGCCCTTCGGGGTGGATCGGGACCGGTTTCGGGAGTTGTGCGGAGAGGCGTTGAGCCCACCACCGGCGTGGTGGAGTCAGGTCGCGCCGCAGCCGGGCATTCGACGGCTGCTCTACGTCAGCCACTACAACTACTTCCGGAATTTCGAGGCGCTGCTGCGAGCGCTCCCGGCGATTCGGAACGAATTGGCGCGGGCGACGGGCGAGCAGGTGGAGCTGGTCCTGACGACGAAGCTGGAGCGGGGAGCGGTCTACGGCGGCTACGACGCGACCCGTGCTGCCGAACTGGTCGAACGTTTGGGGATTCGGTGCGCGGTGCGGATGCTTGGGGAGGTGGCGTGGGAAGAGCTGCAGGGGCTCTACCGGTCGGCGGACCTCTTCATCTGCCCGTCCTATGCGGAGAGTTTTGGGCATCCGCTGGTCGAGGCGATGGCGAGCGGGCTGCCAGTCCTCTCGGCGGATCTGCCGGTGCACCGGGAGGTCTGCGGAGACGCCGCGCGCTACTTCTCTCTTGACGAGGAGGGCGCGCTCGCGAAGCGGACGATCGCGCTGCTCCTCGACGAAGGGGAGCGGGTGCGGATGGCGGCGAGCGGCCGTGAGCGTGTCGCCAGCCTCTTCTCGTGGGACGAGCACGTCGAGCGGCTGCTGCGGTTGATCCGGGAGATCCTGTCGGTTCCGCCTGGAAAGAGGGGAGGGGAGAAGTCGTGAGCATTCCAGTCTCGGTCGTCATTCCCGTCAAGAACGAGGCGAAGAACCTTCCGGCCTGCTTGGCGAGCGTTGCCTTTGCCGACGAGATCTGGGTGGTCGATTCCAGCAGCACCGATGGGACCACGGCGATCGCCGAGGCCCACGGGGCCCAGATCGTCCAGTTTGTCTATGACGGTGGATTTCCGAAGAAGAAGAATTGGGCCTTGACCCACCTGCCCCTGCGGCACGAGTGGGTGCTGCTGCTCGACGCCGATGAGCGGGTTCCTCCTGCGTTAGCGGAGGAGATCGCAGCGGTCCTCGCTGCGCCAGGGGAGATCGATGGATACTACCTCAATCGGCGCCTGATCTTTCTGGGTCGCTGGATTCGCCACGCCGGGTGGTACCCGAGCTGGAACCTGCGCCTCTTCCGTCACGCCCTCGGACGGTTCGAGAAGATCGAGACCCGGGCGGTGGAGCAGGCAGGGGACGTCGAGGTCCACGAGCACGTCGTCCTGCGCGGCCGCACCGGCTACCTCCAGCAAGACCTTCTCCACGAAGACTTCAAGAGCATCTACCACTTCGTCGAGCGCCACAATCGGTACTCCAACTGGGAGGCGCAGGTCTACCTCGACTTCGCGGAGGGCCGCAGGGGCGGAGATCGCCAGATCGAGGCGTCGCTCTTCGGAGGTCCCCTTGCGCGCAAGCGGTGGCTCAAGCAGCTCTGGCCCCGCCTGCCCTTCCGGCCTTGGCTGCGGTTCATCTGGATGTATCTGCTGCGGGGCGGAATCCTCGACGGGCGGGCCGGGTTGATCTTCTGCACGCTGATGAGCCTGCACGAGGCCGTGATTGGGGCGAAGCTCTACGAGCTGCAATGGCGGCGGTCCCAGTCCGTGGATCGTTCGGAAGATGAGAGGAACGAGGAACGCTAGCGGATGTGCGGCATTTGCGGGCTGGTCGGTCACGACAATCTGGACGTCATCACGGGGATGACGGCGCGGCTCACCCACCGGGGACCGGACGATGGGGGGGAGTTCCGTGACCGGGAGGCGAGGGTGGCGCTCGGCCATCGCCGGTTGAGCATTCTCGATCGTTCGCCGCTGGGGCGGCAACCGATGAGCAGCGAGGATGGCCAACTACACCTGACCTTCAACGGAGAGATCTACAATTACCTTACGCTGCGCGACGGACTCGATCCGGCCCGCCATCGCTTCCACTCTGGAACCGATACGGAGGTGATCCTCCGGCTCTACGAAGAGCGAGGGAGGGCGGCCTTCCCGGCCCTCGACGGGATGTTCGCCTTCGCGCTCTACGATGCACGAGAGGGCCGGCTGCACCTGGTCCGGGATCCCCTCGGGATCAAGCCGCTCTACTATGCGGCGATGCCAGGAAAGCTCCTCTTCGGATCAGAGATCAAATGCCTGCTCGCTTCGGGGGCCTATCAGGCAGAGATTGAGTGGCAATCGGTCCACGACTTCTTCTCCTACCTCTACGTGCCTTCGCCGCGGACGATGTTCGCGGGGATCGAGCAGTTACTCCCCGGACATTCGCTGGAGTACGACGTGCGTCGACGCGAGGTGGTACGGATCGAACGCTTCTGGGATCCGTGGCGGGGACGAGAAAAGACGGTCGATTACGAGCGGAGCCCGGCCGAGTGGCAGCGCGAGATTCGTGCGACGCTCAGCGCGGCGGTCGATCGACAGCGGATGGGGGACGTGCCGGTCGGGGCCTTTCTCTCAGGGGGAGTCGACTCGAACGTCCTGGTTGGGCTGATGGCGGAGCAGTCGACGACGCCGGTGCGCACCTTCACGATGCGCTTCGACGAGCCGGGCCTCGACTACTACGATGAGCGGGACGAGGCACGGCGAATCGCGACCCGTTTCGGAACGGACCACCACGAAATCTCCGTCGACCTCTCCCACCCGGAGGAGATGCTCGACCTCGTTGAGTATTTCGATCAGCCCTTCGGGAACACGACCTTCTACTTGACGTGGCTGCTCTCACGCGAAACACGGCGGGAAGTCACCGTTGCCCTCTCCGGGGTCGGCGGAGACGAGCTCTTTGGCGGCTATCCGCGCTACCGGGCGGTGCAGGCGATGCGTTGGCTGCGGTGGATTCCTCCATCGCTCGGCCAGGCAGGGGTCGGGCTGCTGCGCCCCTTCCGGGACCACTTTGGCAATCGACGGCTGCATCGGATCCGCGCGCTGCTGGGCGGGCTCGATCCCGATCCAGCCGAGCAATACCTGCGTTGGGTCTACTACCTCGACGAGGGGCGCAAGGCGGAGCTGCTCCTGCCCCGCAGCGGGGGGAAGAGCCCGCTCCGGTCCTCACGGGTCTTGGCGGAACGGCTCGCCGAGATGCCGGCCGGGTGGCAGAAGCGGGAGGCCGGTAATCGATTCTCCTGGCTCGATGTCGAGACCTTTCTGCCGGACAACCTCTTGGCCTACACCGATCGCATGAGTATGGCGTGGGGGCTGGAGGTGCGCGTCCCCTTTCTCGATCAATCCTTGGTCGAGCTGGCCTTTGCCATTCCCTTCTCCCTCAAGCAGAACCGGCGGGGGAGCAAATGGATTCTGCGGGAGGCCTTCGACGACCTGATTCCCGAAGCCAATCGACACGTCCCGAAGAAGGGATTCAATCTGCCCCTCGGCCACTGGATGCGCACGCGGTTCGATCGGTTCTTCGAGTCACGGCTGCCGCGGGCCTACGTCGAGCGGGAGGGGATCTTCCGGTATGACGCAATCCAGCGGATGCGGGAGGAGCATCGACGCGGGCTCCGCGACAACGGCTACGAACTCTTCGCGCTGTTGATCTTCGACACGTGGTATCGGAAGTACCTCACCGGAACCGAGCCGATGGTGGGAGGGGAGCACGGCAGCAGATGAAACAGGTCATCCAGCATTTTCGGACAGGGGAGTTGCGGGTCGAAGAGGTCCCAGAGGCGAGCTCACGGCGCGGCGGAGTTCTCGTCAGCAATGTTGCCTCACTGATCAGCCCTGGGACAGAGAAGATGGCGGTCGAGCTGGCCCGGAAATCCCTGCTCGGCAAGGCGCGGGAGCGCCCGGACCTGGTCCGGCAAGTCCTCCGCAAATGGCGACGGGACGGGTTGGCCAGTACCTTCCGGACGGTCCGCACGAAACTCGAGACGAGCTTGGCCCCAGGGTACAGTTGCGCCGGGATCGTGCGCGGCGTCGGGGCAGGAGCCGAGGAGTTTCAGGTCGGCGATCGGGTCGCCTGTGCCGGCTACAACTACGCCTCGCACGCCGAGCGGGTCTTCGTGCCAAAGAATCTGGCGGTGCGGATCCCGGACGGAGTCAGCTTCGAGGAGGCCGCCTTCGTCACGCTCGGAGCGATCGCCGTTCAGGGCGTGCGGACAGCCGGGGTCGGATTGGGAGAGACGGTCGCGGTCATCGGGTTGGGTTTGATTGGACAACTGACCGTGCAGATCCTGCGGGCCGCCGGCTGCCGGGTGCTGGCGATCGATCTCGATCGGGAGCGGGTTGAGCTTGCTCTCCGGTTGGGAGCGGAGACTGGGTGCACTCGCCACGACCCACAGCTGACCGAGGTCTGCGACCGCCTCACCCAAGGGCGCGGCGTCGACGCGGTCATCATCACGGCGGCGGGCCCGACGAACGACCCGATCGAACTGGCCGCCGCCTTGGCCCGGGACCGGGCCGTCCTCTCTCTCGTCGGGGCAGTTGGAATGAACCTGCCCCGCCGCCCCTTCTTCGAGAAGGAGCTGCAGGTGAGGCTCTCGCGATCCTATGGCCCGGGCCGCTACGATCCTCGCTACGAGGAGCAAGGAATCGACTACCCGATCGGGTACGTCCGCTGGACGGAGCGCCGCAACATGGAGGCGTTTCTGCGGCTGGTCGCGGAGAAGCGGATCGAACTGGTACCGCTGATCACCCACCGCTTCGCGATTGACGAGGCCGTCGCGGCCTACCAGATCGTCACTGGCCAACCGGCGACGCCCCACTTGGCCATTCTGCTGCAGTACCCGGAGCGCGACACAGATTCCCCCCCTTCGGTTCGCCGTCCAGCAACGGGGGTTGGCACTGAAGGGACGATCGGGATCGGGCTGATCGGGGCTGGCAACTTTGCGCGAAGTGTCCTTCTCCCCCGGCTGGTCCGCCAACTGGACACCAGCAACGCGCAGATTCTCGGGGTGGCCACGGCGAATGGGCGCACCGCCAAGTCGGTTGCCGCCGAGTATCGTGTGCCCTTCGGCACCACCGATTACCGGGCCCTCCTCGCCGATGAAGCGATTCGGGCGGTGATCATCACGACTCGCCACGACACGCACGCCACGATCGCTGCGGAGGCCCTTCGCGCCGGCAAAGCGGTCTTTGTCGAGAAGCCGCTGGCAATTCGGGAAGCGGAGCTGAGAGACCTTGAGGCGGCGATGGAGGAGACGGGGGGGCGCGTGATGGTCGGATTCAATCGACGCTTCTCGCCCTTCTCGATCGAGCTGCGCCAGTTCTTCGACGGGAGAGGACCACTGGTGATCACCTATCGGGTCAATGCCGGCCCGCTGCCCCCGGAGAGCTGGATTCACGGAGAGGAGGGGGGCGGTCGGATTCTCGGCGAGGTCTGCCACTTTCTCGACTTTCTGCAGTTCCTCACCGCGGCCGAGCCGATCGAAATCTACGCGATCCCCACGACTGCCCCAACGGGAGCAGGGAGTGGGTCGAGCCCGGAGACAGTCGTCGTGCAGACCCGCTGGAGCGATGGTTCGATCGGGACGATCGAGTACCTTGCTACCGGCGACCGCGGGCTCGCCAAGGAACGGATCGAAGTCCACGGAGGGGGACGGAGCGCCATCCTCGACGACTTTCGTGGGCTGGAATGCTGGGCCGATGGGAGGCGACGACGCCATCGCGCCTTCCAGCAGCGGAAGGGGTTCGACGAAGAGATCACCGCCTTCCTGACGGCACTCCGCAGTGGGGAAGAATTTCCAGTTTCCTGGACGAGTCTGGTCCAGACGACCCGGGCGACCCTGGCGATTGAGGAGTCGATCCGAGTGGGCCACCCGATTCAACCTCCCCGGGGGCGAGTGTGAAGAGCCATCCTACCTCTGCCACCCCTGTCGGTCCACTGAGAATGCCGCTGCTGATCTGGCGAACGCTAGCGCCCTTGCGGTGGGAGCAGCTCGTCTATCGGCCGTGGCGAGTGGCGGAGAAGCGGCTCTACCGGCACGTGCCTGTTCTTGCCGAGCGCTGGCGACGGGTCACCAAACCGGGCCCACCCGTGGATCGCGCCGGACTGGAAGCGATCCAGGGGTTGTTGCGAGAGGAAGGGGCAGCCCACCTTCTCCCCGCTCCAGATGCCGCACTCGTCGAGGAGTGGGAAGACTTCCGGGCAGGGCGCTTCACCTTTCTGGGGCGGTCACGGACACTGCCATCCCCGGACTGGAACGCGCGCTATGAGAGCCACCTCTGGAACTACCAACTGCACTACTTTGGCTGGACGCTCGACTGCGTGCGCCAACGGGTCGAGACGGGTACCAAAGAGCCCCTTGAGCGATGCCAGAGGCTGATCGAGCAATGGATTGACGAGGCGTGCCCCGGCCGGAGTGATGGGTGGGACGCCTATCCGCTCTCGCTGCGGGTCGTCCATTGGATCTACGGGTATTGCCTGCTGGCGGGCATCGAGTCGACGGCGAATCCACCGTTGCCCGCCTCCTTCCTGGAGCGGTGGCGTGGATCGATGCATCGGCAACTGGCCTTCCTCTCGGGCCACCTCGAGTACCACTTGCTGGCCAACCACCTCTTCAAGAATGCCAAGGCACTGGTCATCGGAGGGGTCTTCTTTGGCAAGCGGCGCTGGCTGGCGCAGGGGCTCCGGCTGCTCTGGCGCGAAGTGGAGGAGCAGGTCCTGCCCGATGGCGGCCACTTCGAGCGGGCGCCGATGTACCACGCGCAGACCCTCGGGGATCTGCTCGAATGTGTCGCGGTGTTGCGGCGGATCGGTGAGCCGATCCCCCCCGAGATCGCGACGCGACTCTCCACCATGGTCGCCTTTCTCGATGCAGTGCGCGACCAGACGGGAGACCGGCTCGCCGCCTTCAATGACACGGCAGCGACACGGGAGACTCGCCCGGGTCCCCTCCTTGAGACTGCACGAAGAATGGGTCTCCCGGTCCCCGCTCCCTGCCCGCCCAGCCAAGGGATGGCGCGGCAGTTTCCCGAAACAGGATACCACCTCTGGATCCGTTCTGACGCAAGTGGGCAGATGACGGAAAAGATCATCGTCGACACGGGTCCTCCCTCCGTCTCCTACAACACGGCCCACGCGCACTGCGACCTGCTCAGCTTCGAGCTGCACCTCGACGGCCATCTTTGGATCGCCGACACGGGCGTACACGGTTACGGCGGTGACCCGTTTCGCGCCTATTGCCGCTCGACGCGGGCCCACAATACCCTCACCATCGATGGACAGGAGCAGTCGGAGATCTGGGGGATCTTCCGGATGGGACGGCAGGCCGAGCCACTCGACGCCACTTCACAAGGGGCAGCGGACGAGTGGACGTGTCTGGCCACCTATCGTCCCGGGCTCCCTCCCCACCTCTGCCACCAACGCCGGTTTCGACGCGCCCCGGATGGGAGCTGGACGATCGAAGACCGGATTCTGGCTCCTTTCACGAAACGGCAAGGCTCACCGTCGAGCTGGCAGGTTGAGAGCTTTCTCCACCTGACACCCGAAATTTCTGTGGAACGGGAGGGAGCGGGGCCCGGCCTGCGCCTCTCGCAAGGCACCGTCCACTACCGACTGCTCCCCTTCGGAGAGAGTCTGCCCGAAATAGTGATTCACCGGGCAGTCGAGGGGGCCCCAGAGGGATGGCTCTTTCCGGCGTTTGGGGTGGCCGTTCCCGGGACGATGCTGACATATTGCTGGTCCATCAGCGCAGACCAGCCCTTCGGATTCCGGCTGGTTCCTGAAGCACCTTGACGAATCCGGGCTCTTCGCTGGATCCTTGCGGCATGCGGATCACATTTCTCTGTCAGTATTTTCCGCCGGAGATGGGAGCGCCGGCGGCGCGGACGTGGGAGCACACCCGGGAGTGGGTCGCCCAGGGGCACGCCGTGACGGTCGTCACCGGCTTTCCCAACCATCCGACGGGGATCCTGCGCCCCGAGTATCGCGGACAGATCCTCGCGCGTGAATCCCCTGCGGGCGTCGATCTGCTGCGCACCTGGGTCTACTGCGCACCGAACAAGGGATTCTTTCGGCGGAGTCTCAATTTTCTCTCCTTCTTCGGATCGTCGCTGCTCTTCGGGGGGCTGTTGACGAAGCGACCTGACGTGGTCATCGGGACGTCGCCACAGTTCTTCTGTGCTGTCGCCGCCTACCTGTTGAGCTGTTGGAAGCGGGTGCCTTTCGTCTTCGAGGTTCGCGACATCTGGCCGCAATCGGCGATCGAGCTAGGAGCGATCCGGAATCCTCTGCTGATCCGGACCCTCGAAGCGATGGAGGCACAGCTCTACCGTCGTGCTGCCCTGATCGTCATCGTCGCCGAATCGACACGCGCCTACCTGCGGGCAAAGGGGATCCCTCCCGAGAAGATAGCCCTGATTCCCAACGGGATCGATCAGCGATTTTTAACGGCAGCGACGCGACGGCCAGAGCAGATCCGGACCGAGCACGGATGGGAGGAGAAGTTCCTGGTGGGCTACATTGGCACGCACGGAATGTCGCACGCCCTCGGGAGCGTGCTCGACGCCGCCGAGCGGCTGCAAGACGATCCCACCTTCCATTTCCTCTTTATCGGGGAGGGAGCGGAGAAGGAGCGGTTGATGAGCCTCGCGGAAGAGCGCCAATTGACCAACGTCACCTTTCTCCCCGAGCAGCCTCGTGAAGAGCTGGCCGCCTTCTACAGAGCCTGCGACATCGGCTTGGTTCCGCTGCGGCGCCTTCCCATCTTCCAAAAAGTGCTTCCTTCAAAGCTCTTCGAATGGATGGGCGTCGGCCGTCCAATCGTTTGCAGTGTCGAAGGAGAAGCGGCACAATTGGTGGTGACTTCGGGTGGAGGGCAATGCATCGAGCCGGAATCGGCAGATGCCCTGGTCGATGCCCTTCAGCGGCTACAACAAGATCCAACCCAACGAGCGGAGATGGGGAGAGCTGGGGAGGCCTTCGTCACCACCCGTTACACACGGGCTCACCTCGCCAGGGACTACCTCCGAGTGGTATGCGAACGTATCTCATCCTCTTCACCTGCTCGATCCTGACGGCCTTACTGTTGACGCCGCTGGTGCGGCGGCGAGCGATCGCCTGGGGGGCCATCGCCATCCCGGACCAGGGGCGCCACATCCACGCGCGACCGACACCACGGCTCGGCGGCATCGCCATCTACCTCGCCTTCCTGACTGGGCTCGCCTTGGTTCCGCTCTCGGGCAATCTGGTCGCGGAGATCTTCAGTGCCAACCTGTCGCGCATCCTGGCGCTGCTGATCCCGGCGACGGGAATGATGCTCTTCGGCGTCTATGACGACTTTCGGAGCGCGTCCGCCCCGCTCAAACTGGCCGTTCAGACGGTCGCGGCGACTGCACTCTTCGTCAGCGGCTTGCGGATCGAGGCGGTCTCCTCCCCGTTCGGGGGGCATTGGGATCTGCCGATCTGGTTGAGCTTTCTGGCGACCGCCTTCTGGGTGGCCCTCGTCACCAATGCCTTCAACCTGATCGATGGGATCGACGGACTGGCGTCGGGTGCCTCGATCTTTGCCTTCCTCTCGATTCTGATCTTCTCGATCGCCCAGGGCCACCCGGAGATCAGCCTGCTGTCGGTCATTCTCATCGGCGCGATCATGGGATTCCTGCGCTACAACTTCAATCCCGCAACGATCTTCCTTGGCGATTCCGGGAGCCTCTTCCTCGGATTCATGGCGGCGGGACTCTCCCTGGCCGGGTCGCAGAAGGGCTCAACGATCGTGGCGATCGCCATTCCGCTCGTCTCCTTCGGACTGCCGCTGACGGAGGCGGGGCTCTCGCTCGTACGGCGCTTTTTGAGCGGGGCACCCCTCCTGGCGGGCGATCGGGGACACATTCACCACCGGCTGCTCGACCGGGGGCTGACCCAGCGACAAGTGGCGATCCTGCTCTACGGGGTCTGCGGGCTCTTCGCCCTCTTCGGGCTGATGCTCCTCAATCCGCAACGCAATCTGGGAGCGTTGATCTTCTTCGTGGTGGGAGTGGGCGTCATCTTCGGCGTGCAACATCTGCGCTATCCGGAGTTCAGTGAGCTGGGCCATCAGTTCCGACATCGAGTTCATCGACGGCGGCGAGCCATCGCCGCCAATGTCCGGCTGCGAAGGGTCAGTGCCGATCTGGCGCGGGCTCGGGACCTCGATGAAGTCTTCGCGGCCCTCGCTCACCTGCAGGAGTCTGGAGAGTTCGACTGCGCGTGGATCGAGATTGATGACAGCCGCCGTCCAGCCTCGGGAATTTGGGGGGAGACAGCCGCCTGCCAGCCCTCCCTGTCGCCCGGCCGCACGATCCTCTGGTCCTGGGAAGATCGTCCGGGACGGGCCGGGGAGATGCGGGAATCCGCCTTCACGTGGTCACTGCGCCTGCCGCTCCGCCAGGGAGCAGATGGCCTTCTTGGAGAGGTGGTCTTCTGCCGGGATCTGCGGCGGGGGGCTGCCCATCTCGACCTCTCCGCCCTTTGCGACCAACTCCCGGACGACCTGAGCCTCGCCCTCGAACGGCTCCTCCCCAGGAAGACCGATCCCGCCCCCTCCTCGCCTCACTCCTGATGACGGAAGGGGATAAAGGTCGGGTCGTCCTGATGGACGCGCTCCCACCGCAGAAACTCGTAAAACCCACACCGATTCTCTTCAGGATAGCTGCGACAGGTCGTCGGACGATGCTCGTAGACCGTGCAGCGCCGCTCAACCGGATGCAGGAACTGGCAGGCACTCTTGTAGATCGAATCGCGCCGATGGCGGAGCACCCGGTGGCCGTAGGCTTTGACCAGCTTGGTAAACCGTTTCTCCGCGACCTCGTAGCTGAGTTCGAAGCGGCGGGCGAGCCGCTGAATGTCCTGCTTCGTCACCAGAATCCACTCGTAGGTGCAGCAGTATGCCGGACAGACCGAGCAGTCGTACCGCAACCGGGGAGAGGCCTTGCGGACAGGGGTGGCAGGGGTGGCTGGCAGGACGGGCAGCTCTTTCTTCTTCTTCGTGGGCATAGGCATTACGAGGATGGGGAATTCGACCGGCCGGACGACTGCAAAAAATCCCGCACCTTCTTGAGATCCTCCCAGGCCTCCGGCTTCTTGTCGGGACTGCGCAGGAGGTAGGCAGGGTGGTACGTCGGCAGAACGAGGATCTCACTCAAGGCGGGATAGGGCTGAAAGGTACCGCGCAAGCGGGTGATCCCCACTTTGGAATCGAGGAGCGCCTGGGTAGCGGGGTTGCCGAGCGTGACGATCAACTTCGGCCGGATCGCGGCGATCTGGCGGCGCAGAAACGGGAGGCACGCCTCGACCTCGTCCCGCTCGGGGGCGCGGTTTCCCGGCGGACGGGACTTGACGACATTGGCAATGTAGACCTCGTCGCGCTGGAACCCAATCGCCTCGATCATCCGGGTGAGAAGCTGGCCCGCCCGCCCGACAAACGGGCGTCCCGAAGCATCCTCATCCGCACCGGGGCCCTCTCCGACAAACATCAGCCGCGCCTGCGGGTTGCCCTCGCCAAAGACGAGCTGGGTGCGCGTCGACCAGAGCTTGCAACGCTGACACTCGCCGAGGTCGCGTCGAATCTCCTCGAGCGTCTCGGCGCGCTCTGCAGAGCCTCCCCCCTCGACGAGGGGCAGTGAAGGCCTCGCCTCCATTCTCTTCACCGGTGTCTCCTCTCCCTGTGGAGCCATTGCCCGTGGCGCCGGCGGATCGAGCGTCACCACGCCGAGTTCCCGAAAGAAACGGAGATGCTCGGCGGTATCGGCCAGCAGCTCCTCAAACTCCTCCCGCCACCCTTCGCCCGGACCACTCATCGGGACTCCTCCCCGGGTTGCCCCGCGCGGGGCGTCTCGATGGAACGCATCCCGGCAATCTCATCGAGGATGCGATCGGCCATGGCGCGCTTCGATTGGAGCGGAAGGTCCCGCCGCTGGCCATCCTGCCGCAGGAGGGTCGCAACATTGGTCTCCCCATCGAAGCCGGCCCCAGGGATCGTCACATCGTTGGCGATGATCAGGTCGAGCCCCTTGGCCCGCAACTTGGACTCGGCATAGGCGAGGAGGTTCTCCGACTCGGCGGCAAAGCCGGCGACGAGGCGTCCGGCGCGTCCCGGCGCCCCGGCGACCGCGGCGAGGATATCCTCCGTCGGCTCCAATTCGAGGGTGAGGCGACCGTCTCCCTGCTTCTTGATCTTGGTCTGCGCCTGGGCCGCCAGTCGAAAATCGGCAACCGCCGCAGCACCGAGATAGATCGTTGTCGCCTCGAGGGCCCCCATCACCGCGCGGTACATCTCCCGTGTCGAGCGGGACTCGATGACATCCATCCCAAGCGGGCGTGGCAACTGGACGGGTCCGGTGACGAGCGTCACCCGTGCTCCCCGATCCCGGGCCGCTTCGGCCAACGCATAGCCCATCCGTCCCGAAGATCGATTGGTCAGAAACCGGACCGGGTCGAGATCCTCGACCGTCGGGCCCGCCGTCACCAGCACGTGGGCACCAGCGAAGTCCTGAGCGCGCCCCATCTTGCCCGCGGCCAGCAAGGCCAGCGACCGGGAGACAATCTCAGACGGCTCGGCAAGGCGTCCGACCCCCACTTCGCCGCAAGCCTGATACCCCGATCCCGGCTCGACAATCGAGACCCCGCGCCCACGCAACCGCGCGAGGTTCTCCTGGGTCGCCGGGTGGTGCCACATCTCGACGTTCATTGCTGGTGCCACCAGGACCGGATTGGTGTTCGAGAGGTAGAGAGTCGAGAGAAAGTCGTCGGCCAACCCGTAGGCAAACTTCGCGAGGACGTTGGCCGTCGCCGGGGCGACGAGAAGAAGCTGGGCCTCCCGCGCCAAGGCGATGTGCTCGATCACCGCATAGTCGGGGCGCTCGTACATCCCGACGATGACCGGACGCCCCGAGAGCGCCTCAAAGGTCAACGGGCGCACGAACTCGGTCGCGTGTCGGGTCATGACCACCTGAACGGTCGCGCCCGCCTGCTGCAGCCCCCGCAGGATCTCGACCGCCTTGTAGACGCCAATGCACCCGGTCACGCCCAGCAGGACGTGGCGGGCCTCCTTGCGCAGTTCGACCGGCATCTCCCCCCTCTACTCTTCCTCCGCATCGAAGATCTCGAACTCGATCTTGCCCTGCTCCACCTCTTCGAGGGCGATGCGGGTCACCTTGGCATTGGGCATGACGACTCGCGGACGGGCGCCGCGGGCGAGCTGTTTGCTCCGCTTGGCCGCGATCAGGATCTTGCGGTACTTGCTATCGATCTTTCCCGTAGTCCAGGTATGTTGCGGCGTCTCCTCGGCACTGGTCTCTTTCTTGGCTACCATTCCCATTCACCTCCATCATTCTCGGCTATCATTCTGACTGTTGAAACGTTTGTAAAATCTCTTCGGCATTTGGCGCGCGGCATTCACGGCGCGCCCGGCCTGCGCGGATGATCGCCGCGACTTCGGCCACCGCCTCCGACAACTGGTCATTGACGACCAAGTAGTCGAAATGGCGATACTGGGCGACTTCGTCAACGGCATTGCGCAACCGCAAGCGGAGATCCGGACCCGCCGCTCCATCCCGTCCTCCCAGGCGATCGACGAGGATCGCGTAGGACGGCGGCAAAATAAAGATGCTCAGGGCATCGGGATAGGCTTGCCGAATCTGCCGCTCTCCCTGCACGTCGATTGTCAGGATGACATCGTAGCCCGCTCCCCGCAATTGTGCGATGGCCCGACGCCCTGTCCCGTAATAATTGCCATGGACCAAGGCCCATTCGAGGAGGTCGCCCTCCTCGATCAACGCGGCAAATCGCTCCCGGGTGACGAAATGGTAGTGCTGCCCATCGAGCTCCCCCGGTCTGGCCGAACGGGAGGTGTAGGAGATCGACGGGCGCACCCGCTCATCCCGCCGCAGCACCTCTGCGACCAGGGTCGTCTTCCCTGCCCCTGATGGTGCCGACACAATGATGAGGTTTCCGCTCATATCCAGCCTGGCTCCCGCGGCCTCACTCGACGTTGAGGGCCTGCTCCCGCAGCTTCTCGACCTCGGTCTTGATGGCAATCGCGGCGTCACAGATCGCCAACTCCGCCGATTTGGAGAGCACGGTGTTGGCCTCCCGATTGGTCTCCTGGAGGAGAAAATCGAGCTTCTTCCCGATCTCGGTCCCAGTCTCGTTCAAGAGCAGATCGCGCAACTGCGTGAGGTGGCTCCGCAACCGCGCCATCTCCTCGGTGATGTCGCTCCGCTCGGCCAGGTAGGCGACCTCCTGGGTCAGGCGCGTCTCGTCCAGCACCGTCCGGTCGAGCAGCTCTCCGACCCGCTTGCGAAGCTTTTCGCGATAGGCGTCGACGACCCCTGCTTCATTGGCTTCGATGACGGCAAGGTGGGTCTCGATTCGCGAAACCCGGAGAAGCAGTTCACGCTGCAACTCCTCTCCCTCGACCTCCCGCATCGCCACGAGACGGTTCAACGCCACGGAGAGCGCCTCTTCGATGCCCAAGACGACCTCCTCGGCCAGCCCTTGGGCCGCCTTCGGCTGCAGGACATTGGGCAGTCGGGCAACGGTCGACAGGTCGGGCTCGCCGACCAGTCCAAACTCGTCCCGCATCGTTCGCAAGGCATCGAGGTAGCCCCGAATCAGCGCCCGATTGAGTTCGTACTCGACCGTTCCTGTCTGGGAGAAGCTGATGTTGATATCGACCCGCCCCCGCGAGAGGCGTGCCTGGATCCGCTTCTTGAGGACGATCTCCAGCGAGGCCAGCTCCGCTGGGGCGCGCCAATGAATATCGAGGTTGCGGTTATTGACGGAGCGCAGGTCGACCGTCACGCTGAAGGTCTGCCCATTGACGGCGCCCTGCCCAAATCCTGTCATGCTCCTGATCATCGTCGATCTTCCCCTTTTTCAACTCGCGTGTCCGGACGAGGCGGGTGAGTGGGCTCGTTCGGATGCGGCGGGCCGATCCTCCTCGGCAAACTGCAGCTCGTAGAGCCGCCGATAGATCCCGCCACGATCGAGCAGTTCCTGATGCGTTCCCATCTCGGCGAGCCGGCCCGCTTCGAGAACAAGGATGCGATCGGCCCGCCGCACCGTCGAGAGGCGGTGCGCGATGACGATCGTCGTCCGGCCCGCCATCAGATTGTTGAGCGCCGATTGGACCAGTCGCTCACTCTCGGTGTCGAGGGCGCTCGTCGCCTCGTCCAGAATCAGGATCGGAGCGTCCTTGAGGAGGGCCCGCGCGATCGCGACTCGCTGGCGCTGCCCTCCGGAAAGGATCAGCCCGCGCTCCCCGACCACCGTCTCATAGCCCTCCGGCAATCGCTGGATGAACTCCCCGGCAAGCGCGGCCCGGGCGGCTGCCGCAATCCGCTCCCCGCCTGGATCGCTTCCCCCGGCACCGTAGGCGATGTTGGCCCGCACCGTCTCGTTGAAGAGGCTCACCTCCTGGGTGACCATCGCGATCTGCTCCCGCAACGACGCCAGCTCAAGGTCCCGCACATCGACACCATCTATCCGGATCTCCCCCTCCGTCACATCATAGAGCCGCGGAATCAGATTGGTCAGGGTGCTCTTCCCCGCCCCGCTCTGCCCAACGATCGCGACCATCTCCCCCGCCCGGACCGTGAAGGTGATCCCCTCCAGAACCTGCTGCTCGAAGCCTCCCCCGTAGGCAAAGGAGACCCCGCGAAACTCAATCTCCCGCGCGAAGGGTGCCATCGGCCGAGCCCCTGGACGGTTCTGCGTCTCGCACGCCTCGTCGAGCAGCCGGAAGATGCGAGTCGCCGAGGTCAATCCCTGCTGCAGATCATGCTGCAACCGGCTCAGCCGACGCACTGGATCGTAGGCCTTGAACATGGCCACCAGAAAGGTCGCAAACCCACCCAAGCTCATCTGACCGAGCAGGATGCTTCGCTGGGCGTAGAGCAACAACGAGGCCACCGCGACAATCCCGACCGTCTCCAAGACGATCGGGGACAGAAAGTAGATCCGCATTGCCCGCAACTGATCGCGCATCTGCTGCCGGGCCGACCGTCCAAAGCGTGCGCTCTCGTACTCTTCCATGCCAAAGACCTTGACGACGCGTTGCGAGGAGAGGGCCTCTTGGGCCACATCCAACATCTCCGCACCACTCTCCTGCCGCGAATGGAGGTGCCGCCGCAGCCGCTGATTGAAGGTCGTCGTCAACCAGGCCACCGGCGGACCAAGCAGCAGGATCGCCAGCGCCAACCGCCAGTTGAGCCGAAAAAGCAGTACCAAGTAGACCGTCAGGGAGACAGATTCCCGCAAAAGGTCCCGCAACGTGTCCGAGACCGCCCGCTCGACCAAGGCCGCGTCACTCACCAGATGTGCCGTCAACTCGTTGGTCGAATGGCGCGCAAAGAAGGGGGCCGCTTGGCGAATGATGTGGTCGTAGAGCGACGAGCGCAGGTCAGCGATGACGTGCTGCCCAATGTAGCTCATCGAGTAGGAGGAGAAGTACTCCGTCGCCCCCTTGAGCAGCGTGAAAGCAACCAGCAGGTAGGCGATGACGTCCAGCCCCGCCGATCCTCCTGGCAACCACCGCGTCCAGAAGAGCGACTTCCCCACTGCCGCCTGCCCGAACTGACTGCTCGCCAGCGTGTCGAAGATCGGCTGCAGCAGCAGAATCGTCGCCCCTTCGAGCAGGCCTGTTGCAATCATCAGCAAGAGCGACCCAATAAAGATCGTCCGGTACGGGCGCAGATAACGCAACAGTCGGGAAAGTTCTCGCATGACGAACGATGTGGTGGCTGTGCCCCCTCCCCCTTTGACGGAAGGGTAAAAAAAGAGCCATCATAACGGTGGCTCTCTGGAAGCGTCAAGCAAAGGATTCGGGCGAAAGCGGCAAGGAGGCACCCTGGTGAAGCCGACATCAGCCCAGTCATCGATTTACAGGAGGAAGAATTGAAGGAACGGGCTCCGCTGCAGGAGGGAGTCGATTTTTACTGGGAGGGAGCCGCCATGGTCTTGACGCGGGTCTTTCACTTGCGTCGAGGCCAGTGCTGCGGATCGTGCTGCCGCCATTGCCCGTTTGCCCCGCGCTGGACCTGCGGTGCCCAGGTCGTCGCTCCTGTCCCTCAACCGACCGAGGGAATGACCATCCCGCCATCTCCGGGGACGAGGGCAGAGTCCGGATGATCCATCACAAATTCTCGCCTTGACTGCCCTACGGAGCGGCGACACGCATCGATTCGGCGACCGCCTCATCGACCCGTGGCCCCACGTTGGTCTCCGGCTTCTTCGAGACGACGGCCAGCTCGCTGACGATCAGATACCGCGCCTTCTCCATCATCTGTCTTTCACGAAATGAGAGCGGCTTGAGCTGGTTGAGATAGGTGAGCGTCTTGAGAACCTGGGCAATGGCGAAGACATCGCCCCGGCGCATGACATCAGAGAACTCGCGAAAGCGATCCTTCCAATCGCGGGCGCTCGGAAACGGAAATCTCGCGCAGAGCTCCGCCAAGAGATCTTGACACTGCCGCTGCAGGATCAAACGACGAATCCCGATGGCCAGGACATTCTGGACCGGCACCATCACCGTCGAGTTGTTGATCTGCAGACGAAGAAGATAGAACTCCTGCTGGGTTCCCGAAATCTGGCGGGACTCGATCTGTTCGATCGTCGCGACACCGTGGTTGGGATAGACAACCTTCTGCCCGACCTTGAATTCCACAGGGGGCTCCTTTCCTTGCAAATCGCGGAAGCAGACCGCGGGCGGCAAGCGTAATCATTGTAATGGAGAGAGTGTACCACCCCTCCCGGCAGAGGTGAACCCCCCTTCTTCTCAACGATAGATCCTGGGAGGAAGGCATCCAGGTGGAGAAGAGGCCGGGTTCCCGGCCGCTGGACTTTGGACAAAAAATGAGACCGTCGCGGTCTCGATCATCGATTTTTTCAATGATTCTTGTATTACTTGGCAGCCACTCTGCGTGAGCTACCACTTCGTCTCGTCAAATACGAATCAAACCCAGGCACGAAGAACACGTTTTGTCTCTTGTTGAAAGTTGAACATTCCCCGTGTCCCGAAGGGACACCGCATACCAGCCCAGGGCAACGCC
>JBMOHS010000002.1:0-61258 GCA_049317725.1 Blastocatellia bacterium
GTTCCTTGGCTTTCTCTGGCCAGAGCACCGAGGCAAGGATCGAGACCCCCAGCACCAGTACAATTGCCCCCAGCGCGATCGCGACCGGAATCTTGTAGAAATCCGCCAGCAACATCTTCAGTCCAACGAAGACGAGGATGGCGCACAGCCCGTATTTCAAGTAGTGAAAGAGCTGCATCAGCCCCGCGAGGGCGAAGTAGATCGCACGCAGCCCCAGGATCGCAAAGACGTTCGACGTATAGACGATGAAGGGGTCGGTGGTGATCCCGAGAATGGCCGGGATCGAGTCGACGGCGAAGATCACATCGGTTGTCTCGACCATCAGCAGCACGATGAAGAGCGGCGTCGCAAATTGACGCCCCATCCGGCGCACAAAGAAGCGATCGCCCTCATACTGCTCCGTCACCGGCATCAGCCGCCGGAAGAGGCGCAGCACCGGATTGCGCTCGGGATGGATCTCCTCATCCCCGCTTCGCAGCATCTTGATTCCGGTCACAATCAGAAACGCGCCAAAGATGTAGATGAGCCAATGGAACCGCTCGATCAGGGCGATCCCCGCGACAATGAAGACCGCACGAATCAGCAAGGCCCCCAGAATCCCCCAGAAGAGAACCTTGTGCTGATACTCTCCTGGGACGCGAAAGTACGAGAAGATCAGCAGAAAGATGAAGAGGTTGTCGACGCTGAGCGCCTTCTCTATGAGGTACCCCGTCAGAAATTCCAGTGCTGGCACGGGCCCGTAGAAGAAGTAGACGAAGACGTTGAACACCAAGGCGAGGACGATCCAGACGGCACTCCAAATCAGTGCTTCGCGCATTCGGACCACGTGCGAGCTGCGATGGAAGACGCCGAGGTCGAGGGCGAGCAAGCCAAATACCACCACACTAAACAGAATCCACATCCACAGTTGCATAGTTAGTCGACTCTCTTCTTCAATAAAGGCAGGCGGATTTTTACCGGATGACTTCGACCGAGCACTCAGCCCGCGCCAGAATCGAGCTCGAAACGCTTCCGATGAGGATTCGCTCGATCAGTCGATGGCCTTTCGCGCCGACAAAGATGGTGCTGGCCCCGACCCGATGGGCGATATCGAGCAGGACCTGTTTGGGGTCTCCGTATTCCTGATGGACGATCACGGCCAGCCCGGCAGCGGTCAACTCGGCGGCAGAGGTGGCCAGCATCCGCTCGACCCAGCGCAGCGGCTGTTCGTCACTCGGCTGGATCCAGCGGGCGTGTGAGGGGTTGGGATGGAAGACTCCAGTGACCACCTTTTCATCGATCGCTGTCACCAGGTGGACTTCGGTCCCGGCGGGCCACTGACGCTGCCTGACGGCCCGCAGCGCGAGATCGGCATCACTCGAACCATCCAGTCCAATGACCAATCGCGGGGCCTGGTCCTGTGCCGAAGCGGCGGCTTGACGGACAACGCGCACGCTGCACGACGCTTCACTGACCACCTTCCGGGAGACGCTCCCCACCGTCAGTCGGCTGAACCCAGTCTGTCCGTGCGCCGCCACCACGATCAACTCGGCCCCCCATTCGGAGGCCCGCTTGAGAATTCCCCAACTGGGTGAATCGGCAAGGGCTTCACTGGTCACTTCCCAAGCCGGGAAGGCCGCCCGCAGCCGATCCGCACCCGCCGCGGCGATCGCCCCCATCTCTTCCACCTTGGCCCGTGCTGCTTCTTGCGCCCGTTCGATCGCCAGCGGCGTTACCTGCACGGCCATCTTTCCCTCTCCCGCCATTGGTGGTGGCAACCAGACATCCGCCACCGCCAGCACGCGGGCTGCCACAAACTCTGGTAGCCCCGCCCGTGCCAGATCGTCCGGAATCCCCCGCGCCGATTCAGACCCATCATCTCCAATCAACATCTTCATTCGTTCTGTCATGGCTACCTACCTTCTTCGCTCTTCTCTCCGGGAAGGTCCCCAGCCCACCCTACTCACGATTGGTCGATCGCAGTCCCAGGCTCCCGGATGGTCCCTCCGTCGATGCAAACTATAGCATCCCAGCCCCGTTCCCATTGCCTTCCTGCCCGCCGCTCCCCACTTTTTCTTGTGGAAATGTATTGTGGAATTGTTGCAACGTGATGGAAACGCCAATTGTTTAACAAGGACCTACAACAATTGAAGGCTAGTGTATGACTTCGTTTTTGACGGAGGAGTGACCGATATGCCCAAAATAGCTGATATCGAATATACGCCGAATCCAAATGCAGTAAAGTTCATTCTCAAGGAGCCGGTGACGACCGGGGCCTCTCGATCGTTCCAGAGCGCCGAGGCGGCGCAAGGGGATGCGCTGGCGCGATCCCTCTTCGAGGTCGGAGATGTCACCTCGGTCTTTTATATGGACCGGTTCATCACGATCAACAAGGAGGAGGCGGTGGAGTGGGAGAGCCTGCTGAAGCGGCTGGCCGAGCCCATTCGCTCCGCTCCATCGGTCAAAGATGCGCCCCCGCCGACATCGGCCGGGTCTGCTTACGTCCCGGGTGCCGATCCGGTCCTCGATCGCATCAATCAAGTCCTGGATGAGCGGGTTCGCCCTGGTCTGGCCGGAGACGGGGGCGGACTCGAGATCGTCGGGTATCACGATCACCGCCTGATGATCCACTACCAGGGCGCCTGCGGTAGCTGTCCAAGCTCGATCAGCGGGACCCTCTACGCCATCGAAAATATGTTGAGGGAAGAGGTTGATCCGGAGATCGAGGTGGTCTCCGTCTGACCTTCCGATGTATCAGGGAAGGCGGTCATTCAAGGGATTGGTCTCCCCCTGCCCGGCGGGTCGCCTTGCACTGGTAGAGATGTTGATCGGCGAGGCGAATCAAGACTTCGAACTCGTCCTCCATGTAGTCTTCCCGTCCTTGTCGGGCCCCTGGTAGACTGGATGATGGCTTGAGCAGGTCATCGGGGTAGACGGCGATGCCCCAACTGAGCTGGCCCGCTTCGATCCAGCCCCGCCGCTCGGCGAGGATCTGCATCTGCATATTCAGCTCCTGTGCCATCCGCTCTCCAACACTCGACCGTGAATCCCGACAAAGGATCGCGAATTCGTCTCCGCCGAGCCGAAATGCTTCGTCGCTCTCTGGCAGCGAGGTGCGGAGCAGCTCTCCCATCTCGATCAGCAATCGGTCCCCGGCGGGATGGCCAAATCGGTCGTTGACCGATTTGAAGCGGTCCAAGTCGAAAAGAATCAGGAGAAACGGTCGAGTCGTCTCCCGGGTGGAAGAGATCTCCTCTCGAACTCTCGCCTCGAAGGCGGCACGGTGGCGAAGGCCGGTCAGAGGGTCACATTCCGCCCGCGTCTTCAGCTCCAGCATCTGCTGCTCGATCCGTTGCTGGAGGATCTGGTCGAGATAGACGTGCAGGTCCGTCGCTAACGAAGACAAGTCGGGCATCGGTCCCCCGTCGAGCGACTCACGAGAGCTGGACGAGTCGATCGCGCTGGCCAAGTCGACTTCGATCGATCTCCGCAGTCGCTTGACGCAATCGAAGATCCTCCCGATCTCGATCAATTCGTCGCCCTCTGGTCGCACTTCCTCGAAGGACTCCTCCAAGGAGGCCGTCAGTCGTCGCCGCAGCTCTTCGATCCGGTCAGCCATTCAACCATCTTACTCGCTTTCCGGCTGATTGATTCACCGACCCCCCTTCTTTTTTCCCGCCTGTTCCAATCGAGGCAGGAAGGCGGTTTCATCTCGTGCAACTGCCCCCCCACCCAGCTCAAATAGAAGGACATTTCAAGGCGCGATCGACACGAGCCCTACTTCTGGCTCGCCTTTCGATTTTTCTTGTGGTAGTCTCCAAATTTGGTTTGTCGAGGCCTGTTTTACTGCGTTCCTTTGTCAATGGTCGATCCGCTTGAGGGGCAGAGGCCTGGGACAATGTCCCCTGAACCGATCGGGAAGTTCAGGCAGAGTGGACACGTTCAATAGAAAAATCATCCAGGAGTTGGCCAGGAATTGGCCTGGAATTGGAGAAGAGAAGATCATGCCAAGAAAATGTCAAGTGACCGGTAAGAAGGCAATGACCGGCAACAATGTTTCGCATGCGAACAACAAGACCAGGCGGCGCTTCGAGCCGAACCTGCAGTCCCATCGCTTCTTTATTCCCGGTGAGGGTCGTTGGATCAGGTTGCGGGTCACGCCGCGAGGGATCAAAACGATCGATAAGCTTGGAATCGAGACGGTACTCGCGAAGATGCGGGCCAACGGCGAGAAGGTATAAGCAAGGGCTCCGTGCGAACACCCCCCTCTTCCAGTGTGGTGAGGGGGAACTGCTTCCGGAAAGCGTCAAGACCACCTCCGGTTTCCGTCCTTTACGCGAATCACTCCTGCCTCCCGCGAAACCTTTCATCTTTCTGATCGGAGAGAAACGGGCCTCTTTACCCTGATTGAAAAAGTCTGGGGCAGTCGATTGCTGCTCCTCTACTCCCCCCCTCCTGCTGAGATACATCTTTTAATCACGTATCAGTTGGTCCGCTTCTTCTCTTTTCCGTGAGGGAAGGGAGAGGGAGCTTGACTTCGACTACGGCTCGACCGCAAGGGGGCAAAGGCCCGCGCGGTGATGCGGAGCTGTTGGACGAGACGCAGGAGTCGCCGATCATCGATGGGTTGGCCGTGGAGGACGAGTTCCGCCTCAAGCATCAAGAGCTGCAGAATTTGGGGCGGGATCGGGACGTGTTCTGCCGCGAGCCGGCTGATCAACTCTTCATTGGGGGTTTGAACCGAGCAACTCAGGCGGCGGCAGAGCAATTGCCGGAAGCGGGGATAGATCGATTCGATCGCCAGATCACGTGCCTCTGCTGCCTGACGAAGACGGGCGATGGAAGAGAGAAACTCGAGGGGAGAGTGCCGAGCAGGAGATCGTCGGGGTAGCGGGCGGGCGAATCGTTTGCCGGCAACGACGGAGAGCGCTGCCCCGAGAAGGAGCCCTTGCAGAAGGATCCAAATGGTCGGGGTTCCCTGGAAGTAGGCCAGCAGGTTGTTTCGCTCGCTGCGGTACCCGTGATGATACTCGTCGAAGAGGACCGGGAGAGGCTGCTTCGATGCGGATCCCTCCGCCACTCGCGTCAGTTCTGCGATGAGATGCTGCGCCAGCCGCAGGTGATCTCCCTTGGGGAGCCCTTGATTTGAGAAGAGAGAGGAGTCGGTCAAGAGGATCACCCGACCCTTTCCTGCTTGAAAATCGGCGAGGAGCGCGCCCGCATCATCTTCCACGTGGATGACGGGCGCTTCCAGGAAAGGAATTACCGCCGCCTCCTTGAATCCTCTCTCCCCTCTCTTCTTGGCCGGGAACGGTTTCGATCGAGGGGAGGTCTGGAGGCGTGGGCGCGAGAGGATCAGACGGGTTGCATCGGGAGAAATGATCAGTTGTCGAATACCACGGGTCAGGTGTGTCGGCTGGCTGGGCGCGACCTGGGGTCCCTCTGGACCCGCCGGCGGCTCGGGGAGAACGACCTCAATCGGCACCCCGTCAAAAGGGATGGCGGGGTGTTCGCTGAGGAGGAGCAGGTGGCCGCCCCGGCGCAGCCAATTGTGGAGAGAGCGGACCTCTTCCTGCCGAAGGGGGACTTCGCTCGAGGGGGAGAGGCCGACGACAATCAGCAGTGCAGGCCCCATCTCCTCTTCGAGAACCTGATAGGAGTCGCGCCACCGCTGTGCCCGGTAGCCGCTCTCGCCGAGCCATTGGTAGAAGGCCTGCGACCCCTCGGGCCCGGCATGGAAGCTCGAACGATTGGGCCGATCCGGGTTCTGACTGGGGCGTTGGAGCAACAACCGGGCGGCGCTGAGAGCGATGAGCGTGGCCGCCAACAGGCACCCGAGCAGGAGGGAGATCAGTCGACGTCGGCTCATGGACGTGACTCCTGTCGCCGGAGGCTGGCCGCAGCGGCGAGTGTGGTGTAGCTCTGCCGGCAATCTTCGAAGTCGGCTCGGCCGGTCGGAAGGTTCCCATACCAAGCCTCTTCAAAGCGGATCGTCAAATGAACGAAGAGGGAGGCCATCTCCTCTTGGTGACGTAGCGACTGCACATAGTCGCGGTTGGAGATTGCCGGGTGCAGCGTGATCATTCCCAGGTCCGCGAGATGAATCAGCGTGGCCAAGTAGACCAGGCGGGTGGCGGTGCGAAAGTCTTCCTCGGCGGCCAGTCGCTCGGCCTGCCCAACCAGCTCATCTGGCTGGACCCCATCGGCAAGGATCTCCCCGAGTACCTCACGCGTACCCGGCTCGGCGGGGGACTGGCCGAACCGTCTCCGAGCGCGTCGCACCCTCAACAGCCGCCGCGCGCTGAAGAGGAGAATGGCACTCACTCCAAGTCCAATCAAGATCCGCAGCATGGGAACAGCGGGTGACGCGACTGGCTTGTCGGTTCCCATCGCGTCACTGGTGACGTGACCTCTCCAGTCTTCTCCCAGCAGATCGTCGAGGAGGTGAACCAAGCGGAGACGGATCGCTCCCCACAGTTGACGCAACAAGTCCGGCTCTTCCGAGGGAACCCGCTGATAGACTGGGTCGGCGAGGATCCTTTCCAAGCGGGCTCGCACCCGTTCGTCTTCGGCTTCACGCGCCGGGTCGACCCAGATCATCTGCCGAAGTCGGGCCGTCTGGTCCGCCAGTTGGAGTATCTCGGCGCGCCGTTGCGCGGTCTCGCCCTCCGGCAGGAGAAGAATTGAGGCGACCCCTTCGCTCAGCCAAGCAGTACGCCACGGCAGAGACCTCTCCCTGGCGGTCGTTCCGACACCCAATGACGGCAGGCGACGCAGCCGCTCGGACCACTCGGAAGAGGGCCGCGAAGAATCGGCGAGGGTGCGCAGCTCATGCTCGATCTGACCGAGCCAAGCGTGATACTTCGAGACTTCGGAGGCGCTGTCAATCCCTTGCGCGCGGCTCTCTCCACAGAGTAGCGCACCTGCCAGGAGCAGCCAGATGAACCTCAGATAGCCACACGTACCCTCGCGGAAGAGGGGGCCCCGTTTTTCTGGGTGCCACGATGGCCATTGCCACCGTTCAGAATGGCCCATCACGCCTCCCGTCCGCCCCAGGGGGCCGAAGAGGTCGCACGGGTCTTCCGGCTGGATACGGGATCGACTCCGGTGCCTCTGGTCGTATCCCCGAGTCTGTGTCCACCAGGCGGGGGGCCTTCTCCGGCAGATTCGGTTTTGGAAGGTAGCGTTCGGCAAGAAGCTGGATGTCGAAGCCCTCCCGCCGAATTCGTGTGTCGAGGTAGAGCAGGGTGAACCCGAGCATGGCAAGTGGTGCGACGAAGAGTTCGCTGATCTGGGTGGCCGTCAGTTGAGCAACTCTGTACCAGAGCGGGCCTACGGTGGAGAATGGTTGCAGCGATCGAAGCAGATCGACCTCCACCCCCAACCAGAAGGCGATCCATCCGGCGGGTACCATCAACAGCAGCCACAGCGACCAGGCACCATAGATCCAGAAGGCGAGCAAGGTTGCGATCCGCCGACTCTCTCCCCGGGCGAAACGGATGCTGCGGGCAACCGCCCGGGGAGCGGAGCTGCCCTCGACCAAGAGAATCTGTGGGACATAGACGATTCGACTGTAGACGGCGAGGGTCAGCCAAAGCACGGGACTCACCAGCAGGAGCCCAGCCAGCAGGGTCAGTGCCGAATGGAAGGGAGCCGGGAGCCTTGACGGCCAGCCCTCCCAGATCTCTGTGGCCATGACCAGCCCCACTCCAATCAGCAGATAGCCCCCTGCCAGCAAGACGACAACGGCTCCCATCCCGATCAGCATGGCGACGATCAGCGATTGCCACCGTTGGCGGAGGATCTCATAGACAGCTCTTCGTGCAAACGGAACCCCGGCAAAGAACTGGTCGAAGAAGGATCGTGATGCACCGCCGAGGAGGGCGTAGAAAGCGCCCTTTCCGAAGAGATAGAGCAGTCCTCCCCCTCCAGCATAGACCAACAGGTCCAGCGTGAGCCCTTCTCCGGACCTGCCATCGAGCGACAGGTGGCTGACTCCGATCGAGAAGAGGATCGATCCAAGGAAGCTGAGCAGGCTGGGCAGTAGAACAAGGGGCAGGAGCTCCCGTCCGTGTCGGCGGTAGAGTCGAGCCGCCCGGTCGATGATGTCGCCGATCGTCATCGGAGTCGGGATCTCTCGCTCCAGCTCAGCCCCCGTTTTGTCCTCGGCTTGAAAAAGTTTCATGGTCGGGTTAGAACTACTTTGGCAAGGTTCCCACTTCGGAAGGCCGAATGATACATCATCCCCCGGGAGAAGCTCATGCGAAAAATCGCGATCCCTGTCCTCTTCGTCCTTCTGCACTTCTCCCTCACGTCTGTGGGAAGCGCCAGTCCGAAGACCGACGCCCGAGAGCGGGCCAAACTGGCGGCGCAGGCCTTTACCCAAATCATGGAGGCACCAGACCAAGGGATTCCTCAGGATCTCTTGGATCGGGCCCATTGCGTGGCGGTCTTTCCAGGCCTCAAGAAGGGCGGGTTCATTTTCGGCGGCCAGTACGGCAAGGGGCTGATCTCCTGCCGGCGCGCCGGTGGATCCTGGGGATCTCCGGCCTTCTTCCGCATCGGCGGAGGAAGTGTCGGCCTGCAGATCGGGGGGCAGAAAGTCGACCTGATTCTGCTGATCATGAACCGGACGGGAGTCGAAGGGCTCCTCCAGAACAAGTTCGAGATGGGGGCTGGGGCCGCTGTCTCCGCGGGGCCAGTCGGACGGAACACGTCAGCCTCGACCGACTTGCTTCTCAAAGCGCAGGTGGTCTCCTACTCCCGCAGCCGTGGCCTCTTCGCGGGACTCGAACTGAAGGGCGCTGTGCTGACACAAGACAAGGATGCGAATGAGGGCACCTACGAAACGCAGGTCTCCGCTCGGGACATCATCGTTGAAGGCAAGGTTCGGACCCCTCCGCAGATCCGTCCTTTCCCACAAGTGCTCGAAAAGTACTCTCCCAAGGGGGATCCGCGCTAGTGCGTGTCGATGGGGGGGCGGGCTGCCAAGGCTTCCCGGAGACGCTGCTCGCGGTACCACTCGATCGTCTCCTGTAGCCCCTCCTCGAATCCGATGCGAGCCTGAAATCCGAACTCCCGCGAGGCGCGCGTCACATCCAAGCAACGGCGTGGCTGTCCGTCCGGTTGGGTCGGATCCCAGATCAGCTCCCCTTCGAATCCTGTCAATCGAGCGATCAGTGTCGCCAGATCGAGAATGGAGATCTCGAAGCCGGCCCCGAGGTTGACTGGTTCAGGGCTGTCGTAGCACTCCGTCGCCAGCAGAATCCCCTCCGCACAGTCGGCCGCGTGCAGGAACTCCCGCGTCGCCTTGCCACTGCCCCAGCAGACAACCCGGTCCGCACCCGTGTCAACGGCCTCAAGGCATTTCCGGATCAGGGCGGGGATGACGTGCGAACTTGCCAAGTCGAAGTTGTCACGAGGACCATAGAGGTTGACGGGCAGCAGATAGATCGACCGGAATCCGTACTGTTCCCGATAGGCCTGCGATTGCACCAGCATCATCTTCTTGGCCAGACCATACGGGGCATTGGTCTCTTCCGGGTACCCATTCCAGAGATCCTCTTCCCGGAAAGGAACGGGGGTCGATTTGGGATACGCGCAGATCGTGCCAAGCGCGACAAACTTCGAGACCTGATGGTGCCGCGCCTCCTCCATCAACTGCACTCCCATCATGAGGTTGTCGTAAAAGTAGCGGCCCGGATTGGCCCGGTTGGCTCCAATTCCACCGACAACGGCGGCGAGATGGATCACCAGATCCGGCCGCGTCTCGCGATAAAGACGTTGGATGTCGGGGAGTTGGACGAGGTCATACTCGCAGCGTCGAGGAACGATGATCGTCTCGGCCCCATGCTGCTGCAGCTTCTCGACGACATACGATCCGAGAAAGCCGCCTCCTCCAGTGACGACGACACGTTGGTAGGGGAAGGGACTCAAACGGGGCCTCCTTGCTGGTGGTGTGATGCCCTGCAGCTCGCGACGTCCGCATCGACCATCATCCGGACCAATTCACGGAACGTGACCCGCGGCTGCCAGCCGAGCTTTTCCCGCGCCTTGCTCGCGTCCCCGATGAGAAGGTCGACCTCGGCTGGCCGGAAGTAGCGTGGGTCGATTTCGACATACGCCTGCCAGTCGAGCCCGAGATAGCCAAAGGCCTCGTCGAGAAATTCCCGCACCGTATGGCTCTCCCCGGTGGCGATGACAAAGTCTTCCGCTTCCGGTTGTTGCAGCATGCGCCACATGGCCTCGACGTAGTCCCCAGCAAAGCCCCAATCTCGTCGTGCCTCGAGGTTCCCCAGGTAGAGCCGGGACTGCAACCCGAGGGAGATGGCCGCCGCCGCCCGGGTAATCTTGCGCGTGACAAATGTCTCGCCGCGACGGGGGCTCTCGTGATTGAAGAGGATCCCGTTGCAGGCGAAGAGCCCGTAGCTCTCCCGGTAGTTGACGGTCACCCAGTAGGCATAGAGTTTCGCCGCCGCATAGGGGCTGCGTGGATAGAAGGGGGTGGTCTCACGCTGCGGGATCTCTTGGGCTTTGCCGTAGAGTTCCGAGGAGGAGGCTTGATAGAAGCGTGTCTGGTGCAGGCCAGTCTCACGGATCGCTTCGAGCAGCCGCAGCGTCCCGAGTGCTCCGACCTCGGCGGTGTACTCGGGAATGTCGAAGCTGACGCGGACGTGCGATTGGGCACCGAGGTTGTAGATCTCGTCCGGCTGCACATCCCGCAGGATCTTGTTGAGCGAGCTGGCGTCGTTGAGGTCGCCGTAGACGAGATGCAGGCGTTTCCCCTGGACGTGCGGGTCTTGGTAGAGGTGGTCGATCCGTTCCGTGTTGAAGGTGCTCGCCCGGCGGATGATGCCGTAGACGTCATACCCCAATCCGAGCAGATACTCTGTCAAGTAGCTGCCATCCTGTCCCGTGATCCCAGTGATGAGTGCGCGTTTAGGGGTCTTCACAGATCGGATGATATCCTTTCGCCCAAGGAGAGCCAAGGGGGGCAGACAGGATAGAGAAGGACGCGGTTGTTTTGTGAGGGGAGGCGGTGGTACTCTGCAGTTCTGATATGGCAATACATTTGTTGGCCCTCGACATCGATGGAACCCTCCTCAATTCCCGTGGGGAGCTGACAGAACGCAATCGCACGGCAATTGCGAACGCGCAATCAAGGGGAATCGAGGTGGTGCTGGTGACGGGGAGGCGCTTTGCCTCAGCGAGGATTCTGCTGCACGAACTGGCCTTGGATCTCCCCCTCGTTTCTCACAATGGGGCGTTGACCAAGGAGGTGGAGACCCTTGCGACCCTCGATTTCCAGCCCCTCGAAGAAGAGGCTGCCCGAGAGGTGATCGATCTTGGGCGGGAGGCCACTGCTGACATGATCTGTTGTGATGACCCACACGGGTTGGGCACGATGGTCATCGAAGGCATCTCGTCGACCAACCGAGTCCTGCAGGGCTATCTCGCACGGTACCGCGATGCAGTCGTCGAGGTCGAGGACCTCCGGGCTTACCTGGATCACGCACCGATTCAGATGATGTTCTCCGGGTCTTGTCGATTGATGGACCAACTGACGGATCGATTAGAGGCCGCGCTTGGCGATCGGGCGCAAATCTTCCAGACTCGCTACCGATCTCACGATCTGACGATCCTTGATGTTCTGGGCGCGACCGCTTCCAAGGGGCAGACCCTGGCCGCTTATGCTGAGCGACTGGGGATCTCCCGCGAAGAGGTCATGGCCATTGGCGATAATCACAATGATCTTTCGATGCTGCAGTATGCTGGCTATGGCGTTCTCATGGGGAATGCCGACCCAGAGATGAAGGGCGTCGAAGGACTCTACCTGACCACTTCCAATGATGAGGATGGGGTCGCGATTGCGATTGATAGGATGATAGGATAGTAGGACGAATAGGTCCTACAGTTCGAGTTTGGTTAATATGGCTAACCCGTCCTATCGGTCCTATTCTTCCTAGAAATCCTATCCTGGAAATCCTATGAAAAACCGAACAGCAGTAATAGAAACCAACAAGGGAACGATCCGATTTCTGCTTTACGAGGATCTGGCGCCGATCACGGCCGCCAACTTCATCGAGCTGGCGGAGCGGAAGTTCTATGATGGGCTGACCTTTCACCGGGTCGAGCCGGGGTTTGTCATTCAGGGGGGATGTCCCTGGGGCAATGGCATGGGAGGCTCCGAGAAGAAGATCCCGCTCGAAGTGACGCCCGAGCTGAAGCACGGGGAGGCGGGGGCCGTCGCCATGGCCCGTTCCTCCGATCCCAACAGCGCCAGTTCCCAGTTCTACATCACGCTGGGGCCGGCCGCCTTTCTCGACAATAACTATGCGGTCTTTGGCCGTGTCATCGAGGGGCAGTCGGTCGTCAATTCGATCCGCGTTGGAGACAAGATGACGCAGGTATCGATTGTCGAAGAGGGAAGCTGACGAGCCGCTCAGACTGTTGCCAAGCCGATGAGTCGCGGAAGGGCTTCGCCGATCTCCTCCCGGAGGACCAAGTCGGCCACTTCGTCGAGAGGGGTCTCCGTCCGATTGAGAATCAGCAGGGCGGCTCCGTGCCGCTTGGCGATCTCTGGCAGTTGGCAAGCAGGCTGGACGACGAGGGATGAGCCGGCGACGATCATGATCTCGCACGATCGTGAAGCGGCGACTGCGTCCTCGAATGCGCGGGCGGGTAACGCCTGCCCAAAAGAGACCGTCGCCGGCTTCAGGTAGCCGCCGCAGTCGCGGCACTCGGGTGCTGGCTCTCCCTCCAACACGCGCACCACCGCCTCTTCCATCGAAGTCCGCGCGTGGCAACGCAGGCATTCGACCTCCCGGGTGGTACCGTGGAGTTCGATCACTCGGGTGTTGCCTGCCTTCTGGTGCAGACCGTCGATATTCTGGGTGATGAGCCTTTGGAGCCGGCCCTGCCGCTCCAGCTCGACAAAGGCGAGATGGCCAGGATTGGGCTTGGCATCGCGCATCTCGGGCCATATGGCCACCTTCTGTCGCCAGTGTTCGACCCGGGCCTCGTGGTCGCGGACAAACTCTCCATATTCCACGGTGCGATTGTTCGCCCAGATTCCCGAGGGGCTTCGAAAGTCTGGAATCCCCGATTCAGTGGAGATGCCAGCCCCCGTGAATCCGACAATTCGATGGGTCTGTTGAATGAGCGTCTGGGCTTCGGCGAAATTCATCTGGTCTGCTCCTTGAGGTGTCAGGCTTGGGCACGGCTTTGGTAGAGGATCCCCCGAGGTGACTTTCCTCCGGGGCGCTGCTAAGATAACACTCTTTTCCCAGTCTTGCTGGAAAAAGGGAGCAGTGACTGAGATGCCGATCAGAGAAACAGCAACCTTACAAGATAAGCATGGCCGGGCGATTCGCGACCTGCGGATCTCGGTCACCGACCGGTGTAATTTTCGGTGTTTCTACTGCATGCCGACCGAGGCGATGGAGTGGCGACCGAAGGCAGAGATTCTCAGCTATGAAGAGATTCTGACCCTGACGGAGATCTTTGTTTCGTTGGGGATCGACAAGTTGCGAGTGACGGGGGGAGAGCCGATGCTCCGCCAGGACGTCGAGCAGCTGATCCGACAACTGGCACAACTCCCTGGGGTGAGCGATCTGGCGATGACGACCAACGCCCACTTTCTGGCGGGGCGAGCCGGCGCACTCCGGGAGGCAGGCTTGCGTCGCATCACGATCAGCCTCGATTCCCTGACGCCGGATCGCTTCGCGTTGATGACGGGACGGAACGAGCTCGATCGGGTGCTGGCGGGGATCGAGGCGGCGGTCGAGGCGGGGCTTTCGCCAGTCAAGATCAACTGTGTGGTCATTCGGGGGGTCAACGATGACCAAGTCCTCGCCTTCGCTGCATTGGCGCGGGAGAAGGGGGTTCGCGTCCGCTTCATCGAATTCATGCCCCTCGACAACGGCAAGGTCTGGCGTCGTGAGATGGTCGTTCCAGGGGAGGAGCTCCGCGCGAGGATTGCCGCACAGTATCCGCTGGTCCGGGTCTCCGCCGATCATCCCGCCGAGACCGCCCGGCGCTGGCGCTTTGCCGATGGAGCCCCCGGAGAAGTTGGGTTCATCAACCCGGTGACGCAACCCTTCTGTGGCCATTGCAGCCGGATCCGGCTGACGGCCGACGGGATGATCCGAACCTGCCTCTTCTCGACGATTGAGTACCCTCTCAAGCAACTCCTCCGGGACGGAGCGGACCGGGCGACGCTGATCGACTTCATCCACGCCGCGGTCGCGCAAAAGGAGGAGCGCCATCACATCAATGACCCCGACTTTGTTCAGCCATTGCGGACGATGTCCTGTATCGGGGGTTAATCTCGACGATCCTCTCCGTGGGTCATTCGGTTTCGATAAGGAAATGAGTTATGAGCACTGAACTGAACAGGACGAGCCAAGAGACCAGTTTTCCAGCCTCGGGTCGAGTCTACAAGGTGGGCCAGCAATCAGGCGTGCGCGTGCCCTTTCGTCAGATCCGACAGCATGTGACGCGGACGCTCAATGAGTCGATCGAGGTCAATGATCCCGTCTACGTGTACGATACGAGTGGGCCGTGGGGAGACCCCGTCTACCAAGGAGACGTTCGGGATGGCTTACCGCCACTTCGCCGGGAGTGGATCCTTTCGCGAGGAGATGTCGAGGAGTATACGGGCCGCGATGTGACGCCCGTCGACAATGGCTATCGGACCACGGAAGAGGCCCTCTACGCGCGTGAGAAGGCGCGCGGGCGCCTGGAGGAGTTTCCCGGGTTGCGTCGGGCCCCGCTTCGGGCCAGAAGCGGTCATCGGGTGACCCAGATGCACTATGCCCGGCGGGGGATCATCACCCCGGAGATGGAGTTCATCGCTCTCCGGGAGAACCTCTTTCGCGAGGAGGGGTACCGGGAGCTGGAGCGGACGGGCAAGTCCCGGCAGGACCTCTTCTTCACCCATCCCGGGGAGAGCTTCGGGGCGGCACTGCCCCGTTTCGTGACCCCAGAGTTCGTGCGGGACGAAGTCGCCCGTGGTCGTGCCATCATTCCCGCCAACATCAACCACCCGGAATCGGAGCCGATGATCATCGGGCGGAACTTCCTGGTGAAGATCAACGCCAACATTGGCAACTCCGCCGTCGCCTCCTCGATCGAGGAGGAGGTCGAGAAGATGCGCTGGGCGACCCATTGTGGGGCCGACACCGTCATGGATCTCTCGACGGGCAAGAATATCCACGCGACACGGGAGTGGATCCTTCGCAACTCTCCCGTCCCGATCGGAACCGTTCCGATCTACCAAGCGCTGGAGAAGGTCGGGGGGAAGGCGGAGGAACTGACTTGGGAGATCTTCCGTGACACCTTGATCGAGCAGGCCGAGCAAGGGGTCGACTACTTCACGATCCACGCCGGAGTCCGGCTCGCTTACATCCCACTCACTGCCCGCCGAATGACGGGCATCGTCTCGCGGGGCGGCTCGATCATGGCCAAATGGTGCCTCGCGCACCATCGGGAGAGCTTTCTCTACACGCACTTCCGCGAGATCTGCGAGATCATGGCGGCCTACGATGTCAGCTTCTCCCTTGGCGATGGGCTGCGACCGGGATCGCTCGCTGATGCCAACGACGAGGCGCAGTTTGCCGAACTCGAAACCCTCGGAGAGCTGACGACCATTGCCTGGGAATCGGACTGCCAAGTGATGATCGAAGGACCTGGCCACGTCCCGATGCACCTCATCCGCGAGAACATGGAGAAGCAGTTGACGCTCTGTCACGAGGCTCCGTTCTACACCCTCGGGCCGCTGACGACCGACATTGCCCCCGGCTACGACCATATCACTTCCGCGATTGGCGCGGCGATGATTGGCTGGTATGGAACGGCCATGCTCTGCTATGTCACCCCCAAGGAGCATCTTGGGCTGCCCGATCGCAAGGATGTCAAGGACGGCGTGATCGCCTACAAGATTGCCGCACACGCGGCGGATCTCGCCAAGGGCCATCCTGGCGCGCAGCTTCGCGACAACGCCCTCTCCAAGGCCCGCTTCGAGTTTCGCTGGGAGGATCAGTTCAATCTCTCTCTCGATCCGGAGACGGCCCGCGACTTCCACGATGAAACATTGCCCCAGGAGGGAGCTAAGACCGCGCACTTCTGTTCGATGTGCGGTCCTCACTTCTGCTCGATGAAGATTACCCAGGATGTGCGGGACTTCGCCGCAAAGATCGGCCTCGATGAGCAGGCGGCGCTCGAGGCAGGGATGGCCGAGAAGGCGGATGAGTTCAAACAGATCGGCGCAGAGATCTACGTCAAAGCCTGATCAACTTCGATCGCCAGAAAGAACGGGCGGGCCCGTCGATTGCGGTTTGGAGGCCGCCGACAAGCCCGCCCGTTTTGCGTCTCCACTGCCTCGGGTCAGCGACTGACGACCCGGATGGTCTTCAGATTTCGGTCCGCCCGAATCTCCTGTTCCGTGAAGCGGATGGGCCGCCACTGCTTGTCGGAGAAGAGCTGGGTCTGATCGAGAAACTGAGGCGACGTGGGGTCTCCGGATTGGGAGTAGGTGAGGAAGGCCTGGGCGCGCGGGCCCTTCTCGGTGTACTCCAGCGCCATCAAAAAGCTGGTTCCCCGGTTGATGGGGTAGCCCTCTCGGGTGAGAAACCGGCTGCCGCGCACGCGCTGTGGGACGGGAGTCGGTTCGAGCGTCGTGGTGTTCGGCGCGAAATTGACGAAGTTGGCGATGCCATCGTAGGCCCCATCCCCGCCGTGCATGGGGATGCGGCGCCCGTTGCGGTCGGCATACTGAACCTTGCCGAGCGGCGTGTCGAGGGCGATCCCCGCCTCTTCGAGCAGCCGGACAGCACGGGCGAGTCGTTGCAAGTGGGTCGGTTGGGCGCTGTCCGCCGCCTCACCGGCGAGGCTATGGGGCGTTCCGACCGGATCTGTCGCCGTGAAGGCAGCCTCGAAGAGGCGGCCCTTGCGCTGGAGGTCTGCCGGGTCGAATTGACTGATGAATTCGCGCCAAAGGACAGGACCGACACTCCCGACTTCGTAGCGTCCATCCCAGGATTTGAGGATGCGGCAGGCAGCCTGAAGATCGACCGTGGTCCCTTCGAGGACCACTTTCGGGCCCTGCTCGCAGCGACTGACCAGCTCACCGCGCAGCATCTCGGCGGAGAGGCTCCGGTTGCTGAGGAGGGCCGCCGACATCTCTTCCAAGCTGAAGCGGCCATCCGTCCCCGTCGCTGCCTTATCCTCCAAGAGCCGGACATTCATCCGTGTGCGCAAGGAGCGGGAGGTCTCTTCGTCTCCTTGTAACGGGGAGAAGCCGGTCAGCAGTTGTCTGGGGTTGGCCAGCCAGAAGCTGTCGTTGGCGTTGAAGACGTAGTCGTTCCTCTCCAGTTGCGGGATCTTCGAAAAAGGAATCACCCCAGGGCGGGTGGCCGGATCGTTGGTCCACTCAAACAGAGGATCGCTCCCATCGAGGAGAACGATGCCCCGCTCCCAGGCAGTGCGGGTCAGCAGGTCCCGCTCGCGACGCTCCTTCCAAACCCGGAGCGCATCTGGAGAGAGGGCTGGCGTCGCCGCGCTGTCGGTGTACCAAGCCCGTCCATCCGCACTGGCGGCGATGGTGTTGACCCACGGCATGGCGTTGTAGCGCGCGTGGGCCTCCTTGAACTCCTCGAGCGATCGCACGCGGTTCATGGCCATCCATTGCGCCTGCACCGAGACATTGTTGGCGTTCGCATCCCGGATGCTGACCGTACGCTTGGCCGACCAACCGATCCCTGGGAAATTGAGGATCGGCCCGTAGTGGCTGGAATAGATCTCGCGGTTGACGACCGCCGTCGAGCCGTTGGGCTGCCGAACCGCAACGGTGATCGTCTGGCGGCTCATCGCCCGTGGCTGCCCCTGGTAGAGGTATTTCGTCGGCTCGCCGGGAACGAGGTCGAGGCTGTAGACGGTGAAGCGTTTTCCAGCAGAGACGGTGTGGGTCCAGGCGACAGCCCGATTGAAGCCAATCGAGACGCCCGGCGAGCCGAGCAGGCCTACTCCGTAGACGTCCAGTTCTCCGGGGATTGTCAGATGCTTCTCCCAGAACCGATTGGAGCCCACCCAGGGGTAGTGGGGGTTGGCGATCAGCATCCCCCGACGACTGGCGGTCCAATCTTTGCCGAGTGCCCAGCCATTGCTGGCCTGCTCGAATTCGGGGATCTCTGTGGGGGAGGCTGCCGCCCTCTCTGCTTTGGGCGGTTCCGCCGTGGCGATCATCTCGGCGAAGTTGGTGGTGGTGACGACGACGCTCTGGTTGTACGTCAGCAGGTCGATCGCCGTGATCGGGAAGACCCACTCCTGGCCACGACACCATCCCGGCACGCCAGCGACACCGACCTCACTGAGGTATTGGTTGTAGCCCGCGACATACCCATCGAGCATCGCTCGCTGGGGTTCAGGGAGTGACTGGTAGAGATCACGGGCCTGCTCCGCCAGTCCGAGGGCCTTCATGGCGAGATCATTGTTGAGGTGGCGGTTGTTCTCGCCCGGGCCGAAGAAGCGGGCCCGGTCGCCGCGCGCCTTGACGATCTGATCGGCGAGGGAGCAGAGGTGGTCCTGCGCAAACGCATAGCCCTCGCCGAATCCAAGGCTGCCGATGTCGGTCGCTTTAATGTGGGGAATACCATTGCTCGTCCGCCGGATCTCCGCTGAGTAGCGGGTGGCTGGTTTGGGGGAAGGGGCAGCCGATTGGGCCGCAACTCGGGCCCGCATCCACTCCGTGGTCCGTCCTCCGACCAGGAGAACGCCCATTGCCAGCAAGGTGAGGCCGATCGCAATTCGATGACCGTGCCTCTCCATCTGTTTGTCTCCTCGGGGGGACCTTCCCCGCTTGTGCTTTGCGGACTCCTCGCTCTTCATTTGTCGCTCCCTCTGAATGAACTGATTGAATCGTGGCAGGCGATCGTCTTCTCCGTGTCCGTGCTCCATCTGGACCCGGGACCGTTCCGACCGTCAAATCATACCGCAGCCGCTCATTCTCTGCATAGAGAAGGCTTCCAGCAGCTCTTTCTGCCCAGTCCTGAATTGGCTGGTCCCCGGCCGCTCGTCTCGGCGGAGCAGGGGACCCAGGCAGTCGAGCGGATCGGGCGACGCTGGAGCCAACGCGAATGGATTCAACGAACTAATCGCAGCGTCCCGAACGCCTCTGGAGCGTGATATGTTGGTTGGTTTGTCGGCTGCCAGGCAATGTGGGCCCGGTTGGGAGGTGGCCCCTGTATCCGGTAAAAATTGATCCGCATTCGATTGCCAGCCTTGGCTGGGCGCGAGTCGATCTTCTCCATTGGAATCCGCATCTCCCCATACCAAACTTGGCGATCGCGATCGACGCGAGCCTTGACTTCGTATCCGGAGTTCCAGCTCCAGTCGTGATTGGGGGGATCCGTTCCCCGATCGATGAAGAGGTCGACCCACTCCCCTTGCGGTGAGACCTGAAACTCGGTATACCGCTTGATGTTTGCGAAATCGGTGCCGATGAAGGCTTCCGCGACGTCCCACTCCCAGAGGAGGTTGGTCTCGCTGGTCGTCGACGGCGAAGGGGTCAGATAGAGCGTCTGGTAAGGGCAGGTGAAGAGGAGGTAGAGGTTCTTCTCCGTCCACCGGGAACGAATCTCTGTCCGGTGGCCCGGCACGGGACGCCCGCGTTGGTCGTACTCTGCGACCACCCCCTGGACAGGGCGCCAAGCGGCGCTCGCCGGGTCCGCAGTGAGGGCAAAATCGGCACTCACCCGTCGGCTCTCGATCGTGCCCGCTTGCTTGCCGCCAGACTGCTCCCCTGGCTTCGCCTCCTGAACTCTTCCCCACCCCAGGAGAAGAAGGGTCAGCAAAAGAATCGACCCACCGGTCAATCCCGTCAGGACTCCCCGACCGTCTGCGGGTCTGCGCACTGGCTCTTGTTCACCCAATCCTTCGCCTGCCGATTCCCTGGAATTCTCTTTCGACTGTGGATCTCTCTTCATCTCTTCTTTCCTCGGTTTGATCACCATTGTTTTCTCTCCAAGATATGGGGGATGTGGGGGATGGGCCGAAAGCCAGGCTCGGCATCTTTCCGCCTCCCATTCCCACGGAGATGGAAAATTTGTTAGCATAGCGGCGGATTTCGAGTCAGAGCTCCACGAGTGTCCAGACAATGGGCACGAGAACGCAGACGAAGACCCATTCCTTGTATGCCTATGAACGAGCAACAAATGGAGGAGGCAGTCGAGACGAAGGCGCGGCCTCAATTGCGAAAGCCACCCCTCTTCAAGGTGCTGCTCCATAATGATCATTATACGACGATGGAGTTTGTCGTCTACGTCCTGATCGAAGTCTTCCGGCACAATGAGTTGAGCGCGATCCGCATCATGTTGCAGGTTCATCAGCAGGGAGTCGGAGTTGCCGGCGTCTACCCCTACGAAATTGCCGAGACGAAAGTCGCCCGTGTGCTGGCAATGGCGAAAGAATCTGACTTTCCGTTACTCTGCACACTCGAGGAAGAGGAGGGAGAGGGAAGTGCCTGACCAAGATGGCTCGTCGAGAGGGCGGGAGTGGGCTGGCAAGGAACACGTATGATCACCAAGGAACTGCAAGCGACGCTCAACCTGGCTGCCAACGAGGCGGTCAACCGACGACACGAGTTTCTGACATTGGAGCATCTGCTCTTTGCGCTCCTCCACGATCCCGTCGGCAGTGAAGTCTTGACCAACTGCGGAGCCGATCTCGACCTCCTGCGGCAAGACCTGGAAGAGTTCTTCACCGACCGGATGGACACATTGGTCCGGTCTCGCGAAGACCAGTTTCCAGAGCAGACCGCCGGGTTTGAACGGGTGGTGGAACGCGCGATCCTGCAGGCCCATGCCTCCGCGCAGGAGAACATCGACGCGGGCAATATCTTGGCCTCACTCTTCGAGGAGCCGCATTGTCACGCCCGGTACCTTCTCGAAAAGCAGGGCGTTACTCGACTCGATATTCTCAACTACATCTCACACGGCGTGGCCAAGCAAGAGCCTGAGCAGGAGCCTCTCTTCCCGGAATCGGAATCGGATGAGGAAGAGGAGGCAGAGGCCCGGCAGGTCCGGGATCCCCTGCGGGCTTTTGCGACCAACCTCGTTGCCCGGGCCGCCGAGGGGAAGATCGATCCACTCATTGGTCGCCAAGCGGAACTTGAACGAACGATTCAGGTACTCTGCCGACGACGGAAGAACAACCCCCTCTTCATTGGAGATCCTGGGGTCGGGAAGACGGCGATTGCCGAAGGACTCGCCTACAAGATCCAGCGCGGTGAAGTCCCCGAGATCCTGCGCCAGTCCGAAGTCTATGCCCTCGATTTGGGGGCACTTCTCGCCGGTACCCGCTATCGGGGAGAGTTTGAGCAACGGCTCAAGGCGGTTCTTCTGGCACTCCAAAAGCGCCAGGACGCCATTCTCTTCATCGACGAGATTCACACGATCGTGGGAGCCGGGGCGGTCAGTGGCGGGTCAATGGATGCGTCGAACATCCTCAAGCCAGCCCTGGCCAGCGGGGAGTTGCGCTGCATCGGTTCAACGACCTACAGCGAGTACAAGGCTTCGTTCGAGCGGGATCGGGCCCTCGCGCGACGCTTTCAGATGATCGAGATCGCCCAGCCGAGTGTCGCGGAGACCGTCCAGATTCTCGAAGGGCTCAAGAGCTATTACGAGGCCCACCACGGAGTATGCTACGGGGATGACGCGCTACGCGCGGCGGCGGAGCTCTCGGCCAAGCATATCAATGACCGGTTTCTTCCCGACAAGGCGATCGATGTCATCGACGAGGTGGGGGCCGCGATCAAACTGCGTCCAGCAGAAGAACGGCCGGCGGTGATTGGGGAGCACGAAGTCGAACTGGTCGTCGCACGGATGGCGCGAATCCCTCCGAAGTCGGTCTCCACGTCGGATCGAATCCGGTTGCGGCAACTGGAAGAGGATCTGCGGCAAGTCATCTACGGACAGCCCCAGGCCATTCACCAAGTGGTCGAGGCGATCAAGCTCTCGCGAGCGGGGCTTGGCCATCCCGAAAAACCGATCGGTTCCTTCCTCTTTTCGGGCCCAACCGGGGTCGGCAAGACGGAGTTGGCGCGTCAGTTGGCACGCCATCTGGGCATTGAGTTTCTCCGCTTCGACATGAGTGAGTACATGGAGAAGCATACCGTCTCGCGCTTGATTGGTGCTCCGCCGGGGTATGTCGGGTTTGATCAGGGTGGGTTGTTGACCGACGCGATCCGCAAGACCCCCTACGCCGTCCTCGTTCTCGACGAGATTGAGAAGGCCCATCCAGACCTCTTCAACATCCTGCTCCAGGTGATGGACCACGCGACCTTGACCGATAACAATGGAAACAAGGCCGACTTCCGCAACGTCATTCTGATCATGACGACCAACGCTGGCGCGCGCGAGTTGAGTGGATCGCCCCTTGGCTTTTCGGCAGCCGAGCGCGGAGGGATTGGCGGCACGGGCAGTCGGGCGCGCGGCGCGATCGAGCGGACGTTCAGCCCGGAGTTCCGCAATCGGTTGGACGCTTGGATCGCCTTCGATCCCCTGACCCCCGAGACGATCGTCCTGGTGGTCGACAAGTTTGTCGGGGAGTTGCAAGAGCAGTTGGTCGACAAGCGGGTGACCCTCGAGCTGACGGAAGCGGCGCGGACTTGGCTGGCTCGCCACGGATACGATGCCCAATTTGGAGCCCGTCCGATGGCGCGGTTGATCCAATCAAAGATCCGGGAGCCACTCGCCGGGGAGATCCTCTTCGGTCAATTGCAGTTCGGAGGGAGCGTGACGGTCGATGCGGTCGACGATGGTCTCACTCTGACCTGTCATAGCGCGGAGCCGCTCCAACAGGTCGGGTAGCAACGAACCGCTCTCGGATGACGGACTCATTCCGGGCAGTTTCAATCAAGACCAGTTCAACAGAGACAAGGAGAGTTTCCTATGGGCAAGAGGCGTCGCGAGTCGGCCCGACATCTGCTTTGGTGGGGAGGAATCGCCATTGGGTTGGGGGTGGCGATCCTGGGCAGCACGGGCAAGGGGTGGCATTCGGCGGTCTCCGCCGTGGCACCGGATCGTGCTCCCTGGAGTGGGCTGCAGTACCGCAATATTGGGCCGTTTCGGGGAGGCCGCTCGGTCGCGGTGGCGGGTGTTGCCTCGCAACCCATGACCTACTATTTCGGAGCGACCGGCGGAGGAGTCTGGAAGACGGTCGATGCCGGCGTCTCGTGGGAGCCAATTTCGGACGGGCAGCCCTTTGGGACGGGAAGTGTTGGCGCGATTGAAGTCAGCTTGTCAGATCCCAACGTCATCTTTGTCGGAATGGGCGAGACCCCGATTCGGGGGAATGTCTCACACGGGGACGGGGTCTACCGATCGGGAGACGCCGGGCGGACCTGGAAGCGGGTGGGTCTGGAGAACTCGCGACACATTGGTCGTGTTCGGATCCATCCACGCAACCCCGATCTGGTCTATGTCGCCGCCCTGGGCCATATCTTTGGCCCGCACGAGGAGCGAGGCGTCTATCGAACCCGGGATGGGGGCAAGACGTGGGAGCGCATTCTCTACAAGAGTGATCGGGCCGGCGCGGTCGACCTCGTCTTTGACCCGACCAATCCCAATGTCCTCTACGCCTCGTTCTGGGAGGTGAAGCGGACCCCGTTCAGTCTGGAGAGTGGTGGGCCAGACAGTGGGCTCTACAAATCGACGGATGGTGGCGACACCTGGACCGAGATCTCCCGTCGCCCCGGCCTGCCGAAAGGACTCTTGGGCAAGATCGGAGTGGCCGTCTCACCGGCCAATCCAGACCGCGTCTGGGCACTCATCGAGGCTGATGACGGCGGCGTCTTCCGTTCCGACAATGCCGGAGCGACGTGGACACGCGTCAATGAGAGCCGGAATCTGCGTCAGCGGGCCTGGTACTACACCCATATCTACGCTGACCCGGTCAGTGTTGACACGGTCTACGTCCTGAATGTCGCCTTCTACAAATCGGTCGATGGTGGGAGGACCTACACGACGGTCGAGGTCCCGCACAGCGACAACCACGACCTCTGGATTGCGCCGAACGATCCATTGCGGATGATCAACGGGAATGACGGCGGCGCCAACGTCACCTTCAATGGTGGCAAGACCTGGAGCGAACAGGATCAGGCGACCGCCCAGTTCTACCGCGTCTCGCTCGACCAGGACTTTCCCTATCACATCTACGGAGCGCAACAGGACAATTCGACCGTCAAGATCGTCAGTCGGACGACCGAAGCTGGCATCACGATCCGCGATTGGGAGCCGACCGCAGGGAGCGAGTCCGGCTGGGTCCAGCCGCACCCCAAGGATTCACAGATCGTCTTTGGCGGAAACTACGGTGGGTATCTGACCCGGCTCGACCATCGAACGGGGCAGGAGCGCGACATCAATGTCTGGCCAGACAATCCGATGGGCTGGGGGGCGGAGGGCATGAAGTACCGGTTCCAGTGGAACTTCCCGATCCTCTTCTCGCCGCACGATTCCAATGTGCTCTATACGGCCGGCAATCGACTCTTTCGCACGACCAATGAAGGGCAGACGTGGGTTCCGATCAGTCCGGACTTGACCCGCAACGAGAAGAGCAAGCTCGGTCCTTCCGGGGGACCGATCACCAAGGACAACACCAGCGTCGAGTACTACTGCACGATCTTCACTGTGGCCGAATCACCAGTTCGCGCGGGAGTGATCTGGGCGGGGTCGGATGATGGCTTGGTGCACGTCACCCGCAACGGCGGGGGCAACTGGGAGAATGTCACGGGCAATCTTCCCGGACTGCCCGAGTGGATTCAGATCAATTCGATCGAGGCCTCCCCCTTCGATGCGGGCACGGCCTATGTCGCGGCGACGATGTACAAGTCGGACGATTTCCGTCCCTATCTCTACAAGACCGCCGATTACGGGAAGACGTGGAAGAAGATCATCACGGGCCTTCCCGAGAACAGCTTTACCCGCGTGATCCGTGAAGATCCCAACCGGCGGGGATTGCTCTATGCCGGAACCGAGACGGGGATGCACGTCTCCTTCAACGACGGGGATACTTGGCAATCGTTGCAGCTCAACCTGCCAGTGGTGCCAATCACCGACTTGGCGATCCAAGCGCGGGAGAAGGATCTCGTCGTGGCGACGCAGGGGCGCAGCTTCTGGATTCTCGATGATCTGTCCGTCCTGCACCAGTGGAAGGACGAGCTCGCCGCCGCCGAGGTCCACCTCTTCAAGCCTGAAGACGCGATTCGGATGCCGGGACGAGGTTTTCGCCCCCCTTCCACCGCGACGATCGGCCAGAATCCGCCGGCTGGGGCGGTGATCTGGTACCACCTCAAGGAGACTCCCAAGGGAGAGGTCAAGCTGGAGATTCTCGACCGCGCCGGGAAGGTGATTCGCACCTTCAGCAGCCGGGCTGCTGCCGAGGAGGCGGGAGGCGCTGGCCGTTTTGGCGGGGGCGGACCGACGCGGCTCGCCACCGAACCGGGCCTCAACCAGTTCATCTGGGATCTTCGCTATCCGGACGCCAGCCGCTTTCCGGGCATGATCCTCTGGGCCGGGATGACGAGCGGACCGAAGGCCGTTCCTGGAACCTATCAGGCGCGCCTGACAGTCGACTCGAAGACGCTCACCGAGACCTTTGTCGTCAAGGCCGATCCGCGCATCCCCACCACCGCGCAGGACTTCCAGCAACAGTTCGACCTGCTGCTCAAGATTCGCGATAAGCTGACGGAGACCCACGACAAGATCGTCGCCATCCGCGATGTACGCCGGCAGATCAACGACTACGCCGATCGTGTCCGCTCCCAGCCATCGGCCAAACCGATCGTCGAGGCGGCGAAGGTACTCAGCGGGAAACTGACGGCAGTCGAGGAGGAGCTCTACCAGACGAAGAACCAGAGCAGTCAGGACCCTCTCAACTACCCGATTCGACTCAACAACAAGTTGGCGGCGTTGGCGGGGTCGATCGCCGGGCCGGATGCGCGGCCAACCGATCAGCAGCTCGCTGTCTACGAGGATCTGGTCACCCGGATTGATGCCCAGCTCGCCAGCTTACAGCAGATCATGACCACCGATCTCCCAGCCTTCAACAAGCTGGTTCGGGATCAGAACATTCCGGCAGTAATCGTCAAATCGGCTGACAAGTAGGGCGCTTCGTGGAACGGCCGGAGCGGGGGAGAAAGACGCTCCCCGGCTCCGGCCCTTCTTTTACCCGATCATCAATCGTCGATCGATTGACCAACCAGCAACCGGAATCGCCACCCCGTCTCGTCGTCAGCGACGTCCCGGGTCTGCTTCATCAGGATCCCAATGACACCTTCCTGAGGGTCGGCGAAGAACTGGGTGTTGAAGTATCCGCCCCAATCGAAGGTCCCAATGCTCCCCTGTCCCCCGCTGGCGACGCCCCGCTCCGTGACCAGACCAAAGGCCAGTCCATACTGCGCGCGCTCGTTAGTCCAGTAGTCGCGGGACATCTGCGGCGACATGATCGTCGCAATCGTCGTGCGGCTGAGGAACCGTTTTCCGCCCAACTCTCCGCCGTTGAGGTACATCTGCAGAAAGGTTGCGTAGTCCCGCGCCGTACTGCAGAGCCCCGCGCCGCCGGAGAAGAAGGACTTCGCCCCCTTGATCGGGTAGTCAGGATCGTAGAAGGTTACGGGATACGGGATCCAGCGACCGTTCTCCCGTTTGTGGACACGCACCAAGCGGTTGGCCTTCGCCTCTGGCAGGTAGAAGGCCGTGTCGTTCATTCCGAGCGGACGGAAGAGCCGCTCTTCCAGAAAGCGGTCGAAGGGTATTCCCGAGAGGACCTCGACGAGGTAGCCGAGGACATCGAGCCCTTCGCTGTAGGTATACTTCTCGCCGGGGTGGTGGTGGAGGGGGAGACGGGCGAGCCGCCGGACACTCTCGCCGATCGTCACCCGCTCTGTCGTGAAGAGGTCGACCACGCCGGCCTTCTGGTAGAGCCGCTGAAACCGGGGATCCCCGTCGATCACCCCATACCCAAGTCCGGAAGTATGGGTCAGGAGGTGGCGGATGGTGATCTCCCGGCGAGCCGGTTCCCCCGTCCACGATCCATCCTCCTCCCGGTAGGTCTGGAGAACACGCATCTCCTTGAACTCGGGGAGGAATTTCGAGATCGGATCGTCGAGCCGGAACCGGCCCTCTTCCCAGAGCATCATCACCGCGGTGGCGGTCATCGCCTTGCTCTGCGAAGCGATGCGGAAGATCGCCTCACGCTCCAACGGGCGTCCCGTCGCGACGTCCGCCAGCCCAAAAGCCTTGTGCAGGGCAATCTTGCCGCGCCGGGCGACCAGGGCGACCGCGCCGGGGATCTTCTGCTCGCGGATCGCCTCTTCCAGCATCCGCTCTATGCGGGCCAGCCGCTCCGCCGAGAGCCCCACCTCGCCCGGGGTGGCCGCCTCCGTTAATGGAGGCGTGATCCGTCCAGAGCGGGTCTGACCGGCGGTCAGCCCTCCCACACAGAGGATCACCACTCCCACGCAGAGGAGCGCCCAGAGAGAATTGCCCGCTGGGCACCACCGCGGCACAGTTGGCCGGTGCGTTCTCATCGTCGTTGCCTCCGTCTGCTGCTACTCCCCCTGCGCTTTGCTGAACATCGCCGTCGAGCCGCTCTGGTGCAACTTTTCGATGTGCATCCAGTCGTACTGGTGGCTGATCTCTGTCAAGAGGGGGTAGATCTCGGCGTCCGTCACGGGTTGGCTCGACCGGTAGCGCAGGCGGAACCAATCGACGAGGAAGATCTCGGGGGTTGGACCGGGATAGACCTTCGTTCCCCGATTCGAGATCAGCGAGAGTTCAAGGGGCCCGACGCGCTGCGGTGGTGTCGGAAGGCCCTGGCTCTGGACAAAGACGTCGACGCCGTAGAGGGACCATTCTGCTGGTTCCCGCTCCATCCCACGATGTGCAAAGGGGCCACGGGCGGGAGCAAAGGCATTGGTCTGCCCAAGCTCGATCTCAGGGAGGGCTTCGATGATTGCTGCCGTATACTCTTTGGTGCTGGCGGTGCCGCCGAGGTCCCGGGTCTTGATTCCCGCCCCGAGCACCGTCCGCAGTGCCGTCTCGATGCGCCTCGCCGATTCGGCGAAGCCAAGGTAGTAGAGCATCAGCGTCGACGAGAGGAGCATGGCTGTCGGGTTGGCAAGGCCTCGACCCGCAATATCTGGCGCGCTCCCGTGCACCGCCTCAAAAACAGCCCGATCGACCCCGATGTTGCCTCCCGGGGCCACACCCAGTCCCCCGACGAGCCCAGCGCAGAGATCGCTGACAATGTCTCCATACAGATTTGGCAGCACCATGACGTCGAACTGCTCCGGCCTCGTCACCAGCTGCATGCAGGCATTGTCGATGAGGATGTCATCGGCCATCAGCTCGGGATACTCCTCCGCCACCTCGCGGAACGAATCGAGGAAGAGACCGTCCGACATCTTGTGAATATTGGCTTTGTGGACACATGTCAGGCGTCGCCGCCCCATCGACCGGGCCATCTCGAACGCATACCGGGCAATCGCCAAGCATCCCGGCCGGGTGACTACCTTGAGACACTGTGCGACATCGGGGGTCTGCCAGTGCTCGATCCCCCCATATGTATCCTCGATGTTCTCCCGGACGAGGATCAGATCGATATTCTCAAAGCGGGTCTTGACGCCGGGGAGCGTCTTGGCGGGACGGACGTTGGCAAACAGGTCGAGGGATTTGCGAATCGTCACGTTGACGCTCTTGTGCCCTCCACCCACCGGGGTCGTTGTTGGCCCCTTGAGGGCCACCTTGTGACGGCGGATCTTCTCGAGCGTCTCCTCCGGAATTCCATTGCCATACTTCTCGACGCAGGCGAGTCCGGCCTCGGCCTCTTCCCACTCGATCGGGACGTTGAGCGCGCTGATGATCTCCATGACGGCTTCGGTGATCTCAGGACCGATGCCGTCGCCTTTGATGATGCTGACGGTTCTCTTCTCCATTGCCTCTCTCAATCCGTTAAGGGCCAATCGTGTCTGGTCGCCGGTCTTCTTCCAGATGCTTTCTTGATCACCACGCTTCCGCGCGAGGATCGATGTGATCGTGGAACGCAGAACCCTCTTCAACGAGTGGATCTGGACAATCCGGGGCGCTGATCGGAACGTCGTCTGGATTTGAGCATGCCATTCCAGCGGCCGTCAACGCTGCCCCCCCCTCTTTCCCAGAGCGGCTGTTGCGCGAGGCGGACCAGCGCTGCTGCTTGCATGCCGCTTCGGGATTGCGTATGCTTCCCAGTTTATGGAGTTCTGGCAGGAGACCCTGTTGGAGAACCAAGATATCTCGTAATTACCCACGCAACGGAAGACGAGATGGAACTACGGAGACACCGAGATCACCGAGAAGAAGGTTGGAAATGGGGTCTGGCCAACAGACGACGAATTTGGATCAGATGGAGCTGTCATCATTCGCAGGTAGGATACCTTGAAGTTCACCAATGCGGTGAGTAGTTCCGAAATATCTTGAATATCTTGGCAGAGTGACGCTGCGCCCTCATTCCACCCCTCTTCTTCGTGGTTGGAGACAATGGCCCGCAGCAATTCGCAACAAAATTCGCAAAGATTGGATTGAGTGGTGCGCATGGGCAAACTCAAGATCTGCTATCACGGGAACTGTTTTGATGGAGTCTCTTCCGCAGCCGTCTTTTCCCGTTTGTACGAGGAGCGGCTGCGACCAGGGTGGGAGCGGGCTTTCGAGCCCATGATGCACCGGGCAGGGGCGCTCTTCGATGAGCACGCCTTTGACGGTGACGAGAATGCCATCGTCGACTTTAAGTACAGCAGCTCCCCGCGGTTGACGTGGTGGTTCGATCACCACAAGAGCGCCTTTCTGACGCCGGAGGACGAAGCCCACTTTCGCGCTGATACGAGTGGGCGGAAGTTCCTCGACGCTGGATACAAGTCGTGCACCAAATTCATTGCCGACATCGGGGCGAGTCGGTTTGGCTTCGATCCCGCCCCCTTGGCGGAGTTGGTCGATTGGGCCAATCGGATTGATGGCGCCCTCTACGACAGCCCTGAGGAGCCCGTGGGAATGCACCATCCGGCCTTTCTTCTGGCGATGGTCATCGAGGCTGATCGGGATCCAGCCCTCATCGAGCGCATCATTCGCGATCTGCAGGTGCGCTCTCTTTCGGAGGTCGCGCAGTTGGACTATGTGCGGGAGCGCTTGGAGCCGCTGACGGAGCGCCACCGGCAAGCGATCGAGACGATTCGGTTACGCTCGGTCGTCACTGGACGAGTGATCTTCTTTGACGTGGCGGGCGATGATATGGAGGGGTATAACAAGTTCATCCCCTACTATCTCCATCCAGAGGTCACCTATAGCGTCAGCGTCAGCCAGTCCTCCTATCGATCGAAGGTCTCGGTCGGCTCAAATCCCTGGGCACCGCAGCCACGCACCCACGACTTGGCAGCGATCTGTGAGCGCTATGGCGGAGGTGGCCACGCGGTGGTGGCGGCGATCTCCCTCCCCCCTGGTGAGCTGGACGACGCCCGGCGGATCGCCCAAGAGGTCGTCACCGAACTGTTGCGCGGATAGATCGGATAGAGCGGATGAAATGGCCGTTCGGTTGGGTGAGCGGGTCCGCCACTTCAGTCAGGACCAGCGCCTCCCTGAATGGACGGAGTCAGACTCGACTGAATCGAAAGGATCCTACAATGATGATGAAGAAGAGCAGAGCCACGGCAGGTCTTCCAGCGACAGCTTCTCCCGATCGGCCAGCCGGGCGGCCGCGGCTCTCCCCGCCTCCCGTCCGCGAGATTACGCCAGAGGCCGGCATCGAGATTCGGTCGACTCCGCCGGAGGAGATGAACCTCTCTCCGCTCGACACGTTCGCCTACGACTATCCCGGCTCCCGCATTGAGATCAGCTTTACCTCGGAGGAGTTCACCGCGATCTGCCCCTTCTCCGACTTTCCGGATTTTGCGACCCTCCATCTGCGGTACGTTCCCCACCTGCGCTGCATCGAGCTGAAATCGCTCAAGCTCTATATCAACTCCTTCCGGGGGGTGAAGATCTTTCACGAACACGTCATCAATCAGATCCGCCAGGACTTAGTCGAGGCTTGCGATCCCTTGGAGTTGACGATCGAGGGAGATTTTCACGTACGGGGAAACATCAAGACGGTCGTACGAACGAGCTATACGCGCCCAGCCTCTTCGCGGCCCCGCGCGGGTCGGCGGTGAGCGGGCCGTCTGCCAGTTGAAGAGGTCGAGAGAACGGTTGGTCCGGACGAAAGAGGAGGGGGGGCGATGTTCTGTCCACGATGTGCCAGCACCGCGATCGAAGGGCAACGCTTCTGTCGGAGTTGCGGGATGAACCTCGGCGTGATCCTCGACGCGATCGAGGGCAAACGGGGACCGATCGATTTTGAGACGCTCAAGCGAGACTTGCGCGACCTCGGAGCCAACCTGCGGAGCGGGTTCGAAGGTGCGGGCAGCGCGATCAAACGGACCGCGCGCCTCGATGCCGGCGGGGCAGGTGGGATGGTCTCGGGTACCGACGCAGCACCACAGACCTCCGGTTCATCTCCCCGGCGGGAAGGGAAGCGCTCCCGGACCGCCCGTTCCCGAACGGAGAGCTTTCAACGCGCCGTGGAGTCCCTGCTGGGCGGCGGTGCCATGCTGGGGGTCTGGGCCTTCCTGCTCCATCGAGCCTATGGGGCAGGCCTCTTGGAGAGCCTCGCCCGAGTGATCACGCAGGAGTCTGGCTACCTCATCCAGGGCTTGCCAGAGGTCCTGGAATCGCTCTGGGTATTGGCCCTGATCCCGATCGGTCAGGGAGTCGGACACCTCATCAATGGGATCTTCTTTGCGCCGAAGGCCGCCCCTCAACCGGCTGGACCTGCGCCTGTCGACCTCCCTCAGCCAATGCCAGCCGCCGAGAGGATCCCCCCATCGGCCGTCAGCGTGACCGAGGATCCAACCCTTCGGCTACTCCAGAAGGAGGAGTCTCTCTGAGGACGCTCCTCCGTCGGGAGGAATCAGACATCGAGGGGGAGGTGCTCGACGATCTCCAGTTGAAACCCTTCGAGAGCCGAGAGTCTCGGCGGACGGTTGGTGAGGAGTCGCAATTTGCGTACGCCCAGGTCGTGGAGAATCTGGGCTCCTGTGCCGTAGTCGCGGACTTCTCGCATCAGGTCGCTGCCGTCGGAGCGCTCGCTTGTCCCCCCCGCTTCCAGCAGAGAGCCCGCTCCATGATAGTGGGTCAGTTGATCCGCGAGTCCGACCCCCTCCATCTCCTGTTTAAGGTAAAGGACGATGCCCCTGCCAGCTTCCCGGATCAGGCGCAGCGCAACCTGGAGATGCGCGCCGTGACTGTCGTGTAAGCTCCCAAAGACATCACTGAGGACCGACTGGGTATGGACCCGGACGAGGATGGGCGTCTCTGGATCGATCTCACCCATGACCATGGCAAGGTGGACCTCCTGGTTGAGCTGGTTCTGGTAGGCGATCGCCCGGAAGTCGCCGTGGATGGTCGGGACGACCGCCTCGGTCAGCCGTTGGACCGAGCGTTCCGTGCGGATTCGGTAACGAATCAGATCGGCGACGGAGATGATGCGCAGTCCGTGCCGCGCGGCGAAGGACTCCAATTCGGGCAGTCTCGACATCGTCCCGTCATCGTTCATGATCTCGCAGATGACGCCGGAAGGGTGCAGCCCGGCGAGGCGGGCAAGATCGACGCTCGCCTCGGTCTGCCCCGGCCGCATGAGGACTCCCCCTGGACGAGCCCGGAGCGGAAAGATGTGGCCAGGCCGAACCAGATCGGTGGGGCTCGCTCCTGGGGCGACGGCCGTCAGAATGGTTGTTGCCCGGTCTGCCGCCGAGATTCCCGTGGTCACTCCCTGCCGCGCCTCGATCGAGACGGTGAAGGCGGTTCCAAAGCGGGTCCCGTTCTCCTGATCTGTCACCTGGAGCGGGAGCTGGAGCGTCCGGCACTGCTCCTCCGTCAGGGAGAGGCAGATCAGCCCTCGTCCTTCCCGCGCCATGAAGTTGATGATCTCGGGCGTCACCTTCTCGGCGGCACAGGCGAGATCCCCTTCGTTCTCCCGGTCTTCATCATCGACGATGATGACCATCCGTCCAGCTTGAATGTCAGCGATCGCTTCTGCAATGGTCGCAAGCGGCATAATCGTCAGTAACCCCAATCCTGCAGTTGTTCGAGCGTGAGGGCCCCTCCCTCTCTTTTGGGTGAGGAAGGGAGGCGAGGATCGAGCATCCGCTCGACATATTTGGCGATGATATCGACTTCAAGGTTGACGACGGCCCCGGGGCCACGGGTCTGCAGATTGGTCGCCCGCCAAGTCTGAGGGATGACTGCAATCTCGAACCACTGATCGGTCAGACGGGCAATCGTCAGGCTGATGCCGTCCACTGCCACTGACCCCTTTTCGACAAAGTAACGCCCCAATTCGGGCGGATAGGAGATGCGGATGACCCAGCCATCGCCGGACGGCTGGGCCTCCAGCCAGTGCCCCGTGGCGTCGACGTGCCCCTGGACGAGGTGCCCTCCCATTCTGGTCGTCGGCGTGAGGGCCCGTTCCAGGTTGACGCTCGTTCCGGTGGAGACCGACTGCAGGCTGGTCCGACGGACGGTCTCGGCCGACATGTCGGCTCTGAAAAATTGGGAACCGAGGGTAACGGCGGTCAGGCAGACTCCGTTGACGGCGATGCTGTCCCCGATGCGGGTGCCTTCGAGGATCCTCCCTGCCGCGATCTCGATCCGAGCCCCTGCCCGCCCCGGGACGAGGCTTCTCACTGTACCCAGCTCTTCAATGATGCCAGTGAACATATTCGATCGTTTTCACCTCTCCTGGCTTGGCTGGTCTGGACGATCTGGCGGTGCTGGAAGGCACGCCAGAATGGCCTCGATCACGCTATCGATGGTCATCTCCGAAGAGTCGAGGTAGAGGGCATCTGCCGCCTGGACGAGCGGAGAGTCGGCGCGACTCCGATCCCGTGCGTCCCGCTCCTCGATCTCCATCTGAATCTGCGCGAGCGGCGGGCTCGCCGGGCCCCGCTGCTGCTCCTCCAGCCAGCGACGCTGGGCCCGAGCCTGCGCCGTCGCGTCGAGAAAGACCTTGATGTCGGCGTTGGGAAAGACGTGCGTCCCGATGTCCCGCCCCTCCATAACGACCCCGCCGTCGGTGCCGAGCGCTTGCTGTTGGGCGACCAGTGCGCGTCGGACCGCAGGAATTGCTGAGACGATCGAGGCAGCTCGACTGATCTCTGGCGTGACGATGGCCCGGGTGACGACCTGACCATCGATCTCCACTTCCAGCGCGTCGACTGGCCCACTCAACTCGATGACGGCACGCCGGGCGAGGTTTCCGATCGCTTCCACATCCTCCAGGGCAATTCCCTCCGCCAGTGCCTTCCAGGCAACGGCGCGGTACATGGCCCCAGTATTGATGAAGAGATAGCCGAGCCGCCGGGCGATTTCGCGCGCGATCGTACTCTTTCCCGCGCCGGCCGGGCCATCGATCGCGATAATCAGCCCCTTCTGCCCCTTATACCCCTTATGCCCCTTATGCTTGGTCATCCGGCCCCCTTTCGAGCAGGCGGGCAATGGCCGTCAGCGTCTCCTTGATCTGAGGGAAGCTGACATCGCAGTGGGTCACCATTCGCATCCGCCGTGGGCCGATCCCGTTGGCGAGGATCGACTCGGAGCGGAGCGCGGCGGAGAGTTGATCGGTCGTCCAGCGATCATCGCCAAGATCGAAGATGACGATGTTGGTCTCCACCCTCTCCGGGTCGATGACGATCCCAGGCAGCTCGGCGAGTCCCCTGGCCAGCCGTTGGGCTTTGGCGTGATCCTCCGCGAGCTTGGCAGGGGATTCGCGCAGCGCGATCAAACCGGCAGCAGCCAAGACGCCGACCTGCCGCATTCCCCCGCCGAGAAGTTTCCGCAGCGAGACCGCCGCTTCGATGAGCGGTTTTGACCCGACGATCATCGACCCGATCGGCGCGCCCAGCCCTTTCGAGAGGCAGAACATGACGGTCTCGAATGGCCGGGCGATCTCGGCGACTCCCCTCCCCAGTGCAAGGCCCGCATTGAAGATCCGCGCACCGTCGAGGTGAGTCGGAAGCCCGAGCGCACGCGCCCCATCGCAGATCTCCCGCATCTCCTCGATCGACATGACGGTTCCACCCGCCATATTGTGCGAGTTCTCCAGGGCAATCAGCGAGGTCGGCGTCACGTAGTAGGGGGCCCCGAAATGGATCGCCGCCCGAACCTTCTCCCATCCCAGCCGGCCATTCTCCCCCGCAATGGGACGAAGGGTTACACCGGAGAGCATCGCTGCCGCCCCCATCTCGTAGTTATAGATGTGAGACCGCTCCTCGACGACCACTTCCGTTCCCGGACGGGTCAGGAGTCGGACGCAGATCTGATTGCCCATCGTTCCCGATGGGACAAAGAGGGCCGCCTCCTTCTCAAAGAGCGCCGCTGCCTCCTCCTGGAGTCGATTGACGGTCGGGTCTTCAAAGTAGACATCATCTCCCACCTCGGCAGCGGCCATCGCCCGCCGCATCCCTTCCGTGGGCTTGGTTACCGTATCGCTGCGCAGGTCGATCCATTGCTCCATCTCGCGTGCCGCTCCTCTTCTTCCTCTCCCAGATCAGACAAAGATTGTGAAGACCTCATTGGCGAGCACCTTGCCGGCCCGCGTGATCCGCAGATGGGTTGGCGTCCACTCGAGAAGCCCCGCCTCCACCAACCGCTCCAACTCCTCCCCGTACAGATCCTTGATCGAGACCCCAAACCTCGCTTCGTGCGCCGCCACCTCGACCCCCTCCTCCAATCGCAGTTGCAGGAAGAGCGCCTCTCCCTGCCGGTCGGCCTCGTCAAGGACTGTTCGTTCGGCGATCGGGGAGCTTCCTCCTTCGATGAGTGCCAGATAGTTGTGCAGGTGACGTTGATTCGTCCAGCGTGCCCCGCCGTCGTAGCCCGCCGCCGAGACCCCAAAGGCGGCATAGGGGGCTCCAGTCCAATACTTCAGATTGTGGCGTGACTGGCAACCCGGTCGGGCCCAATTGGAGATCTCATACTGGCCGAATCCGTGACGGGGAGCCTCGTCAACCAGGGCATAGTACATGGCGACGGTCACCTCGTCCTCGATTGCGCGCAGCTCTCCACGCTCGATCCGGTGGGAGAGGGGGGCGTCCGGGTAGAGCTCAAGCAGGTAGACGGAGAGATGGTCGGGGGCAAGAGCGAAGATCTCCGCCAGGTTCCGCTCCCACGTCTCGAACCGCTGCTCCGGCAGCCCCGCAATCAGGTCGAGGCTGAGGTTGTCGAAACCGGCTCTCCGCGCCATCGACACTGCGCGGCGCGCCTCCTCCGCCTGGTGGGTGCGACCGATCATCACCAGTTCCCCGTCGTCGAAGGATTGCACGCCAAAGCTGATGCGGTTGATCCCTGTCTGGCGGATCTCGCGCAACCGCTCCTCGGAGATCGATCCAGGGTTGGCCTCGATCGTCACCTCCGCGTGCCGGTCGATGAAGAATGTCTGGTCGATCGTTTCGAGAATCCCCCCGAGCTGGGCAGGCGTGAGGGTCGTCGGGGTCCCTCCTCCAAAGTAGATCGTCTCGACCCTCGTCTGTGCCGGGGGCCACTCCCGCCCGGCAATCTCTTCGCGGATCGCCCGCACATATCGCGCCGCCAGCTCCTCTTCATAGCCGCCCGTCACAAAATTGCAATAATGGCAGCGCGTCGCGCAGAACGGAATATGCAGATAGATGCCGGCAGGAGATGTCTCGCTCATCGCTCAGGAGTATAGCACGACCTGTCAGGCGAGCCTTGCCCAGGCTCTCTTTCCGATGACCAGAAGACCGATCCATCCGGCGATCAGGGAGATCCAGAGTGGTCCCCGTGGCGGGCGGTATTCGATCGTCAGGCGATGGGACCCGGGAGGCACGTCCATCAACATCAGGCCGCTCGTCGGTTCCGTGCTGATCGGCAGCGGGACCCCATCAAGCTCGGCACGCCAGTGCGGATCGGCGTAGGTCGAGAGACGGACCCGAACCGCCGTCTGGTTGACCAGCCGGAATTCGCGCGATTCGAGCCGTTGTGAGAGCGGTTCTACCGATCCCTCTCCCGCGATCATCTCCAGCCCCCCCGGCCGATCGACCACCCCGTAGAGCGTCGTCTCCGCTCGACGTGGGCGAAAGTAGACTTGGTTGGCCGTGTAGGCGACGAATTCGACCGCCCCGGCATCCTGCAGACGCAGCCCCTCCTCGAACGACAACGGGTCGACACGTCGTCTGCCCTCCAGCCACTCGAGCCGCACAGACCTCTCCACTTCCCCTCGATCTTCTCCATCTTGTTTGGGCCAAAGCCCGACCAGCATCGCGGTCAGGGTCCCCAGCCCCAGCACGAGCAGCCCCGCCAGCGGGAAGATCAATCGCCACCGCCAGCCAACCAGCCGCTGCCGATCCCGCCAGACACCCATCAGCAAGATTGTGGCGACCAGTGCCGTCACCGGTTGCCAGCGCCAGGGAAACTGCAAGTACGGCAGACCAGGAACGACCTTCCAGATCCACGACAATGAGGGAACGGCGAGGGCCAACCCGACCAGCGCCAGCCCGGTTCCCCGATCGGCCAGCCACCCCAGTGGTCCACCGTGACGGCGCAGTCCCCACCAGAGCAACCCGACCAGGGCTGTCTGCCCTAAGACCACCAAGCTCGCGACGTCGTTGAAGCCTGCCCAAGCCATCCGGTAGGCCGTGCCATCCGCCGCTGGCGCAAAGAGCAGGTAGTGCCGGTACTCCTGCCGTGCGACTTGCAGGCCGACCTGCACCTCGCTCAAGCCCTGCACCAGCGGCAGCCAGACCACCGCCATCAGCCCCGCACTCCAGGCGACCCCCACCGCCAGTCGCACCAGTCCCGTCTCTCCCAGCCCCTCTCCCCGTCGCCAGCCTCCCCGGAGTTTCAGGCCCAACCAGCTCAGCAACGTCCAGACTCCGAGCAGCCCCACCACCAAGTGGGCCAGATAACTCGAGAGAACGTGGGTCATCGCCGTCCCGCACAACCCAACGATCAGCCATCCGATCCCTCTCGCCCGTCGCTCCTTCCCCAGTAGATCGATCGCTCCCAGCATCACCAATGGCAGAAACCCCATCCCTAACGATTGGGGCAGAAACCCCCGATTGAGCCCAATCATCGCCCAGCCCGGCAGGAGCACGTACCCAAGCCCCACCCATCCGCTCTCCCAGCGCCCAAAAAATCGCCGAGCCAAGCAGTAGGCGGTACCTTGGTTGAAGACAATCACTAGCACGATCGCCAATCGCAGGGAACCCCAGTGCGAGAGACCCAGAATCCACTCGGGAAGTGCCGCCAGCCAATAGAACAGGCGTGGATAGAAGGTGAAGAACCGATCCCCCCGCCCACCGTCGAGCAACCCTGCCCACTCGACCCACCCCGTACCCTCCCGCAGCGCCTGTCCCATCACTCTCGTCAAGTGATAATGGAGCGGGACATCCCCTTGGAGCCCGAAGTCGGTTTCACTCCATCTTCCCCCCAGCAGCAGGCACGCCCCCAGGAGCCATCCTCCCGCCAAGACCCATCCCTGCCACCCCACTTTTTTTTGGCCCATCACGTCTCTGTTTCTCCCATCATGTTGAAACGAATCGAGATCTGGTAGTCGAAAAAAGAATGCGGGTCGGAGGGTGCCACGCAACCCATTCGAGACTATGGTAATCTAACCCCCGTTGAAAATTGACCTCGACCCTATTTGAAACCGCCAGTCCCTCTCACCCATCCCCTCTGGGCCATTCCTTTCCGGGAATCTCCCTCAGCCGGATGCCCGGGCTGGCCGAACGTGATTGGTCACCGCAAGGGACAACTTCGTTCCTGCCAGCGGATGATCGAGAGTGAAGGAGATGGATTCCATGATCAACCAGATTCAAGCCGCGTCGATGAAGTCGTTTGTTCGTTCCTTCGTACGAGATGAGCAGGGCCAAGATATTGTCGAGTACTCCCTGCTCCTCGTGCTGATCGGTGCCGCTTCTGTCTTTGTGCTGACCACCATGGGTACCAGCATCACCAGCATCTTCAGCAAGATCGGCTCGCGTCTCGAGAACGCCAACCAGGCAATCTCCTAGTCTGTTCCAGCTCTTTTCATGAGTGTCTTTCTCCCTTCAGGGAGAGGATTCGTCCTCTCCCTCTCCAGGGAGGGGACTGGAAGCAAGGGACGTCAGGTAGCGAAGTCGTCGTCCCCTGCAATCTGTTTCCTGCCATCGTCCTCCCCCACCGCCGACAATCGACCTGCGTCACCCCAGGGATTTTTCTGTCTTGCTGGCCCCTCTGCCCTCCTTGGTGAGGGCTGTCTGGCTGCCAGTTCATCGCTCATTCTGCGATTCTCCTCTTCCATTTCTCATCGAATGATGAGATTTTTCCTCTTATCGTATTGAAAAGAATTGAGATCCGCTCGTTGAAAAAAAAGAATGCTGGTTGGGCCATGCCACGCAACCCATCCGCCACTATGGTAATCTAAGCCGCGTTGAAAGTTGACGTCGACCTTGACGTCGACCCCATTTGAAACTGCCCGTCCCCCTCAGATGGACCCTGGGATTGGCCGAACGTGACCGGTCGCCGCGCAGAGGAGGTTCGTTCCTCGCCGTGGGCGATTGAGAGTCAAGGAGATGGATTCCATGATCAACAAGATTGAAGCTACGTCGGTGAAGTCGTTTGTTCGTTCCTTCGTGCGAGATGAGCAAGGCCAGGATATCGTCGAGTACTCCCTGCTCCTCGTGCTGATCGGTGCCGCCGCTGTCTTCGTGCTGACCACCATGGGCACCAGCATCACCAGCATTTTCAGCAAGATCGGTTCACGGCTTCAGAACGCCAACGCGGCAATTTCCTAGTCTGTCCGGGTCCCTTTGCGCCTCTCCCTCCAAAAGAGGGGGAGAAAGGGAGGGGCTCTAAGATGAGCGCGTCAGTGCAGCCGTGAGACGGGGGCCACTCGAAACGGTCCCTTTGACTAGAGAGCCAGCCGGGCAGAACAGGCCTGAGTTGAGCACGCCATTGGAGTGGCAGGTCAGACGGTTGCCTTGAGCGTTTAGTGTTCTCTTGCCCATCACTCGACTTGAATTTGTCTTGAACAGGGTTTGATCAGCCGGCGGATTCATCCTTGCCGTGCTCCTCTGCAGGTATCTGATCCCAGCCCCCTCGCCCCCTCCCGTTCGACCATTCACGGTTGAGAGAAAGGGGCGGGATCGAGGATCGGAGCCACCCGGAGAATGTCCGGGACACCTTCCTGATCCGGTTCAAATGCACCGCTCAGACCGGGAAGGATTGACAGGGAGCCGGTACGGGTCTTCCCCTCCACGAACCGCGCAACACCACCTCTTTTTCACTGGCGACTTCTCTCAGAGGGTTGAGCGTCTGGGCTTCTCCCGTGCCTGCTCTTCGTGTTCCTGTGCGGTACGATCCGGGAGGGTTCGTTGGTGGGGCCAGTTTCGTGGTGGCTGACTCATTCCTCTTGGGATTCAGTATGATCGGACCACTCGCCGAGCTGACGATCTTCTCTCCAACCATTGTCCCCGTCTCCGTGGGAGTCCGGGATCTCGGGTTGACGGCGCTGGTGATCATCGTGGCAATCTTCGACGGGAGGTTTCGGCGGATCCCCAATCGGATCGTCTTCCCGGCGATGCTGGTTGGGTCGATCAGCCACCTTGGCTGGCCAGGAGAACTGGGAAGAGCTGCGGGCATCATCGGAATCCTCGTTGCCTTTCTCCTCCTTCTCTTGCCCTACGTTACGGGTGGAATGAAGGCGGGAGATGTCAAGTTGCTGATGGCGATCGGTGCCTTCACCGGCGGTTGGGGAGTCGTCGAGGTTCTGCTCGTCACGCTTCTCTGTTATCCGGCTTTGGCCCTCTTCGCCGTTGTCCGCGAGCGGAAGATTCGGCTCACATGGCTCCGTTTTCGACGGGTCTTGTGCAATTTTCTGGGTCTCTTTCTGCCGATGCTGAAGTGGTACGCCATTCGGCTCGACAGTCTGGATGATTCGTCGATCTCTTCAGTGACGACCCCCTTTGGGGTCGCCCTCGCCGTCGGGACTGTGCTGACGCAGTATGCGCTCTCTCTTTGGTAATGAGAGCGGGTCACTCGTCCAAGCCCGCTTTTCTGGTGTTACGGTGACGTTACGGTGGCAAAGATGAATCTGGTCGGGAGTCGAAAGCTTGGAAGGAGGGTGTCAGGGAGGATTCAACCGCTCACCCCACCCTCTCTTCTTGGCAGGTCATCGGTGCGACTGCTCCGGAATGTTCCCCGCCGCGGAGAGACAGGACAATCGTTGATCGAATTTGCCCTGGTCGTTCCGGTTCTCTTCGTCATGTTGCTCGGAGTCATCTTCATCGCTCGTGGGTTCAATCTACAGATGGTCCTGCACGGAGCCGCCTATGAAGGCGCACGCGTCTGGGCAAGCAACCCCACCATTGGCAGCGCCAACTACTGTACCCCGCCGGCGTGCAATCCTGACACTGGGACAGCGATCAACTTCGAGCGATACATTGTTCCGGTGGTCCGTCAGTATGTGACCAACAATGGGTTCGATGGGAGCAAGGTCCAGTTCTTCTCCAAGGACGCGCGGGCCTATCAAAACGCGCTGACGTTGATCAGCAATGATCGGCAATTGGTGCGGGTGACGATTCTCTACACGATCGAGTTGCCGATTGGGAACTTTGCCCAAGGGTTTCAGAGTATCGATGTGTCGGCCAGTTGCACCCTCAAGCGGGGAAGTTGAAGGAGGCGGGGAGATGGCAGTGATCGATGCGTCCCGTCGCCGCGGGCGTCCTGGGTTGTCAGAGCGAGGCCAGTCAATGGCCGAGATGGCACTGGTCCTTCCGCTCTTTCTTCTTCTAGTCTTTGGCATTGTGGAGATCGGACGCGCCTTTGCCGCACGCCAAGCCTTGACCAGCGCCGCCCGTGAAGGGGCAAGAATTCTCGTCTTGCCGTTCGGCCCGGGCCTTCCTTACACCACGGAAGGTGCCGTCCAAGCGGCAGCCCTCAATCGGGCTCGGTCCTACCTCTCCTCGTCCGGCGTCTCGGTTGGGCAAGAGACAGAGATCCGCCGAATTCGCCTCTCGCCGGGAGACGATGGGGCCTATGGAACCAGTGACGACCCTGCACCTGAGCCGGACTACACTGGTGCCGTTCGTGGGGAGCGGGTCGGCCTGCAGATCACACATCAGTTCGAGACTCCATTGCCCATGGTCGTCCGAATCATTGGCGATCGGGACGGATCGGCTCCGAGCAGTTCGGCCGTCACCATCCGGTTGCGCGCCGCCAGCTACATGGCTCATGAATAGTTACGACTCACGGTGAGGAAGAGGTGATTGCACCACCAAGGCACAGAGATCACCGAGAGGAAGATAGGACCCTTTGAACTTCATTGATGCCGTGAGTAGTGGCAGATCACTTGCCGCACGAAAGAGGGACGACGGGGACGACCCGGATCGTCCATCCAGACGGCTCCTCAGTCGAGCGAGACATTGACAGACGAAACCTCCTTCGGTGAAAACGGTCACCCGCCTGACGAAGCAGGAGATGGCCAGACCGGGATGGATCCGGGATGGATGGAGAAGACAAGAGATGAATAAACGATTTCTATTGGCGCTGGCAGGGGCGGTCTTTTTTGGACTGGTCTCGATCTATGCGGCGAAGTTCTTCCTGGAAAGCCGCCTCAACCAAGCTCGCGTCCGGCAGCAGCAAGGAGTGGTCGCGGCGGCGGTCGACATCGCCCCGGGCACCCGCATCGAGCCACAGCACATTACCGTTACCCAATACCCACGGGAGCTGCTGCCCGAGCAGGCGATGATTCAGCAATCGGAGGTGCTCGGACGGGTGGCAATCGCGGAGATTCCCGCGAGGATGCCAGTTCTCAGTCGCTACCTTGCCGGCGTCGGGGCCCAGCCAGGGATCTCCGGTGTGACTGCGGCAGGGATGAGGGCTGTCTCGGTCCGCGTCGATGAGGCGAGCAGCGTGGGAGGATTTGTCTCCCCGGGGACCTACGTCGATGTCATCGCGATCATGCAGCCGCAATTGGAAGGGGCCCGGCAAGTCTCCAAGGTCATTCTCCAGAAGGTGAGGGTTCTCGCGGGCGGGCAGCAGATGCAGAACCGCGCCGAGGGGAAGCCCACCCTCGTCAACACGGTTACGCTTGAGGTCACGCCGGCTCAGGCCGAGAAATTGAAGTTGGCGGAAGCGGAGGGGCGATTGCAACTCTCGATTCGCAACGCGACCGATCTTGTCATCGAGACGACACCGGGGGCGACGCGCCGGGATGTGATCAACGACGTCGCCCTCGAGCAGCGGGCGCTCGAGGGCGCCCGAGCCGCAGGTTCAGCCCCGCCAAGGAGCGGTGTCTCCGGTCCAACGAGCGAGCCTCCTGTGCGCACCCGTCCCGTCGTGGCTCCCGCAAGCGATCCTGCGCCAGCCAAGAAACCGACTCCCGCTCCCCCCACCATCGAGCTGATTGAAGGGGCGAAGCGGTCGCAAATCCAGATTATCCCGTAAGGGGGTGTCAGCCGATCGACCTTCAGCCTCCCCCACGATTCGGGAGACCTGAACGAAGCGATGACTCCAACGTCCACTATCGAGAACCATATGATGCGAAGAGATTCCGTGAGCAGAGAAGGGACACCGCCTCCTCCACCGTCCTCCCCGGTGAGGACCATCGACTCAACCCGCCATCCTCGTCGTCAGTTCCAAGCCAGGCGCCGGGCGGCCATTCTGATCTTTTCGGCCCTCTCGGTGCTTGGTCTGCTGGGGCAGTCGGCCAGGGCACAAGAGCGTGCGGCGCTGAAGGTCTCTTTTGGCAATGCCCAATCGACGGTTCGGGTCGACATCCTCGTCGGGCAGTCCCGCCTTCTCGAGTTCGACGAGGAGTACGAGCGCGTCTCGATCTCGGGAGAGAAGGTGGCCGAGGTGGTGCCGATCACCACCCGACAAGTGATGATCAACGGTCTCAGTTTTGGTCAGGTCAACTTGGTGGTCTGGGCGCGCGGCGCCACGACGGCGTCCCCGCGCATGCTGATCTTCGATCTTAATGTGCAGGCCAATCTGACCCTCATCGACAATCAGATCAAGATGCTCTTTCCCAAGGAGAACATCCAACTGAGCCAGGCCAACAACTCCGTGGTGCTTTCTGGGACCGTTACCCGTCCGGAGCTGGCCGAACAGGCGCAGAAGATCATTGAGGCGGCTGGCCTCAAGGTCACCAACCTCTTGAAGAGCCCAGTCCTCGACGCCGCCCAGGTCCAGTTGCAGGTCCGCATTGCCGAGGTCAATCGACAAGTGCTCCGCCAGATTGCGCCGGCCTATGGGATCCAGAACACGCGCCTTCCCACCTACATCAACCCGAGCGGCCCCGCTCAATTCAGCAACATCCCACTAGCGGGGAGAGGAGCCGCTGGCTCGCTCTTCGATGTGACGGCGAGCCCAGCCATCAACCTCTTCGTCGGCAGCATCGTTGGCGGGACAGTCATCCAAGGGTTTCTCAATGCGATGTACTCGCGGGGCGCCCTCCGTGATCTCGCCGAGCCCAACTTGATCGCGATGCACGGCCAGACCGCCAACTTTCTCGCCGGCGGGGAGTTTCCGATTCCGGTCGTGCAGGCCGTGACCCAGGGGCAGAGCGCCGTGACCATCATCTACAAGGAGTTTGGCGTCAAGCTCTCTTTCACCCCGACTATTCTCGATGAAGATCACATCCGTCTCGAACTGGAGCCGGAGGTCTCCAGCCTCGACATCACCGCGGCGATTCAGTTGTCAGGCTTCACGATCCCTGGACTGCGGGTGCGTCGGGCGAAGACGACCCTCGAGTTGCGCAACGGGCAGAGCTTTGCTCTGGCCGGGTTGATCGACAACTCGGAGCAGGTCAACCTCGCCAAGTTCCCCTTGCTGGGGGATATCCCGCTGATCGGAGAGCTCTTCAAGAGCCGCAGTTTCCGGCGCAACGAGACGGAGCTTCTCTTTCTGGCGACGGTCAAGATCGTTGAGCCACTCAATCCGGACCAACTCCCGCGCCTCCCAGGGGTGAGTGATACTCCGACTGGCGCACCGACTCCCGGGGCTTCCGGACCAGTAACACCCGACGGCAAGATCGAGGGACAGTCGGGCCATGCCGGGCCCCGTCGGCCGGACAATGTCCAAGCTCTCCCCTCAACTCCAGTAGTGACTCCTCCCAAGGAGTCCACTGCCGCCAGCGAGACCCGTCCACCCGCGGCGATCCTTGGACCCGTTGGTCCTGACAAACCGCTCCCGGGGACGAATGGTCAGAAACGACCAGAGTGAGGCCCAAGGCTCGGATCGGATCAGGCCTTCTTCCAGCCTGAATGATTCCCGACATATTGCCCGATCGGCAACTTGTCCGATCGACATATTGGTGGTTAAACTTGAAGATGCTGCGCCGACGAGAAAGAGAAGACCTGCCACGGGGGTTGACAGCAACCCCTGCCGAGCGGATCAGAAAAGGGAGAAACAGCGAGAGAGGAACCATCCTCGCGCTGACGGGGATCCTCGTGACGGTCCTGATTGGGGCGCTGGCACTGGCGATCGATCTTGGATATGCCTTCAGTCTCCGTCACCAACTTCAGAACGCCGTCGACGCCGCGGCACTCGCCGGGGCGAGCGGGCTGCGTTCGACGATCGAGTCTGGATCCGCCCAGCCGCATCAAGAGCAGATCGTCAAGGATCTCTCGGTTCTCTACGCCTCCTACAATCAGGTTCGGCGCTATGCTGACACACCCGGCGGCAACCCCTCCGCCAATCCCAATCGACTGGTGCTCGATCCGGGACAAGTGACACTGGTCGGGCCACCAGAGAATCCACAAGTGCGGATCGAAGCCAACCTTCCGATGACCTTTCTCTTTGCTGGGCTCCTCGGTCTCTCTTCCGCGACGATCCAATCGGTGACGATCGCCTCCACCTTCCCGATCGATGGCGCAACGGGCGGGCTTGGTGGGTGTTGGCGCCCCCTGCTGCTGCCCGATACCTTCTTTCAATCGGGGGATATCGTTCGATACGTCGGGGATCCTGCCCGCTTGAACAGCCCCTTGCCGAACCAGCCTGGGGACTACTACCGCTCCCGCTTCGCGGCAGGGTCACGACTCGGCCCCCCCTTCGTCGACAGTGTCGGCGCGGCTGGCGCTTGGGTGACCGGACTGCGCGATACGACCCAAATGACCGAAGTCGGCGTCAAGACGATCCTGGGGCAGCAGGTCACGCTACAGCGGATCTACTATCGCATTCCCAATCTGACGACGCGACCCAGGGCGACGTTCAGCGAGCTCCCGACCGGCCTGCTTGCCAACTTCGGCTACTGCGGCGAGATTCGAGTGGGGGAGATTCTCCCCATCTACCCTGTCAACGACGCCAACACCTACCAACAGGTTCAGGAAGGACTGACCGCACTGCGGTTCCGGATCAATGACGTCGTCGACACCACCGCCTGGAACCAGTACCGCTACGTCAAGACCCCGTCCTACCCGGCCCCCAACTCGCACGCGGGAATTCTCCCCGTGCTTCTTTTCAATCCGGTGGAGCTGGTGAGAAACCCTGCTGCCACCCAACTGCAGGTGACCAATGTCGGCCTCTTTTATTTAGAGGAGGTCCGCTCTGATGGAGCCCTGCGAGGAACCTTTGTGCGCGAACTCTTTGTGGGGGGCAGGCCCGTCTCTCCCGCCCATCTGCCGCCAGATTCTGCCCCGTCATTCCAGCGCAACTGGCTCCCAATGGCGACTCAGTTGTTGCAATGACCGGCGAATATCCGAGAGTGGTCAAGCATCCTCTCCGGCGGAATTGGTTCAGGTCACCCCGAAAGGAGGCCCTTTTTTGGAGTGGTGTTTCGGTTGGGAGACGAATATAATTGGCGCGTCAGTTCGGTCAAGCGAACGTGAGTCGGGTTCAGAAACGTCAAAAAGAGGTCGAAAGAGGGCCTTGGAAAGACAAAAAGTGAGAGAAAAGGGGGCAAGAAGCCTGCTTCCTTGCGAGGAGAGAACGACGGATTACCGACTGGAAAGAACCGATGCCGATCTGACAGGAGTGTGCCGCACTCCCCATTTTCTGACCCGATGAATGGCCGAGCCATCCCCCTTGGGCTGTTCCTGGACCGCTCGCGACTTTTCCGTTGCAGATCCTGCCCCTCATTCTCCCCGGGAGACGTTTTGGCGAGTAGGCAAGTTGGCTGGACCAGACGATGCGAGTCCGCGGGTGACGCGGAGTAAGGACGAGAAAGACCGTGCCAAATGCGATCTCAGTTGTAGTTCTGGGACGGAGCCTGACCCAGCAGGAACGGGTGCTCTTGCGCAGCGCCAGCCACAATCTGTCGGTGGTGGCGATTGTCGCGGAGCTGCCCAACGCGCCGCAGGTGCTCGAGGAGATGAACCGCCTCCGCCCCCAAGTCGCGCTGGTGCTGCTCAATGGGGATGTTCATCACTCCTTTCAGCTCGTCCAGCGGATTCGGCAGGAACTCCCGGCGACGGTCATCATCTGCTCCAGCGAGAACCATTCACCAGACCTGATTCTCGAGTCGTTACGCAGTGGCGCGATCGACTTTTTGCGTCAACCCTTTGATACGGCAGAGGTCGCCAAGGTCTTTGAGCGCGTCGAGCGAGAGGTGCATCGCCCAGAGGAGTCGACGCTTGGCCGGGTCGTCGCCGTCTACTCCAGCAAGGGAGGCTGTGGCACGACCTTCCTCGCCGCCAATCTTGCGGCGACGTTGACCCGACCCGGAGGCAAGCGCTCGACAATCATCGACCTCAATCTGCAGGCTGGTGATCAGCCGCTCTACCTCGGCTTGGAGCCGAACTACTCCATTCACGATGTCGTCCGCAATTTCGACCGGCTCGACGATCAGTTGCTTGGGAACTACCTGACGCAACGATCGAAGTATCTCTCCCTCCTCGCCGCTCCAACCGAGATTACCAAGGAGGAGGACATCCGTGTCGAGCACGTCACCCGGGCGATCACGCTTTTGCGCTCGCAGTCCGACTACGTCGTCATCGATCCCCCCCGGGTCCTCAACGATATTACCGTGGCGGCACTCGACGCCGCCGACGACCTGATCCTCCTGATGACCCTCGATATTCCGGCGATCCGCAGCGCCAAACGGGCGCTCGACATCTTCCGCCTCTTCGGGTACAGCCAAGATCGGATCCGGTTGGTCATCAACCGCTTTGTCAAATCGCCCGAATTCGACGTACGAAAGGTCGAGAAGGTCTTGGAGACCCCCGTCTATGCGACCATCGCCAACGATTATCACGCGGTGATCGCCTCGATCAATGTAGGAGAGCCGCTGGTCTTGTCGAAGACCCAATCGCGGGTGGTGCAGGATATCCAGACGATTGCCGATAAGCTGACGGGGCGAGGCAATCAGCCTTCTTCCCGTTCGATGGCGGACCCACAGGTGCCGGGAAAGAAGCCCGCGCGTGGATTGACGGGGCTCTTGACGGGACTCCTCGGAGATCCCAAAACGTCCGCAGGTCCCAGTGAAGGGCCTGGCTCGTAACTCGACGGGCAGGGCCGCGAGGGCGATCGAGCAATCGAGCTGACGACGGAATTGAGATGACTGAATCGATTGGACCTTGGGTTGCATCAAGCAGGACCCACCTCACAAGAGCCCCCGGTAGGGAGAAAGCATGGCACTGACAGAACGATTGAACCTCCAGCTCAACAAGCCTCCGGTGACGGGAGAGCGCGAGCAGAACGAGTTGAACGAGATCATTGAGCGAGTACATCGCCGGTTGATCAATCGCCTCGATCTGCGCAAGCTGGAGGAGACAGAGCGGACCGATTCAACAGCCGCTCGCAATGAAGTCAAGCGGGTCATCGAGCTCCTGTTGCGGGAGGAGACGACTCCCCTCAACGCGCTTGAGCGGGAGATGGTCACCACCGCGGTGACGCACGAACTCTTCGGTTTGGGCCCGCTCGAACCGCTCCTCGCCGACCGCCTGATCTCCGATATCCTCGTCAATGGCCCGCATCAGATCTTTGTCGAGCGGCGTGGCCGGCTGGAGAAGGTCGACAAGGTCCGATTTCGGGATGATGTGCACCTGCTGCAGATCATCGACCGCATCGTCTCCCGGATTGGAAGGCGTGTCGATGAGTCCTCCCCGATGGTCGATGCACGGCTGGCGGATGGATCCCGCGTCAACGCGATCATTCCGCCACTCGCACTCGACGGCCCCGTCCTCTCCATCCGCCGGTTTGGGACGGATCCCCTGACGATCAAGGATCTGCTCGATCTCAACGCACTGACCCCACAGTTGGTCCAACTACTTGAAGCCTGCGTCAAGGCACGCCTCAATGTCCTCATCTCCGGGGGAACGGGAGCCGGAAAGACGACGATGCTCAACTCCCTTTCCGGGTTCATTCCCCACAACGAGCGACTGGTGACCATCGAAGACTCGGCGGAGCTTCTTCTGCAGCAACCCCACGTCGTTCGCTTGGAGACCCGTCCACCGAATATTGAAGGGAAGGGCGAGATCACGCAGCGATCGCTCCTGCGGAACTCCCTGCGCATGCGACCCGATCGGATCATCGTCGGCGAGGTCCGCGGCGAGGAAGCAATCGACATGCTCCAGGCGATGAACACGGGCCATGATGGGGGAATGACGACCATCCACGCCAACTCTCCCCGCGACGCCCTCTCCCGCCTCGAGACGATGATTGCCATGTCGAACCTGCGCATCTCCGATCGGGCGATGCGACAACAGATCAGCTCCGCCATCCACCTGATCCTGCAAGTCTCCCGCATGGGGGACGGATCCCGTAAGGTGGTCAGCGTCTCGGAGATCCTCGGCATGGAAGGCGAGGTCATCACCATGCAGGAGATCTACAAATATGTCCGCACCGGCGTCGGCATGAAGGGAGAAGTGCAGGGGCAATTCCGTCCAACGGGGATCCGTCCCCGGTTCTCCGAGCGGTTGGAACAGTACGGATTCAAGCTTCCAGCCCATCTCTTTGAGTCCGCTTGGTCCTGATCGGATCGACTGGCTGTCCCGCAATTGGGATGGTGGGCTTCGATCCCGTGCAGAAGAGAAAGCCATGAGTCTACTCTACCTCGAAATTGTCCTTGTCGGGATCACCTTCTTCTTCTTGACGTTGGCGATCTACTACTATGTCAGCCGCGATACAGACACCTACCGCCGGCAGGTCGAGGAGCAGCTCAAGAAGATCGTCGAAGTACAAGGTGGAGTCAGCCAGCGCGAAATTGAAATTTTGCGCGAAGAGATTCTGTTGAGCACCGTTCCGTTCTTTCACCGGCTGCTGATCCGCTTCTCGATCTTCACGCAGTTGCAGGCGATCCTCAGCCAAGCGGAGATGATGATCTCCGTCTACCGGTTCATTCTCTTCAGTCTGATCGGGGGATTTCTCGCCGGGGTGCTCATCTTTCTTCTCTCACGATCGCTGATTGCGATGTTGATCACCACGGGGATCGTCATGTTCGCTCCGTTGCTCTTTGTCCTGCAGCGACGACAAAAGCGCTTCGATCGTTTTTTGGAGCAGTTGCCCGATGCGCTCGAGATGATGGTCCGCTCGCTGCAGGCGGGCCATAGCTTCAGTTCGGCGTTGCAGATGGTCGCGACCGAAATGCCGGAACCGATCGCGCGGGAGTTCGGAAAGACCTACGAGGAGCAGAACCTCGGGCTCAGTCTCAAGGCGGCACTCGAGAACCTCGTCAGTCGGGTTCCCTTGCTCGACCTCAAGCTCTGTGTGACCGCGGTCCTCATTCAGCGCGAGATTGGTGGGAACCTTTCCGAAGTCCTCCGCAACATCAGCCACACGATTCGAGAACGGTTTCGCATTCAAGGTGAAGTACGCGTCAAGTCGGCACAAGCGCGCCTCTCGGGATATATTGTCAGCGCGCTCCCCTTCTTCCTCTTTTTCTGGATCAACCTTTTCAATGCGGAGTACATGAAGCCACTCTACGAGCATCCGAGCGGATATACCATCCTGGGGGTCGGGATTGGAATGCAGGTCATCGGGTGGCTGGTGATCAAGAAGATCGTCCGCATCGAGGTCTAGCGCCACTCGCGACATTGAGGGTTGGCACGGGAGAAGGGCAGCAGGGAGAGAGAAGAACCATGGACGTCGCAGCGCTGGTATTGTATGGGGCGATAGGTCTGGCGGTAAGCAGTCTGGTGCTGGCCGCTTACTGGGTGTGGGTACGGCCGTCAGATCCGTTGCAGTCGCGACTCAAGAAGATCAACTCCGACTTTCTTCCGGAAGCGGAACGGCCACCCGTCTCGACGGTGGTCGTCGATCGGGTCATCAAGCCGATGGTCAGCCTGCTGCCGGCCTCCCCCCGCAATGTCCGCCGACTTCGACGACGATTGATGCAAGCCGGATTCTGGGGCGAGAATGCGGTAACGATCTACCGTGCCGTCGCTGTGGCGGCTTTTCTTCTCCTTCCGGCATTGACCATCTTTGTGGGGCGGGTCATCCTTGGCTTACCCTTTGATCAATCGCTGCTGGGGTTGGTGGCGGTGGCGTTTGGATTCGGCTTGCTCCTCCCTTCGATCGCCGTGTCGCGGTTGATTGCCAACCGCCAGAATCGAATTTCTCGCACCTTGCCCGATGCACTCGATATGATGGTGGTCTGTGTCGAGGCGGGGCTGGGGTTGAATGCGGCGCTGGTGCGGGTTGGGCAAGAGATGCAGCTTGTTGAGCCGTCGCTCTCGCAGGAGCTGGAGGTGACCAATCGGGAGATCCGTGCCGGGAGACCTCGTGATGAGGCCCTGCGGAATTTGGGAGATCGGACCGGTGTCGCCGATCTCAAATCCCTCGTCGCCATGCTTGTCCAGACCGACCGCTTCGGTACTTCGATCGCCGATTCGCTGCGAGTTTTCGCCGATTCGATGCGAACTCGTCGCCGTCAGCGAGCGGAGGAAATGGTGGCGAAGGCGGCGATCAAGTTGATTTTCCCGTTGCTCTTATTTATCTTTCCCGCGCTTTTGATCGTTCTCCTGGGGCCGGCGCTGATCAAACTTCCTGCCCTCCTCGGGGCCGCGGCAGAGTGATCTCTTGAGACAAGCCCACCACAGGACGCAAGGGAAATGTACGACAAGAATGAAACGAAGAACAGCCGAGACAGAGGGGACACGTAGGGATGGCTGGTTGAATACGGAAGAAGGAGAGTTCGTATGCGCTTGTTGGTTGCCATGTTGTTGCAGACAGGGGAACGCCCCGATCTGACGATCAATTACATCATCATTGGAATTCTGCTGGTAGTTGCTGCCTTTCTCAGCATCATTGTGGTGCGTCGTCGGATGAAGGAGCAGGATGACGATTGGGATGTGTAGTCGCCCGGAAGGTCTTGGTCTCTTGGAGTGCAGACTGATTCAAGGAGCAAGTGGGCGGTGTGTGGCTGAGCGGGTCTCCTTGGCAAACACCGCCTCGGCGCGCCTGCGCGGGTTGATGTTTCGTCGGCAGATGGGGGCGGACGAAGGTCTCTGGCTGCGCCCCTGTCAAGGCGTGCATACTTGGTGGATGTTCTTTCCCATCGACGTTCTCTTTCTCGATCGTCACTTTTCCATCGTCAGCTTGATTGAGCATCTTCGCCCATTTCGTTTAACTTGGCCGAGGTGGCGAGCGAGCAGCGTCATCGAGCTTCCAGCGGGAACGATTGCGCGGTATGGGCTGCAAGTCGGCGATGAGCTGCGAATGGTCCGCCGGGGGGCCTCGTGAGTGGTGCCAGGGGACGGGGACAGGTAAGCTGGGTCGCCCGCTGGGCTTTGCCCTCCTTTGGGAGCCTGTCACTGTTGGTGATCCTCTACCTCTTGTGGATGGATGCTTGGCGGTTCCTGCTCGACAGTGATACGGGGTGGCACATCCGGACCGGAGAGCTGATTGCCGCGACTGGTCGAGTCCCGCGGGGAGATCCCTTTTCACATACCCTTCCGGGAGCACCTTGGTTTGCTTGGGAGTGGTTGGCTGACTTGGGAATGGCCAAGCTCCACGAAGTGGCGGGGCTGGGAGGTGTGGTTGTCGGGGCACTGTTCGTCCTCCTTCTCGCCTATGCACTGCTGCAGGCCTTGATGCGACAGTGGGGGGCGGATCCCTTGATCGCCACCGGATTGACGATTCTGGCTGCGCTCTGTTCGATTGTGCACTGGCTGGCCCGACCGCACCTCTTCTCCATTCTGCTGTTGGTGATCTGGCTGGGGTTGGTCGAAGACTATCGGCGGCGTCGGACGTGGTGGATCTATGCCATCCCGGCCCTGATTCTCCTCTGGGCCAATCTGCACGGGGCCTTTGTCATCACGCTCCCGATCCTGCTGATCTATGTTCTTGGGGAATGGGGCGAGCAGCGGCTGCGCGGGGAACGCCAATGGCACCGTCTCGTCCCCTATCTTGTGGTGGCAGGTGGGTCTGCCCTGGCCGCGTTGGGAACCCCCTTCGGGATCGGCCTCTACCGTCATCTCTGGCACTATCTGCAGGACGGAGAGTTGCTTCGTCTGATCCAGGAGTTTCAATCCCCGGACTTTCACACGCTTGATGGCAAGCTGATTGAGATCCTCCTGTTGTTGGGTGGGGCGGCGGTTGGGTTGGCGCTCAGGCGGGGGCGGCTGGTCGAGCTGGGGCTCTATCTCCTCTGGTTTCATTTGACACTGCAATCGCAACGCCACGTCACCCTCGCCGCGGTCACCTTGACACCGATCATTGCGGAGCAGGCGACGTGGGCGATCCGTGAGGTCGTCGAGCAGTGGGTCGCCTCCGCAGGAAAGGGGCGACGACTGCTCCGGGCAGTGGTGGGCTGGTACAGGGGCATTCTGACCATCGATCGACAGTTGACGGGTGCCCTCGTCCTGATGATCATCCTGGTGGGCTTGGTGGGAGTTGTCGGAGCTGGTGGGGCTGACAAACTCCTCTCGGCCCGCTTCAGCCCGGAACGGTTCCCGGTGGAGGCGGCCTCAGTGCTTCTTCGGGAGTCACTGCCGGACAAAGGCTATGCGCACGACCAGTTTGGTGGCTATTTGATCTATCGGCTCTATCCGCGCTACCGGGTCTTTGTCGATGGCCGGAGTGACTTTTACCGGCAAGGAACCGTTCTCGCCGACATGCAAAAAGTCACCGGGGTGAGCCCTGAGTGGGCAACCAAATTGGACCAATACGGGATCCAATGGCTGCTTCTGCGCCGGGATGAGCCCCTCTCCCTCACGGCGCGCCTGAGTGGCGCCTGGGTTCTCCTTCACGAGGACAAAGTTGCGCAGATTTTGATACGATCCGATCTTCGCCCCCCGGCTTCGCGTCATTCCGACGCAAAAGACCGGAAGATCCAGGGAGAGACACACTTCGCGCTGTCAATTGGCAGGGAAGAGAAGGAGCGGCAGGTGCCGACTTCAAGAATGATTCGAGTGATGACTCAAGAATAATGAGAACAGGTGATTCGGATATGACCTTCGCACAAATCAAACGGCAGATCTCGCGTCCAGTAGTGGCGGGAAGCGTAGCAATTCTTTTGATCATCGGGATGGTTGCCGGGTTGGCACCGTACCGACACGAAGTGCTCGGCTACCTCCTGATGGGCCAAATGGGGTCGGAGCGGTTGCTGGTCGAGGGACTTTTGGAGGAGGAGATCTCTCCTGACGAAGAGACGGCTGGGGGGGAGAGCGCCGAGGAGAACCGCGGCGAGGAAGATCCAGAAAAGAGCGAAAGCCCACGCAAGCGCTCCGGTTTCAAGCGGGTCATGTCGGCCCCTGTTCGACTGGTCTTTGGCCTCTTCCGGCGAAAACAGGATCCGCTGGCCGTCCGCAAGGCCAGCAAGGACGAGATTGAGCAGATGAAGATGATTCCGATGCAGCGGACACGGACGGGAAGTCCGGATCTAACCATGCCCGGCCCTTCTGATGCCTCCCCGGCAACAGTTGCCCGATCCGCCGCCCGGAAACTCTTCGACGAAGCGGTTCAGCTTCAGGAGCAGGGAAAGGTCGACTCGGCCCTCGAGAAGCTGGTGGCAGCTTCGGTGCTCCAGCCGGATCATGCCGAGACCTATAACCTGCTCGGCATCTGCTATGACCAGAAGCGGCAGTACGCCTCCGCCCAGGTTGAGTACGCCAAGGCGATCGATCACGATCGGAGCAATGCTCGTTATCTCAACAATTTGGGCTATTCCTGCTACTTGGCGGGGAACGACAAGTCGGCGGTCAAGTGGTACCGCAAAGGATTGAAGCTGAGCCCCCAAGATCGACGCCTGCACAACAACCTTGGCCTTGCGCTGGGGCGCAAAGGCGAGTATTCGAAGGCACGCGAGCACTTCGTCCTGGCCGTGGGAGAGTCGGGCGCACATCTCAATCTTGGCTACATTCTGAGCCAGCAAGGGAAGTATGAAGAGGCGATCCAGCAGTACCAGAGTGCCCTTCGCGGACAGCCCGGCTCTCTTCCCGCGATGAGTCAGTTGGCCCAGCTCTATGAGCGAACCGGTCGCCTTCGCGAAGCGGCCCAAGTCGGCGAGGAGTATCGACGCCTGGCGGCGGTTCAGCAGCAGAGAGAATCGTTGGTTGAGCAGCAGCAGTAAAGGTCTTGGCTCTTGGGTGGAGTGGGGGGAGTCGCCGCGGGGAGAGGGTGTCAGCGCCCATTCCTCTTGATCGGTCTCCCCCCGCGTTGCCGTATGGGCCCTTTTCGTCCCCCGTCGGAGAGGGTGCCCGATCTGCTCCCCGGCAGAATAGCTCCCGGGACGATGGTCGATCTGAGGAAAGACGCGTCGGAGCAGGGATGGGCCAGATAGGAGTTGCCAGGAATGCGCGACGATCTCTTCTTCACGAACTCTTCCGCTGGTGGGGGAACACAATTCTCGCCGCCGATTCCGGAATCGATTGAGGAGACCGGTCTCTCTTTCCAATTTCTGGCCGATCTGGCTTTGAAGGTGACTGCAACGGAGAGCACGGTGACGACAGGGTTTGTCGCCGATCGACTCTGCCTGCCGACGCAACTGGTCGAGCCACTTCTCCATCACTTGTATCAAGAGAAGTTGCTGGAGAGTCGTGGCTCTGTCGGGCTGGGGATGAACCGGTACGCGCTCCTGGATCGAGGCTGGGAGCGATTGCGACGGGTAATGGAGATCTCCGGGTACGTCGGCCCTGCCCCCGTTTCGCTCCAATCCTACAGTGCGCTTCTTCGCTCGCAGGCGCATCCGCAGGATTCGATTGGGCCGGAGCAGGTGGCAAGCGCCTTCTCGGATCTCGTACTTCCTGAGAGCCTGCTCCAGACGCTTGGACTGGCCATCAACTCCCGGCGCAGCCTCTTCATTTCGGGGGTTCCCGGAACGGGCAAGACCTCGGTTGCCGAGCGACTCAATCGTGCGCTCGAAACCCCGATCTGGATTCCCTACGCCATTGCCATTGATGAACACGTCATCAACACCTATGACGCTCACAATCACGAGCGGGCGTTCGATGAGGAAGACTTCGAATCCTTCGATCGGCGCTGGGTCCGGATCGCCAGACCCCTCATCATTGTTGGCGGAGAGATGTCGCTCGAAAGTACGGACCTGATCTACAATCGGGCTTCCCGCTACTATGAGGCACCTTTTCAGATCAAGGCGAATGGCGGAACCCTGGTCATCGACGATTTTGGCCGGCAGCGGGTCGAGCCGGAAGAGCTGCTCAACCGATGGATCGTGCCTTTGGAGCGCAAGGTCGACTTCCTGACGCTCCACACGGGAAAGAAGATCAGCGTCCCTTTTGAGCAGTTGGTCGTCTTCTCCACCAATCTGGACCCGGATCGCTTGGTCGACGAGGCGTTTCTGCGCCGGATGGGATACCGGGTCCGCATCGAACCTCCCTCCGAGTCGACCTACCGCCAAATCTTCGCCCGGTACGCCGACATGGTCGGAATCACCTACAGCCCGGATCTGGTGGATGAGCTGCTTGGACGGTACGAGCGCGAACAACGCACGCGCAAAGCCTGTGAGCCCCGCGACCTGATCAACCGGTTTCTCGACATCTGCCAGTTCGAAGGAGTCCCGCCGACACTCGATCGATCGCTGCTCGACTTGGCGTGGCGGAACTATTTCGGCATGGCGCACGGTGGAACGACCGGTCGTCTGCGCAGTTGATTGGGAGGTGGCGTGGGTTGCGCTGACCAAGGCCGATTTTTTATACTTCCGTTGGTGTGGCGATTGGAACGGTTGACGAGTCGACCCCCACATGTCCGTCGTCTCTTTCCATTCGAAAGATCTTCCCCGCCATCCGAGCACCCCGCCAGCGGCTGGCTCCAATGGTGGCGGACAGGTCCGTTTCTCTCCTGATAGGCGTGCCCCCCGGAAAAGAGGTGTTTCGATGTCGTCGACAGAAGGAATCTTCGATCGAGGTCGCGTCGGGGGATCGAGCGTGGCTCGATGGTGGCGTGTGGTGGTGTCGGGAATCGTCCTCCTGGTCGTTGGAGGGGGGGGCTGGTACTGGTGGGAAAGTGGACGGTCGGAGGGTGCGTCCGCGCTCGGAACCACGGAGTGGGTCGAGATTGCTAAACGGACCCCCCTCGAGGATCGGGCAGCTTGGGTTCGAGTCGGGCGAGGGGTGCTTCAAGCGGAGGCCGTTCAACCGTACACCTCCCCCGTCGAACCGATCCACAATCGAGGAGAGGCGGCGCGGGTCGAACTTGGCTATCAGCTCTTCTTCGATCCGATTCTCTCGGGTGATCAGACCATGTCGTGTGCCTCGTGCCACCACCCAGCCTATGGGATGGCCGATGGCCTCTCGCGCGCAGTTGGCCGGGGAGGGCGCGGAATTGGCACGCAGAGAGCCGGAACCGGGAAGGAACTTCTTCGGAATACGCCCAGTCTGTACAATGTTGCCTTCAACCCGCTCCAGTTTTGGGATGGTCGCGCCGGGTCTCTCGAGGAGCAAGCTCTCATCCCGATCTTTGCGGAAGATGAGATGCATCTCGGGAGTGTCACCGAGATGCTCCGTCGATTGCGGGCCATTCCGCAGTACCGTGAACTCTTCAAGGCGGCCTTTGGCGTCGATGGACGGGAAGACGCCAGCGAGATCTCCCTCCCGAATGTCACCCGTGCACTCGCCGCTTTCGAGCGAAAGTTGAACATTACGGATACCTCGTTTGACCGATTCGTCCGCGGGCGCGACGAATCGCTGACGACCGCGCAACTGCGCGGAATGGCCCTCTTCTTTGGCCAGGGACAGTGCGCAGTTTGCCACATCCCTCCGCACTTTCATGATGGTGTCCTGGCCTCGACAGGGGTTCCCGTCTCCCTGGAGAAAGGGGCTCCGCTCGATACCGATCCAGGGTTTGCTGCGGTCATTCGTCGTCGTGATGGGTTCGGACAGTTCAAGACCCCAGGCCTCCGAAACGTCTCCCAGACCGCCCCGTACATGCACAACGGTCTCTTTCGCACCCTCGAAGAGGTCGTCGAATTCTACAATGACGGAGGAGGGCGTGGCCGGGGGATTGAGGTCATCAGCCAGGATTCGAAGGTTGCCAAACTGGACCTCACCGAAGCGCAGCGGCGCGATCTGGTCGATTTTCTGCGCGCCCTCGATAGTCTAGAATCACCTCCAATCATCCCCTCGCGTGTCCCGAGTGGGCTGCCTGTCGTCGGTCGCTGACGTTCCATCTTTGGTTGAAGAGGGATTTGATGCTAGTATCAGGCCGTCGATCTGGGCTTCGGCTGACTTGGCGATTGGCGAACAAGGGAACCTGAGATTTGCATCATCCGCTGGAACCATCAATGGAAGAGTTTGAACAAGAGAGGGCAATCTTTTTCGAGCATCTACGACGGGCTGGGTACAAGAGGACTGGTCAGCGTGACTTGATCCTCAGCGTCTTTCTCCAGACCGAGGGCCATCTCAGTGCCGAAGATCTCTACCAGCAGGTCAAATCGAAAGATCCGACGGTCGGTTTCACGACGGTCTATCGAACGCTCAAATTGCTGGGGGAGTGTGGTCTGGCGCGTGAGGAACGGTTGGGCGACGGTCGGCGCCGGTACGAGCACCAATTCAATCACCAACATCACGACCACTTGATCTGTACCGATTGTGGCGAGTTGATCGAATTCTACAGCGAACTGATCGAGAAGAAACAGGACGAGATTGCGGCGACCTATGGCTTTCAGCCGACCCATCATAGCCTGCGGATCTTTGGCATTTGCCAAGCCTGTCGGCAGAAACGGGCGGGGGTTCTGACCTCTTGACGCATTGGGGGATGACATGTCCACGCGACGGCTACAGGCGGAGAGGGACAAGGGCAGCCGACGAGCGGGGTGGCGGCAGTTCCAACGTGCCTGTTGGCAAGGATTCTGGATTTTGCGACAGGTCTGTCGGGGCTACACGGCTGGTCAGCCACTTGATGATCCGCGCCCCCGGCGAGTTTGCTGCTAGGCGGTACCACCATTCAGATCGCGGCGATACCTTGTCGTGACGTTGGCACCGCGAAAGATCTGAGGAGAGATCAGGACGATGGCGACCGATCTGGAGAGGTTGATCGATCGGATCACGGAGACGATCCTCGGGCGCTTGGCGGCCGCACAGACACCCTGCAGCCCTCACGATCTGGCCTGTGCACTGAATGCCGGAGCTTCCCGGATTGGCCTCCCTTGGGGGGAGGCCGCGGCTGCCGCCGGTGAGATCGCCTCCTACATCGACCACACGCTGCTGCGGCCCGACGCGACCCGCTCCCAGATCGATCTGCTCTGTCAAGAGGCCCTTACCTTCCAGTTCGCTTCCGTCTGCGTCAACCCTTGCTGGGTTCGTCACTGCGCGGCGCTCTTGCGAGCCTCCTCCGTCAAAGTCTGCACCGTGATCGGGTTCCCGCTGGGCGCGACCTTCCCGGATGTCAAAGCCTACGAAACGCGACGGGCCATTTTTGATGGTGCGGTAGAGATCGACATGGTACTCAACGTCGGGGCGCTCAAGTCTGGAGAGGAGTCGGCTGTCCGTCGGGACATCGAAGCCGTCGTTGAGGCGGCGCGGGAAGGTTGTGCCCTCGTCAAGGTGATCCTCGAGACGGCCTTGCTCAGTGACGACGAGAAGATCCTTGCTTGCCAGCTGGCGCGCGACGCTGGAGCAGATTTCGTCAAGACCTCAACTGGCTTCAGCCAGGGAGGGGCTACCGTTGCGGACATCGAGCTGATGCGCCGAGTGGTCGGCGAGCAGCTCGGTGTCAAGGCCTCAGGGGGAGTTCGCGACCTCGCCGGGGCGCGGGAGATGATCGCCGCCGGGGCGACTCGCATTGGGGCGAGTGCCGGCGTGCGGATTGTCCAGGAATCGACTCAGGAGGATCGCTCTTCCCAGCAGTCGATCCCGTTGCGCGTTGGCCAGCCAGCTTCGGGATATTGACATCTCAAGCGGTCGGCCCTCGAACCGATGTTCTCACGGTGCCACCGCGTCACGGAGATTGATCCAGACGAGATTGGGACGGTACAGCCCTGTTGCACCAGGGCTTGGGGCTTGGCCAACCAGTGGCAAAACGGGAATGGATCAGCAGGGAAGAGCCCATCTCCGTGGCTCTGCGAGAACCGAAGAAGAGTCAACAAGGACAAACTCGGGCCTGCGTGGGCCCTTCTCCTTTCCAGATCCTGTCCAGTGATGAGAGACGAGCCATCGCACGGCAGGGGGAGAACGTATTCTGAAAGACGCTCCATCAGCGCGTCAATTCGCGAAGAAGCCATGTCTTGGCGAAGGTCCATTCCCGTTTCAAGGTGCTGATGGAGATTTCAAGTAGCTCAGCCGTTTCGGCCTCAGTCAAGCCAACGAAATAGCGCAATTCGACGAGAGTTCCTGCTCTCGGGTAGAGACATTTGAATCGGGTCAGAGCTTCATCGAGGGCCAGCAACTCTTCCGTGGAGAGGTGCACAGAAGGCAGCAGCTCATGTTGCTCCCCAGACGCCCATTCCTTGTTCCGCTTTTGCGCCCGTTTCCGCCGTGCGTGATCAATGAGTACCTGCCGCATCTGCGTTGCGGCAATGGCGTAGAAGTGGCTGCGACTCGCCACGTCCAGTGGAGTGCCACTGAAGAGGCGAAGGTAGACCTCGTTGACCAGCGCCGTTGGTTGCAGGGTATGACCGGTTCGTTCACTACGCAGATAGTGTCGCGCCAACCGGTGCATCTCCCGGTAAACAAGGGGAATGAGGTCTTCGCGTGCGCGGGTATTGCCCCCACGGGCGGCTACTACAAGGTCAGTGATCTGAAGCTCGGCCGACACTGGTACCTCCCTGGTCATGGTTCCTCTCTTCCAGGGAGATGCCTCACGACAACCCTTGGAATGTCCTGGGAACGATC
>JBMOHS010000003.1:0-58030 GCA_049317725.1 Blastocatellia bacterium
ATTCTCCATTCTCCATTCTCCATTCTCCATTCTCCATTCTCCATTCTCCATTTACTTTCCGGTTGATGAGAGACGTGGAGGGGGACTTCAGGAGAGGGAAGGAGCCTGTTCGGCAGGGCGGGCGATGATGGCGATCCGGTGCTGATTGGCAGCGGCGAGGGTCTCCTCCCGGTCGAGAATCAAGGTCCGATCGGCGGTGAGAGAGAGGGCGGTGACACGGCACGCGACGAGCGTCTCGATCGTTCGCGGGCCGATGACAGGAACATCGAAGCGCATGTCCTGATTGGGCTTGGCGACTTTGACGACCCGCAGAGGACGGCCGTGCACCAGCTCGGCGGCGCGGCGGATCGTCGCATCGGTCCCCTCCATGGCCTCGAGAGCGACGACGGCCTGCTGCTTGACGACGATCGTCTGCCCCAGATCGAGGCGGGCCAGCTCGAGGGCGACGTGCAGGCCGTAGTCAAGGTCCGCCTGCTCCTCCCGGTTGGGAGCCCGACGGGTCAGGACGCCTTGCCTCGCGAGAAGGGGCTGGAGAAAGAGCGTCGAATCGACCAGCTCGATGCCCTCCTTGGCCAGCTCCTCGGCGACCGCTCCGATGAGGGCATCGGTATTGCGCCGCTTCAAGCGCGCGAGCATGCGGGCCATGCGCAGATCCGGCAGGGCCGAGAGGCGAAAGATCTGGACGTGGCGAACTTGGCCGGCCATGATCACCTGCGTGACCCCGTGGTCGCGGAAGAAGCGGATCAGGCGATTGAGCTGGCCGACTCCCACCCATTCGAGCGTCGGTGCCACCTGCTCGATCGCCGGATCGCTCTCCTCCCGAATGGCGGCGACGACCAGCTCGGCCCCCGCCGCTCGTGCGCCGTCAAGCACGAGAAAGGGGAAGCGTCCATTGCCGGCAATCAGCCCGTAACGCATCGACTCTCCTCTCACCGGGTCGTCACGCCTCGGGTCGACTGCTCGATAAAGGCGATCAGTCGCTCGACTTCGGGCTGCCCCGCCAGCTCGGCCCGCATCCGCTCGACCGCTTGGCTCGTATTGAGCCGGGCGGCGAGCAGCCAGCGAAAGGCCTGCTGCAGTGCGCGGATCGCCTCGGCCGAGAACCCCTTTCGGCGCAAGCCCACGGTGTTGGCACCATAACACTTGGCCTCAGCCCCATCGGTTCGCGCGAAGGGCAGTGCATCCTTGACGATCTTGCTGAACCCACCGACGAAGGCGTACGTCCCGATCCGGCAGAATTGATGAACGCCAACAAATGCTCCGATAATCGCGTCATCCTCGACCACGACGTGGCCCGCCAGCGAGGCGATATTGGCAAAGACATTCCGCGAACCGACTTGGCAATCGTGGGCAATGTGGCACTGGGCCATGAGGAGGTTGTCGTCCCCCACCCGTGTAATGCCACCGCCACCGACCGTTCCGCGGTTGATCGTCACATATTCCCGAATCGTGTTGCGGCTGCCGATCACCAAGCGGGTCGGCTCCCCCCGGTACTTGAGGTCCTGTGGGGCTTGGCCGAGGGAGGCGAAGGGGTAGATCCGGGTTCCAGTCCCGATCTCGCAGGGGCCTTCCAGCACAACGTGACCGGCTACTTCGACCTCGTCAGCGAGGACAACCCCCTCGCCGATCAGGGAGTAAGGCCCGATCGAGACGCCAGTTCCCAAACTCGCCCCCGCGTGGACGATGGCCGTTGGATGAATCGTTGACATCTGTTCCTCAAGTGGAGATGGAGAAGAGATCCGGCGCTAGGGCCGATGCTTATCGGCCAGGACGGAGGAGATCGTCGCTTCCGTCACCAGTTGGCCGTCGACAAAGGCCTCCGCCTTCAACTTGGCATAGCCCATGCGGTATTTGAGCACGGTCGCTTCGATGCGCAACTGGTCGCCCGGAACGACGGGGCGCCGGAAACGCGCCTCCTCGATCCCTGTGAAATAGATCAGCTTGCTCTCCCTGTCCGGTACCTCCCGAAAGAGGAGAACAGCTCCGGTTTGGGCCATCGCCTCGATGATCATCACGCCCGGGAAGACGGGTGCCCCCGGGAAGTGCCCTTCAAAGACGGCCTCGTTGATCGAGATGTTCTTGATCGCGACGATCCGTTTGAGGGGCTCCAGCTCGATGACCCGGTCGATCAAGAGCATGGGATACCGATGTGGCAGAATTGCCTGGATCTCCTTGATGTCCATGAGTTGTTCGTTCTCTCTTTTTCTGATCTGGTGCGGAGCGACCGTCTGGGGAGGAACGCCCTCCCCTGCTCGGCCCTGCCCAGGATGTCCTCTCACTGCAGGGAGGTCACGACTCGCCGCGCGATTCCGGCGCCGACTGCTTCTCCATCCGACGCAGACGCTCGTAGAGTTCGGGAAGGCGCGCGTAGAGCACTTGTGAACGACGCCATTGTTGGTAGTCCATCGCGGGCATCATCCCGCCGACGACTTTTCCGTCGGCGACGCTCTTGGTGACACCGGTCCGGGCCGTGATGACGACCTGGTCACCGATGGTGATGTGTTGATTGGTTCCGATCTGGCCGGCGATGATGCAGCGACGGCCGACGCGTGTCCCTCCGGAGAACCCGGCGAGGGCCGCAACGACGGTGTCTTCGCCAATCTCGACATTGTGTCCAATCTGGATCAGGTTGTCGAACTTGGCGCCCCGCCGAATTCGCGTCTCCCCGAATCCTCCGCGATCGACGCAGCAGTTGGCTCCCAGCTCGACGTCATCCTCGATGACGACCCGTCCGACTTGGAGCAGCTTGACCTGCCGCCCCTCCTCATCCGGGGTGAAGCTGAAGCCATCCGCCCCGATGACCGATCCGCTGTGAATCCGACAGCGGGCCCCAATCCAGGTCCCCTCATAGACGGTGACATTCGGAAAGATCTCCGTCTCCGGGCCGACCTCGACCTGATCTCCCAGGACGACGCCCGGGTGGAGTGTCACGCGATCGCCGATCCGACAGCCGTCTCCAATCGTCACTCGCGGGTGGATCGAACAGTCTGCGCCCAATTCTGATCCTTCGCCGAGGACGAGATCCGGGCTGACCCCCCTCGATCGGTACGGCCGCGCGTGGAAGAAGGCGATCGCCCGGGCGAAGGCCAGTTTGGGATTCCGGGCGATGAGGAGGTTCCGGCCCAAGAGGCGCGGCTCGCTCGCCAGCGAAGGGGGGACCAGAAAGGCCGTGGCCTTGGTCTCTACCGCTTCGGCCAAGCGTGCCCCGTCAGCAACATAGGTCAACTCCCCCGCCTGCACGAAAGAGAGCGACGACACCCCGGCGACGATGACAGCAGCATCACCTTGCGTCGCCGCTCCCAGTTGCGCAGCGAGGTCTCCCAATGGGATCTTCTTCGACATGGCTGGTCTCTCCTTGAACGGGAGCCCCGCCCTCCCGCAACTGGGAGGAGAAAGAAAATCGGCACGCGAGAGAACCGATGTCGTTCCGGCTTTCTCGCGTGCCAGTCTCTCGTATTCTCATCTTCAGGCTGACTTCTTGAATCGTCTGGTCTCTCCCGAGAAGGGGGCATCAGGCGATCAGAATCAACCGAGCTCGGCGTCACACGGGCCGCTACTTGGCGGCCGGGTTGGCCTTGTTGTACTCCTTGATGAAGTCCTCGGTGACGTTGGTATTGGGCGAGGCAAAGATCAGCACTCCGGCCTGCTGCGCCGCGCCCCCCTCGAGTACCATGACGATGCCGCGGGCTTGACAGTACTGCTCCAGAAAGCGGCCGACCTTCTCGTAGACGGGCTGGGAGATCTCACCAAGCCGCTTCTGACCAAAGGCCTCGTAGTCCTCGGCACGACGCTTGAGGGTCTTCTCCTTCTCGGTCGCCTCTTCGACCCATTGGTTGCGGACCTGGACGCTGACCGTGCTGCCCTGCGTCTGGATCTTGTTCTTGAGGTTGTTGACCTCTTCCTCCAGGGCTTGGATCTCCTTCTTCTTCGGCTCGAACTCCGCGTTGAGCGTTTCGAGACGGAGTCGCAGTTCGTCGATGCCAGTCCGGAACTGGGCCGTATCGATGTAGGCCACCTTGCCCTCAGCTCCTGTTCCACCGGCCTTCGGGGCGGCCGCTCCTGCGGCCGGGGTCGCCGGCGGGGTTGGCGTCTGGCTCCACGCGACGCTGGTCGCCATCACCGCCAGCACAACAGCACACAAATGCTTCATCATCTTCTTCACGCTCCTTTTAGTCGATTCCATGATTACTTTCTGGTCTGACAGGCAGATCGACGATCTCCTGGGTCCACTCTCCCCTGTTCATTGGGGATCAAAGGGGGATCGGGATCGGCCTTTTCCAATCAAATCCGGTTCACATGCAATTCTTCGGTAGCAACTGCTCACCCGCTCGATCAGGGCTTCGCCGGCGCGGCTGGCGGCTGAAAAGGGTGCGCCTTGTTGTAAGCCGCGAGAAAGATGTCGGTGATGTTGGCGGTCTGCGAGGCGTAAACAATAATGCCTGTCTCCTGAAGGCGCCGGGCATCGTAGACCGAGGTGATCCCGTTCTGTCGGCAATACTCGTCGAGGAACTTGCTTAGCTTGTCGTAGACCGCTTCCGTCTCCTCCCCCTCACGGCGGCGGGCCAATACCTGAAGATCCTCGAGCTTGCGCTGGTACTCCTTCTTGGCAATCTCGATGTCGGCCGAGAGGCGCGACGCCTGCGGCGGCGTCAACGTCCGGTTCTCCGCCAGCGTCTTCTCCTGCGCCGCCAGCTTGGTCTGCATCGATTCCAGCTCGGTGTAGAAGGAGCTGAACTCCGTCTGCAGTTTGTCATATTTGTACTTCAGTTCGCCAACCTGCTCCCGGAACGAGAGAATATCGACGATGGCGATCTTCATCTTGGGGACGTCCACCGCCGCCGGGGCGGCGGCCTGCCCAAAGGCGATCGATCCGCCCAACAATACCCACCCCACTATCAACCCAATGGTCTGTCTGATCCTCACGACGTTCTCCCTCTTCGAGATATGAAATGCAATTTCTGACAACTTCGGTGACGGGCCAGATTGGTTCCCGCGACACACCGCAGCACCTTTTCCGCCGGATCCGCTCGCCCACTTTCTCCGTTCAGAATGTTCGTCCCACTGTAAACCGCAGCACGGTCCGTCGCTCGATGAAGAGGACACGCGGGTCTGTCACATCCGTTCGCGCCTGCGGATTGAAGGCGTAGATCAACCGGAATGGCACGTTGATGACCGGCATCTGCACCCGGAACTCCAGTCCGTAGGACGATCGCACATCGGAGAAGAGCTTGACCTTCTGCTCCGAGGAACGAAGAAAACTGTAATCGCGGGACTCCCCTTCGAGGTAGATGCGACGGTAGCCCACTGGATCTCCCAGAAAGTCGCGGGAGGTGCTGGACAGTTCCTCTTCGGTCGCGATCCGGCCGGCGGGATTGAGGAGCAACCCCGTCCGGGTGATCAATTGGTTGACATAGTTGGTCGTCACCAGCTGATCAGCGTAGCGCCGGGAGTTGAAGGTGCTGCCCAGATCGGCGAAGGCCGCGATCGAGAGGACGCTGAAGACCGGTACCCGGTACTCCAGGTTGTAGATGAACTGGCTGTCTCCACCGATCGGTGTGAAGAAGCGCCCCGCGTTGACGACGTTGCAACCGGTCGCCTGATCATTGACCTCTCCGCAGGTCGCATTCCCGACTCGCTGGGATGGCGACTCGAAGGTGTAGTTGCGCAGAACGCTTGGGTGGACCGTTCCTGCCGGAGCGTCGATAAATCTGGTAGGATCGGCGGGGTCGATGACCTTCGCCTTGACTTCCCTGGTCGAGAGGAACGACTCCGACGAGGCGACCGGCGAGATCGACCGGAAGTTATAGCCGCGAATATCGAACTCCCCCCCTAAAAAGAACCGCTCGAAGATCGGGATTCCGCCCACGAAAGAGAGTGAATTGGTGTCAAAAGGGCGGCCAAATGTCCGGATCGTGTCGGCACGGGCCCGCATCGCGATGACGTGCGGTTTGTCCGTGCGGCGTCGGAAGACCGGCACGAAGAGCTGATACTCGACCGAGGGGGCAATCGTCTTGACGTCCCCTCCCAGGATACCTCCCGCTAACGAGAACCCAAGGAAGAGGCTCTGTCCGCGCGTCGCGTCGATCGCCGCGTTCTTCGTGTTGTAGAAGAGGTTGGGAGTGATTCGGCTCGTCAAGATCCGCGGCTGGGAGAAGGTGACAGGAATGTCATTGCTCGGGTCATTGTCCCGATTGACCTTCGGGTCCTGGATACTGTTGGTCGTCAACGAGTAGGTCAGGCCAAACCGTGTCAACCCAGCGAAGTTGCGGAACCGACGGGTGAGAAGCTGCAAGGGGGCCGAAAGATTGATCGTTCCACCGGTGGTCTGCTGCGTGAAGAGGGTGTTGGCATCGATCGAACTGAGCCCGAAAAAGCTGTTCTGTAGCAACTGCGCCGCGTTCCCGAAGTTGAATCCCTGGCCGACAAACTGGGCGCGTTGCGCGAAGAGCGAAACGCCGAGGCTGATCGGTCTGCCCATCAGATACGGCTCAGTGAAGCCGAAACTGGCGAAGACTTGTCGGTTTCCCCCCGAGAGGGCGAGACTGAGCGACTCCCCATATCCAAGCAGGTTGTTGGTCGAATATTCCACCCCGAAGAAGCTCCCGGCAAATCCGGAGACTCCCCCGTTGAGCTGGATCTGCTGTCGCCCACGCTCCTTGACCTGCAGGTCGATGTCGACCGTCTGATCCCGATCGTTGGTACGCGTAATCGCGTCCTTGTCCTTGATCTCGTCGAAGAGTCCCAACTGGTTGAGGCGCAGGATCGAGTAGTCCCAACGACGCTTGTTATAGGGGTCCCCCTCGTTGAGCAGGACTTCGCGCCGCAGGACGGCGTCGCGGGTATTGGTATTCCCGATGAACTCCAGCCGCCGCATGGTGAATTGACGCCCCTCGTCGACCTCAAGCGTGACCTCGAGATCCCCCTCTTCGGCCGAATCGGCCCGGGGGAGAAACTTCGGAATGAAGTTGACATCGGCCTGTATGTAGCCCTGGACACCGTAAAGGTCTTTGATCCCTTTGTAGACGTTGTCCATGATCTTCTTGGCGTCGATGTACTCTCCAACCCGCAGGCTGGAGACCGCGCTGACCACGCCGGGTTGGAAGATGGTGACCCCCTTCTCCTCGACCTTGGTGATCTTGTAACGGCGACCGACATCGACCGGAATGATCACTTTCAGGCCTGGCCCCTTTTTGCGGAGCCCCGGGAACGGGATGGGAAAGCCACCCGTTACCGTACCGGCACTCTCCACCTTCGGCTCGCCAAGCTTCGATTCAAGGTAGCCCCGCTGCCCGAGAAAGAGGCGGATCCGTTCGAGGTCATCCTGAAGCTTCTCCTTGAAATAGATGTCTTTCGAAGTCAGTGTCGAGAGAAAACCGGCCTCCTTGACCAGCTTCATCGCGCCACGCAGACGACGCTGAGAGAAGCCATCCCGGTCCCCGACAAACTCGATCTCTTTGATGCGGACTCGCGGGCCCTCCTCGACGTTGAAGATGAGGGCGACCGTTGTCGCGGAGATGTCCTCGACCTCGACCTCGACGACAGCCTCCGGGTGGCCCTTCTCCGCGAGAATCTCCCGAAGGGCCAAGCGGGCACCATTGGCCTTCGCCGGATCGAACTGGGACTCCTTGCTGACCTGGACGCGCCGCTCCTTGAATCGCGTCAGAACGTCGCTCTCCGTCGCTGACTTCAAGCCACGGTACTGCAGGTCGCGGATGATCGGATACTCCTTGACTTGAAAGATGATGATCTTGCCGCCCCTTGGCCCATCCTCGACGTAGAGTTTGGTGCCGAGCGGGTCGAAGAGGCCCATCTGAATGATCGCCTGCAGATCCCGCTGTGCCAGTCCAAGGTTGAAAGGATCCTGGGGCTTGCTCTGCACGTAGTAGAGAATCGATTCGCGTGGGATCCGACGGTTCCCTCTGATCTCGACATCCTCGACGAAGACTGCCTGATTGGCCGGTTGTGCCAAAATTTGATCGGGGGAGAAGAGGGTAAGTAAGACGAAAATTGTTGCGCTTGCCAGAACGGTAATGCGCTGAGCCATGCAAGTTCTCCCATCTCGACAATGTCGATCGCGCTCCATCTTCATCATTTTATGATCTCGCCTCTCCCCTGCCGACGGGGCTCCACCGGGCACGATCTGGTGAATCTGGGGGACCGTGCCCCGGCGGCAGTCGTTGATCTTCAGCATTCTCTCCGGTCGTGGGTCGAACGGATCGGGGTGGTTCCTCTCCTGTCCTCTCTTCGGCCCTCTCTTCCATTCGGGACCAGACAAGAGCGAGGAACTTGATTCGGCAGGGTTTTGAATATTCATGGTTGGGGCAGGGTCCGACTTTCGTCTTCAGTCTCGCTCTCTTTTGGTCGTTTTCTCTCTTCCGCTGGCCACTCTTTAGACTCGGCCTTGAGCCACTCGACTACATTCGGCAGAACCCCACCTCACGCCAGCCGCAGACTGGCTTTCATCTGACTGGATGAAATCATTGACCGAGCGGGCAATCAACCGTGCGACTTGAAGCTGCCATCTGAAACTGCCAGACTGTCCAAGCCGGCTTGGGTGGTGATTGACCAGGAATCATCCCTGGGGCCACCGCTGAGACTGTATCTTCCTCAGGTTGGGGCTTGCCAAACAATCCTCGTCAGAACGATCCTCATTCCCCAATTTTGCAGCCTCATTTTAAGAGCGCGAATTATACGAAACTTCTCCCCGGTTGAACAACCCTCTCCCGGTTCCGGTCTCCATTCCGGACCGATTTTCCACACGGAGAAGAGGGGGGAGAGGGGAATGGCTACCCGACGAGAACCTCATCAGGCCGGGCGAGGTCATTGCGAGTGGCGGGTCTGTACTGGAGACCGTTGCCATCGACATAGACTTCGATCTGGGAAACTCCATCGAATCGGCCCGTTAGAAGGGCATCTGCGAGAGGGTCTTCAATAAATTGTTGGAGGGCACGCCGGAGGGGGCGAGCCCCATAACTCCGGTCCGTGCAGGTCTGATCAACGATCCACTGGGCCGCCTCCTCCGTCAGAGAGAGGCTTAACCCGCGCGATTGAAGGGTGAGGTTGAGCTGGTCGGTCAGACGAATCACGATCGCCAGCAGGTCGGCATCGGCCAACGGCTCAAAGACGATGATCTCATCGAGTCGGTTGATGAATTCCGGATTGAAGGTCTCTTGAACCGCCATCCGCACACGATCGCCAGACCACTGCAGCGCCTCCTGCCTGGACGATTGAAAGCCGAGTGGACCACCTCTCTGCCCTTGTTGAATAAACCTGGCGCCGATATTGGAGGTCATGATGATGATCGCGTGGCGAAAATCGGCGGTATTCCCGAGGGCATCGGTGAGGGTTCCGTCCTCGAAGACCTGCAAGAGAAGGTTGAAGATGTCCGGATGGGCCTTTTCGATCTCGTCGAGCAGAACGACTGCGTAGGGGTTGCGACGCACCCGCTCGGTCAATTGGCCGCCTTCCTCGTAGCCGACATAGCCCGGCGGGGAGCCGATCAGCTTCGAGACCGAGTGCTTCTCCGTGAATTCAGACATATCGAATCGAATCAAAGAGCGCTCAGAGCCGAAGAGGAGGGTGGCAAGGGAGCGGGCAACCTCCGTCTTGCCGACCCCTGTCGGCCCGAGGAAGAGGAAGGAGCCAACAGGGCGCTGCACGGTCCGCAGGCCCGCCCGCGAGCGGCGAATGGCCCGCGCAAGCGCGGAGATGGCCGCCTCTTGGCGCACAATGCGCTGCCGCAGATCTTCTTCGATGCGCAGAAGACGGGCGGACTCCTCTTCGCAAAGGGCCGTGACAGGGATTCCTGTCCAACGGGCAATCACCTGATCGACATCCTGCTTGACCACCAGGGTAAGATCGGTCTCGTCCGGAAATGGCAGTGCGCGATCCAACTCATACCTCGACGCCTCTCCAGTCGGGGAGGCGTACCACGCCGAACCTCGCTCCTCAGGAAGGCGGGTCTCTTCGCGAGCGGGTCGACGACGGGGGGGCTGCTCTTTGTGCAGGCGAAGTTTGACGTGTGCGCCCGCCTCGTCGAGGACATCGATCGCCTTATCGGGGAGGAAGCGATCGGGGAGGTAGCGGCTTGACTGGTAGACGGCAGCTTCGATCGCTTCGTTGGCGTAGCGGACTTGATGGAAGGTCTCGTAGCGCTCCCGAATGCCTTCGAGGATGAGGATCGCCTCCTCTTCGCTCGGAGCGGCGACCCGCACGGCCTGGAACCGGCGCTCCAGCGAGCGGTCTTTCTCGACGGTCTTGCGAAATTCGGCAGGGGTACTCGCACCGATGCACTGCAGATCCCCCCGGGAGAGAGCCGGCTTGAGGATGTTGGCAGCATCGAGACTCCCCTCGGCCGATCCGGCCCCGACGAGAGTATGCAGCTCATCGATGAAGACAATGTACTGGGGGTTCTCGGCCAATTCGCGCATGATCGTCTTCATGCGCTCCTCGAACTGCCCGCGGTACTTGGTCCCGGCAACGACCAGCCCCAGGTCGAGGGCGAGAATTCGCTTTTCGGCGAGGAAGACGGGAACCTCCCCGGCGACGATTCGGCAGGCCAACCCCTCGACGATCGCGGTTTTGCCGACGCCAGGCTCGCCGATCAGGACAGGATTGTTCTTGGTCCGGCGGCAGAGGATCTGCATGACCCGGTCGATCTCTTCCTCGCGCCCGACCAATGGATCGAGCTTTCCTTCGAGGGCCGCCTCGGTCAGATCCCGGCTGAACTCGGCCAGATTCGGCGTCTCACGCCGCGGGCTGGTCCGTTCGTGCGACGATTGGCGCATCAGCTCCTGGCGAATATCGGAGAGGCGAATGCCCCGCTCGTAGAGAATCTCCGCCGCGATCGAGTTCTCCTCGCGCAAGAGCCCGAGCAAGAGATGTTCGGTCCCAATGTGACGATGGCCAAGCCGGGTCGACTCCTCGGCGGAAAAGGCGAGGACTCGCTTGGCCTCGCCCGAGAGTGGCAGATCGATCGTGCTTGAGACACGATCCCGCAGGACTGTCCGCCCCTCGATCTCCTTGCGGATGGCGTCGATGTTGACTTGGGCCCGGTGGAGAAACCGATTCGTCAGGCTCTTGTCCTCCCGGATCAGCCCCAAGAGGATGTGTTCGGCCTCGATCTGCGAAGCACCAAACTGACTCGCTTCGTAGCGGGCAAAGAAGATGACCCGCCGGGCTTTCTCTGTGTATCGCTCGAACATCTGCGCTTCTCCACTCCCGATTTCGTTTGCCACTGAGGCGATGAGCGGTTCCCTCGCGCAACGGAGCGAACGCGCCATGGAGACTTCAGCTGGAGGAGGAGTCCACCAACCGCCGATCCGCCAGCAGGAGGACCCGGTCACAGGCGGCAGCCAAGTCTTCGTTATGGGTCACCAGGATGGCTGTCAATCGCTCCTCCCGGCGCAATTCGAGGAGCAGTTGTAAGATATCTGCCCCCGTCCGGTGATCAAGGTTCCCGGTCGGCTCGTCCGCGAGGAGGAGACACGGTGCCGCGACGAGCGCTCGCGCCAAGGCCACCCGCTGCTGCTCACCGCCCGAGAGGGCCCCCGGACGGTGAGCAGCCCGACCAGCCAACCCCACCCGGGCGATCAAGTCCCCAGCCCGCACACGTGCCTCCCGACGCCCGAGCCCGCCGATCAGCAGCGGCATCATCACGTTCTCAAGCGCGGTAAATTCAGGAAGGAGGTGGTGAAATTGAAACACGAACCCGATCTGCCGATTGCGGAACGTCGATAAGTCTAGCTCAGAGGTTTTTGTGATGTCAAACCCGTCGATCCGGACGCTTCCGGCGGTCGGTCGGTCGAGCCCGCCGAGCAGATGAAGGAGGGTCGACTTCCCCGCCCCGGAAGCCCCAACGATCGCAACCATCTCTCCAGACCGGATCGTCAGTGAGAGGTCCTCCAGAATAGGAATCTCCGTCTCAGCCAAGCGGTAGGCCTTGGTGAGCCCCTCGGCTTCGAGCAGAATCCGGTCCTCACCGCGAACCCGACTCCTGACGGGGGATGGAGAAGGTGGCTGTTTCATGGTCGTGATGACCCTCCTGCTGGACCGGTCGCGACCGCCTCGGAAAGGGTCTTGCCCATTTCAGCGATGAGCGGAAAAGTACCGAAGGAAGAATGGGTCTCGACGAGGAGCCCATCGGTCAGCAGGGCGGTGCCGCGCACCGCCCAGGGCAAAGGAGTCCGCACGGCACCGGTGGAGGTCATCCCTTCCAACGGTTTTGTGCCGTTGACGAGCTGCTCGAGGATTGCTCGGAGCCGTTCGCGCTCCTCGTCTTCGCGGAAGTAGTGGCGCACCAGAAAGGGCGATGACGGGAGGGGATCGGCGAGGACAGGGGTCTCCCTCCAGGCTGGCGTCGCCAGGATCGACCCCGCCGAGTTCCGCCGATCGACCCAACCACGCAGAACTGTCGGGCCCCCCCGCAGCAGCAGATCGTCAAGGAGGAGGGTCGCCGGATCTCCTGCCGCCTCGGGCAGGACGAGCCTCCCTCGCGCCAGCTCTTCAACCTCACGGACTCCCTTTTGTTGAGGCCCGTCTGGAGATGGTACGTTCAATGCGGAAGTCCCGCCGCGCGTCGACATCAACCAGACCCGCTCCTCCGGCGTTGCACCGAGCGTCACGGCGACCAGTCCATCCCCGATCGACGTCGCTGGTACAGGGGGAGATTGGCGATCAAGCAGCGTCCGCCGGACGCCGAGGACTGCCTGGTGGAGGAGGAAGCTCTCAGCCAACCCAAGGCGCGCCGAGAGCGCAGCCTCGACCGACTGGAGGGTGCCGAGCGGATCAGCGACCCGAAAGACGGTCCAGTCGATTGCGTCGGCGGGAACCAGCGCCAGTTGGCGGGCAGGCTCGTCGCCAAGTCGCAGCGACGGCGCAATCTGGTCGATCAGATCCTGGTTGAGCTGGACCAGCGTTTGTGTACGAGCCCGCCCCTCCAGATGGGCCTCGGCGAAGGCGATCCCGTGGAAGAGGCGGGGAGCGATGGCGGTCACTGCCTCTCCCAGCGCGCCAACCAGTCGACCCGTTTCCCCGACTGATTGCGTGCTCTCCATTGGGGAGAGCACGAGATGTGCTCCCGAACGGAGCAGCCGGGTGCCTCCATCGGCGGTGACATATCCATAAAGAGATGGAGAAGCAGAGGACGTCGTGACGATCCGTTGACGTGCCTGACGCCAGTAGAATTCTCCGGCCAGATTGGGAACTCGGCCGAGGTGGGCATCGAGGCAGGCGCGCAGGGCTGCGGACTGGTTGCTGACCATCCAGTACCCTTCTGCCCGGGCAATATAGAGGCCAATCTCTCCGGTCTCTGCGGTTTTTATGGATTCCCGTGGGTGATAACTGACGATCTCAACACCGCCGTACCGTTCGCGCCGTTCCTCGGTCGCCCCCAACATCTGCTCGACCAATGGTTGGAGCCGGGGCCCCCTCTCCACTCCCCACTGGCGTGGTGCCTCGGCGAGAAGAGTCCAATGTGGGCGAACCAACTCTCCGCGAAGCTCGAGCGCCATCAGGACCAGCCCCCATCGCCCCTCCAGCAGATCGGCGGTCTCCCCCGTTGCCTTCACCATCCAATCCACTACACCATTGGGCCACAGACGATTCCACCAGGTCGACTCCCGGTTGTTACCTTTCGGCGAGACAAGCGGCCACGCCTTGAGTGACGTCAAGTGGCCAAGGAGCGCCGTCCCGGACTCGACCTCGAGATAGCCCATCGCCGAACTGGGAACAGACTGGGCAAGGCTCTCCTGACGGGGGGGGCGCAGGGCCCACCAAGCAACCAGAGAGAGGGAGACCACTCCAGCCACGGCGACGCCGATCCGCCACCATCGTCTGCTTCCCAGCCGAGGGCGCTGCGGTTCGTGGCTCACCGGCGGACTTGTCTCCTGGTTCGACTCTTGACTCGTCATTGACCCCTCTTTCCAAATCAACGACACTACTTTAGCAGCGAGCTACCAAGCTGAGAAGAGGGGAAGAATCGGACAAGAAGAGGAATGGCAGACACGCCGGGACAGAGGATCTACCTAAACGACCCTCGTAACGGAGGGTTTGACGGGAGGACCGCTTGATCGAGCTCTTTTTGATGCGCCACGGAATTGCGCTTGATCTGGGCATAAACGGAATCTTTCGGGATGAAGACCGCCCTTTGAGCGAAGTGGGGCGGAGAAAGATGCAAGAGGCGGCCCTGGGCGTGCGCTGGCTCGATCCCAGGCTCACCCTGATCTTGACCAGCCCCCTGCTCCGCTGTCAGGAGACGGCGGAGATCGTCGCGACCACCCTTGGGATGCAGGAGAGCGTCAAAACCCTTGACGCGCTCGCCCCGGGCCAGGGGTTTCTCCCACACGACGGCGCCGTTCCGCGCGTCATCGCAGATCTCGCCGCCTCTTCCTTCGAGCGCGCCCTGCTCGTTGGCCACCTCCCAGACCTTTCCGAGTTGGCCTCCTGGCTGCTAACTGGCCACCGCAGCTTGAACGTCGAGTTCAAGCGGGGTACCCTCTGTCTGATCGAAGTGACAAGTCTGCCGCCGCGTGGCCCCGGCCGCTTGCGTTGGGCCTTGTCACCGGGCCAACTGCGCCGGCTTGGCCAGCGCCATTGAGATACCGCCCCCGAAGAGAAGAGTAGTGAAGAGTAGAGAAGAGAAGACTAGAAAAGTAGAGAGGATCGAGAAGAGAAAGGACTCTGATGCTATGAATCGCTGGTTGCCGCTGATGATCATTCTGAGCGTTCTGCTCCTTGCTGCTGGAGGAGGAGTCTGGCTGTATCAATCGTCTCAACAGTCCTCCAATCAGAGTGCCGCGCCGTCAGAGTCCTCGTCGGCATCCACAACCGGGGAGACGCCACCATCGGCCGCCTCTCCGCTGCCTGGCCCAACAGCGACCCCAGGCCCTGTCGAAAGACGAAGTGTCGTCACCCTCGAAGAGTTCGGGGACTACCAGTGCCCGCCGTGCGGTCAGCTCCATCCTGAGCTGACCATCCTCAAGAAGGAGTTCGGGGAACGGCTGCGCTTCGTCTATCGCCACTTCCCGCTGATCCAGATTCACCCGAACGCGCAACCGGCCGCACTCGCCGCCGTGGCCGCCAGCTTCCAGGGCAGTTTCTGGGAGATGCACAATCTGCTCTATCAGAACCAGTCGACTTGGAGCGGACTGCCTGACATCGTTCCGCAGGTCACCCAGTATGCACGGCAGGCTGGGTTGGACGTTCCGCGGTTTCTCAACGATATGCAGAGCCCTCGTGCATTCGCTGTCGTCAGTGCCGATCAGCGGGAGGGCACGAGTCGGAATGTGACGGGAACCCCGACCCTCCTGATCAACGGCGAGATGCTCCCTTTTGAAAGCTACAGCCTGGATCAACTGCGACGGGAGATCGATCGTCGATTGCTGCCCCGCTAGTCGCGACTCCCTGGAGCTCCTGCCTCGTCCGCCACGGCCCTCCATCCGAGGAGCGAGAGCAGCACGATCAGCAGGGTAGCACTGGCCGAGAGCAGGCAGAAAGAGCAGTAGGCCCGCAACACAAACGCCTGCAGGTAGAGGAACCAGAGGGTCGCTGCCCCCATGAGCCCAGCCTGCAGACACAAGAGAAGGCGCCAGCGGCGGCCCTCTTTCGCGTCCGCAAAGAGAATCAGGATCGCCAGACTGAAGACGAGGAAATAAGCAATCGCCCCGTATGCCGCGGTTGGAACCCCTCCGATCGCGGCGTACCGACTGGACAACACCGCCGAGCAACCCTTGACGATCGTGCAACGCACGCTCTGCCCGGTGAGGTGCTGGACCGTCAGATAGACGGCGTCGCCTAACCCAACCAGTGAAGCCCCGAGCACACCACCATCAATCAACCTCCGACGTGACCATTTCATCACGGACTCTCTCCCTCTTCCCAGAGTCTTCATGCTCCGTCCCCTTCGCGACTTCGCGTAAGACTTTTCCCTCTCACCTCCTGGAGGTCCCTCTTTTTCACAGCGCAGTCCGAAGCCTACCCTGCCCCCCATTCTTTGCCTCTCCCGAGGGGAGTCGACAAAGCAGGGGCACTCCCGTCATACTAGGGGCTTGACGAACCAAATGTAACTCGGCGCCAGAAGGAGGCATGTGAGCTGGACGACTGCTGAAAAATTTCTTTTGAGCGGCCTGCTTCCAACCACGGCCAGCAGCCACCGCTTGCGTCGTCTGCTGACCGAACGGGCGACGACGATCGATTGGGAGGTGGTGCGCAGCCGTGGGAGCCACCTACAGGTCCTTCCGCTCGTCCGGTTCAACCTGACACAGGCGCACGGGGACCAAGGAGATCTGACCTTACGCTTGCCCTCCGACCTGCGAACCTACCTGCGAAGCCAGGCGGAGGAGTGGGCCGCCCGCGAGTTGGCCTACCTGCACGAGGTTCGCCACCTGATCGGCTTGCTCCAGGCACAAGGGATCCCGTCCCTGCCACTCAAGGGGGCCGCGCTGATGCTGGCCGGTTACTACCCGCAACCGGGGCTGCGTCCAGCCGTCGACATCGACCTCCTCGTCGCCCCGGAGGATGTGCAGGCCGCCGATGCGCTCCTCGCCCGGTATGAGTATCGCCCCCTGCCCGGGCAGCGTAAAGTCCGCGACAGTCAGCGACTTCCCAATCAACGCAACCATCTCTGGCCCCGGCGGGGCCGCTCCGGAATTGTCGTCGAGCTGCACCACCGGGCCTTCCAAGTCGTCGCGAGCGAGGCAGAGGTTGGATTCCCAGAGTTGTGGGGACGCGCGCGCTCGATCGGCGCGGGCTTCCTGCCCCTCCCCTCACCTGGGGACCTCGCCCTGCACCTGATCCACCACAGCATGGTCGATCTGCAGAGCGGCCATCTCATTCTGCGGACGCTCGCCGACCTCTTCTTCCTTGCCCGCAAAGCTCCAGAAAGCTTCGACCAAGCCCGCCGGCTCGCCGCACAACTGGGCTTCCCGGGCATCGTCCCCCTGGCCGAACAGGCCGTCCACCATCTCGAGGTAGCCAATCTCGAAGCCCTCGAGGTCGACGCCGCGCACCCGGACCTTGCCTTGCTCTTCGAGACGGCCATGCTGCCCTCCCACGAGCAGCTCGCCGAAGCGGCGCGCTTCTTCGAGTACTTTGACTTGGCGCGGCACCCCCGGAGGAAGATCCAGGCGCTGGCAGGCTTTCTAGCTCCGTCGTGGGAGCATCTCCACCAGCTCTATGGGCGTACAGAACCGACCGACCCATCCCGACCAGCCGTCTCCCGCTGGCACTACCTGCGTCGACCGTTCGATCTGCTGCGTCGAGTCGACTGGCGAAGCCTCCGACCGGCGATGGTGCGGCGGGTTCGCCACTGGAAGCGTCTGCCTACCCGGCAGGATTGAGCCCCTTCCCTCCCCCCATCGCCTTGGCAGAGTGCTTGCGGAGAAGCTCCAAGCCATAGCGGATCGGGACGCCAAAGGTAGTTGAGGCCTGCGAGTTGAAGAGGATGGCTTGGTTGATGCCGATGACCCGACCGCTGCTCCCAAAGACCGGCCCCCCCGATCCACCTTCATCCGTCCGTGCATCGTAGGTCAACTGCGGGGCGACGTCGCTGATATAGCCCTGCGTCGCCTGTGGACGGATCCGCCCGTTGGTGGCCAATTCGTTGAGCTGCATCCGAAACGAGAGGTTGCCAAAATTGCGTGTTGCGGTTCGGCCGCGGTCGGTAAAGCGGGCCACCAAGCCTTCCAACCCGGCGGGATAGCCGATCAGCACCATCTGCTGGCCGCTGATGACCCGATCGAGATCTTCTTCCAGGGGCAGGACCGGCAGAATCGGCTCTCCCTTCGGCTCAAAACTGCAGAGGGCGACATCCTGATCCTGCATCACCTCGACGACACGCAACGGAAAGGGCTCCCGTACCTGCGGGAAGTAGGCGAAGACCTCCCGCAAACGGGGACGATACCCGCGCATCCGAATGAGGCTGGTCAGATCGTCCTCCTCCCAGGCGTGGACGACGTGGCGGTTGGTGAGGATGAGCCCCTTCTCGACGACAAACCCGGTCCCGATGAACTCGATCTCATAGGAGCGGCCATTGCCTTCGGCGGTGAGCAGGACCTCTCCATTGGGACCGATCGGGTTGTCTCCGCTGCCGCCTTCGCGGAAACGGACCTCGCGGCCGACTCTGGGGTCGACGAAGAAGTAGGTGCCATAGATCAGACAGACGCCAGGACCATAATTCCGGACGACCGTTTCGGGCAGGGAGAGCGAGGACCGCATGATGGCGGACTCTTCCCGCGCCTGCTGGAGTTCAGCACGGATCTTGTCGATCTCTTGGCGGGTCTCACCAAGCGTATCCTTGATCTCGCTGATCGCCTTGTTGTTGCTGCGGGTCACCAGCAAACTGAAGGTGTTGAAGTAGAGAAAGGTGATGAGAAGAAAGGCCGCGACTCCGACGATCGCGTAAAGAACCCGACGGGGAATCTCGGCGACCAGTTCCCGAAGGAGCTGCTTGACAAAGACGATGGCAACATCGGTCCGTGGCACGACCCGCTTGCGCCGCGATTCGCGGAGGGCAGGCCTCTCGGAGCGCGCTGAGGCGAGGACGAGATTGCCGCGCATGAGCGATTCAGTGATCGTCTCCGGAGCACTCAAAAAGAAGAAGCGGACGCGGATCCCCGTGGCACCAAAAAAGTAGGTGTCCCCATCGTGAACCGCCTCCCCGATGGCGATCGATTCCCCATCCCGCGTCATCCCGGCCATGGCCTCGACCGTGGTGATTCGGTAGGTAGGATCGGCCCCCTCCCGACGCCGGAGCGTGATGATCGTCGTGTCAAGCGGAAGCGCCCCCGGTGGCGAGTCGATGCGGAGGTCACAATCGGCGGCGGTGCCGATGGTGATCACCTCTTGATCGAAGATCTTCGTCACCGGCGGTTCAATGCCCGCCAGCCGGACCACCAACCCGCTCGCTGACTCCCCTTCCTTCACCGGCGCTGTCTCGTCGACTCGTCCCATTCCCCCTCCTGCCCTTTCTAGTCCGTCTCCCGAACCCCTTGCTCTCACTGCGCTAACCCTTCTGCTACCAGGAAGACAGGCAAATTCGTACGATATCACGGAACAGATCGATCTCCCTCAGCGCTCCCAAGGGGAAAAAGTTTTTTGCTGCAGGCGGTGGTCGATGTATCATCCAGTCGAGAGTCGAAGCAACGATTGGCGGCACAAAATGGTCGGCTCATCTCTGGGTTACTCAAGTAGTTGGGAATCAATGAGAGGAAATGGCTGGAGATGGGTGAAGGTCAGAGAACAATCAGACACCCGGATGGAGGGAGACCATGGCTGGAAACAACTTACCAGCAAACCGACAGCGAGGTCGTCAAATGCTGGCCATCGGACTGCTTTTGGGAGGACTCCTCGGGGGGCTCCTCTGGACCCTCCAACATCAGGTCGAGAAAGGACAAAGAATGCGCACCGGACAGACAGGTCCTTCCGACCAACGAAGAGTGACCCAAAAGATGCTGGTGGCCCACCGGGGAGCGTCCGCCTACGCGCCCGAACATACCCTTGCCGCCTATCAGTTGGCCCTCGATCAGGGAGCCGACTATGTCGAGCAGGATCTCCAGATCACACGCGACGGGCAGCTCGTCTGCCTCCACGACGAGACACTCGAACGGACCACCGATGTCGCAACGGTCTTCCCAGACCGCTTCCGGGAAGAGGGCTCCCGACGCCGATGGTATGTCGCCGACTTTACCCTCGACGAGATTCGGCGATTGGACGCGGGCAGATGGTTCCACGCCGATTTCGCGGGGGCCCGGGTTCCCACTTGGCAGGAGGCGATCGACCTCGTCCGTGGGAAGGCGGGGCTCTACCCGGAGACGAAAGCGCCGGAAGCCTACGGGGCCCGTGGCTTCTCGATGGAGCGGCTGGTCATGGAGGTCCTGCGCCGCAATCAGCTCGACCAGCCGGGGGCCGATCCGGCAACCCCGGTCATCATCCAATCGTTCAGCGCCAAGAGCCTGCAGATTCTCCGGAATGACCTGAACTGCCAGCTGCCCCTCGTCTTTCTGCTCAACAGCGATCCCCAAGGGGAGTGGCTCCAGAAGGATGGGCTGGCCCGCATCACCCACTTTGCCAACGGCATCGGCCCCGCCAAGCGGCTCATCGAGAACGATCCCGCCGTCGTCTCCCGTGCTCACCAAGCGGGACTGACCGTCACCCCCTACACCTTCCGCTCGGCCTCCATCGGCACTTACCCCTCTGTCCGCGCCGAGATGGAGCACTTTCTCTATACGTTGGGAGTCGACGCCCTCTTCACCGACAACCCGGACCAATTTCCCCGTCGATAATCGACAAGTGATGTCCCAGATCGAAAGGAGACCCTCCATGCCAGCCAAAAAAGCGACCTCCGCCAGTGAGACGAGTTCCTTCCTTCCCGTCGGCGGCAAGGCCCCGGCCTTCAGCCTCAAGAGTGCCGCCGGCAAGACCGTCAAGCTCTCCGATTTCAAGGGAAAGAAGGTGGTCCTTTATTTCTACCCCAAAGACCTGACCCCTGGTTGTACCACCGAGGCCTGCGGTTTTCGGGACGACTACTCCCTGCTGCAGCAACACGGCATCGAGGTCATCGGTGTCAGCGCCGATGATGTCGCCTCCCATCAAAAATTTACCGAGAAGCACTCCCTCCCCTTCCCGCTCCTCTCTGATCCTGACCACACGATGATCGAAAAGTACGGTGCCTGGGTCGAGAAGAGCATGTACGGCAAGAAGTACTGGGGGGTGGCCCGGATCACCTATGTCATCGACGAAGAGGGCCGCATTGCTCACGTCTTCCCGAAGGTCAAACCGGACGGCCACAGCCAGGAGATCCTCGCCCTCCTCACCGCCTAGCATTCGCTGGAGTGGACCAAAGAAACTGATCCACAGAGGGCGCAGATTCTAGCTGAGGAGCAGGCGATCCACAATCGTTCTCCTCTTCGTGAATCTGCGTTTCTCTGGGACGCCCGTTGATCTCTTTCTGCAGATCCCCTCTTCTCTTTGCGTCTTCGCGCCTTCGCGTGAGGTATCACCTCTCCCTCTGGACATCTTTTCTTTGGCAAAAAACACAAAGACCCGGGAGACACTGTCGATCTCCCAGGCCCTTGTGTTGTCGTTCCCTTCCCACTGCGGGGAAGATCCCATCATTCCGGGATCGCAGACTAGAACTGCAACCGTGCCCCCAACTGCATCTGGAAGGGAGCTCCCGGATTGTTGTTGAGCAGGTAGTTGCCGTTGACGTCCTTGACACGGAGGAAGTTCCGGTTGGTCGGAGCGGCGAACCCGCAGTCCCGCGGAACCGGCGCCGCACAGTAGTTGGTCACCTGGGCCCCGGAGAGCTGGATGTTCTCCATGTTGAAGAGGTTGAAGAACTCGGCCGAGAAGGTCAAGCGACGCGAATCGCCGAGAGAGATCCCCTTCTGGAGGCGCATATCAACCTCATAGGTCGCGAGGTTGCGGAACCCATTGCGGACGAAAGGCACACCGGGCGCCGAGTACGGCCGGTCCGGTCCACCGATATCCTCGTTGAAGTCCGACCCGACCGAGGCATCGATCGGGAGCCCCGAGCGCAGCCGGATCGCACTCGATGCCTCGAAGCCGAGCGGAAGGAAGACCACCGTGTTGGCGACGAACTGATGCCGACGATCGAGCCGCGAGAAGCTGAACTCGGGTGCGAGATTGTAGGCATTCTCGAAGGCAATTCCTCCCGCATCCCGCTCGTTGTCATCATCCGAGAGCGACCGCGAGAGGGTATAGAAGGCGTTGAACTGGGCGTACTTGCTGCGGTAGTTGGCTCGCAGAACCAAGGCTTGGTAGACGGAACGGCCCGTCGACTCCCGGACCTGCATGCTGCCGAGGCTGGGAATCGGGCGGTCGATCGCCGGCCGTCCCGCTGCTCCCCGCAACCCAAAGAACGGACGAAGGGCCGGATCTCCCGCCAAGATAGTCGGCGCCGGAAGATTGAGGTTCCGGTTGCGCTGCAGATAGATCGTATTGACCTGGCTGTAGTCGACACCGACATTGAGGCCACGTGCGATCTCACGCTCGATGCCGCCACCCCACTGGTAGGACTTGGGGTTCTTGTACTCATCGGCCCAGGTGATCGGCTGCGCCCCGGTGAAGGGATCGAAGTTGGCCAATCCCAGGGCACCCGCGATCGACTGGACCTGCTGCGGAGTGAGGATCGGGAGTTTGTCGAGCGTGAAGTTGTTGAGGTCGATCCCGATCAACCGGAGCTGCTTGTAGATGGTATTGTTCGGATTGCCCGCGGGAACCCGGAAGGGAAGCTGCACCGACAGATCGCCCGGGATCTCCCGGAAATTGTTGAGTGGAGCGGCCAACAGGAGCATCGGAGTCCGCGCATAGTAGATGCCGCTGAAAGCACGGACGACCGTCTTGCCGCTGCCCGTCGGATCCCAAGCGAGGCCCAGACGGGGTCCCAACTGGTCGGTCACATCCGGAATCGTCGTCGGATCGACCGTGTGGCCGGAAGGGAACCGGAACCCGCGAACCTTATCGACCAGCGTCCGGTTGGTCGCCTCTGGGGCCGGGTTGTACTGCCCCTCCCAGCGCACCCCGTAGTTGATTGTCAGGTTGGGGCGGACACGCCACGAGTCCTGGGCATAGAGCGCGTACTCGTTAACTGTCAGATCGAGTCGACCATTCCCGAGCTGACGCAGGTAGGTCACGTCGGTCGAATCGAAGCGGTTGACCACTCCCGTCGTGATCGACGGCGTGTACGAGAGGATATCCATGATCGTGTTGGGGTTCGTTCCCTGGATGTTGAAGACCCCGAACTGGTTGAAGGCGAAGGTCTGGTCCGCAAAGACGTGGTTGACCTCGGCCCCGAACTTGAAGCTGTGGTTCCCCTTGATCAGGGTCAGATTGTTGAAGATCTGCACGCGCCAATCGAACTGGGTCGTCGGGAGGAAGTTGACCGTACCAAAGCGTCCAATCGCGTTGGTGACGTTGGGCGCCTCCGTATTGGCCAAGCGAGGACGAACCTCACGTGAATACTGCGCCCGCAACTCGTTGACGAGGTTTGGCTTGAGGAAGCTGGTCAATTGTCCGACGATCGAGTAGTTGCGGTTCTGCTCCGTACCGTTATTGCTCAAGGCACTGACCGTGTTCGGGAAGAGCTGATTGCCCGTCGAGTTGGCGTTGAGCGCCCTGTTCCAGCTCTGGTTGTAGCGCAGATTGAGCCGGTTGGCCTCGCTGAAGTTGTAGTCGAAGCGGGCGAGATAGGCGATCGCGTCGTTCGTCTGATCGAAAGGGGTCTGCAAAGAGTTGTAGTAGTTGAAGGCCTCGCGCGTCACATCGGTCGCGGTGACATTCTGCAAGAGGTCGAAGAAGACGAAGCGGGGATTGGTGAACTTCTGCTGCTCGTAGGAGCCGAAGAAGAAGGCCTTGTCCTTCTTGATCGGTCCACCGATCGAGCCGCCGAACTGCTGCTGGGTCGGCGCGACGTTAACGGTCCGGCCCAAATTGCGCTGGAGCGCCTCATAGTAGGCATTCTTGCGGGAGAGGTCCTGCGGGCGAAGGAGGTAGAAAGCGGTCCCACGCGTCTCGTTGGTCCCCGACTTGGTCACCGCGGTCACCAAGCCTCCCGTCGACCGGCCAAACTCGGCGGAGTAACCCGACGCGACCACCTGGAACTCCTTGATCGACTCCTGCGGGATGGTGAAGGCGCTGTTCGAGCGCTCGCCACCGCGGACACCGCCAAAGAACGGCTGGTTGTAGTCCATCCCGTCGACGTTGATGTTCGAGTTGATGCCGCGCTGACCGGAGAGCGAGATCTGGCCACGCTGTGGGTCGACCTGGGCGGTCGGCGTCAGCGTGACGAAGTCCTGAAATCGGCGGCCATTGATCGGCAGGTTGGCGATCGAGGCCTCGTTGATCAGGGCATCCGGCTGCGAGACCGTCGTCTGGATGGCGTCGGCGGTCACCGTGATCGTCTCCGAGACAGCCCCGACTCCGAGGGTCAAGTTGATTTCAGTGACCTGCCCGACCTTGACCTGGACATTGGCCACTTCCCGTTTGGCGAACCCGCTCGCCTCCGTCGTCAGGAGGTAGGTCCCGGACGGAACCAGCACGAAACGGTAGATCCCGCTCTCGTTCGAGGTGGTGCTCGATTCAAGCCCGGTCTGGGTGCTGGCAATCCGCACCGCCGCTCCGGCAACCGCGGCTCCCGTCGAATCCCGTACCACACCCGAGATCTGGCCCGTACTTCCCTGGGCCTGCCCAAGCACTTGCCGGGCCCCAGCAATCATCAGCAGCGACAACGAGAGTGCCGCCACCGTCCCACGAATGATCGTTTGCTTCCCCATAGAATTTTGCCTCACTTGAAAAATTGTTCTTCCTCCAGTTCCAGGCACGCCGGGTAGCGCGCGGGAAACCGGACCGATGCGTCGAAGCCCGCCTGCACTGTCTGTACAAAGGCAAGGAACTGTTGTCGATCGATCGGCTGGTAACGAGGCCCACTCCCCAGGTCCCCCTGGAAAGCTGACCAGACCAGCCGCTTCTCTCCCCTTCCCGACACGACTCTCCCCAATCAGGGTACGAGCGTGCGCTTTTGCCATTCCAGCAAGCTTCCTTGGCCTTGCCGACCTCTGTGCCGACCTCTGTACCGACCTTTGGTACGGTCACGGGTGACAATCGCCAGGACGTCAGTCAACTCTCTTCTCCTGTCCAGTCCATTCTCACGAACCGATATGGCCATCCCCACTAACGGTGAGGGAAAGCCTCCATCCCCTCGATTCGGAGGAATCAAATCCCGGAATCTTTCCTGAGCACAAGGGGCCTCCAAGGCCGTCCTGTGTGTCCATTCTCGGGTTGCTTGCACGGTGATTGAATCCGTACTTCGATGAAATAGGTGCTTAGTTCCTGTCGCGGTAGGTATGAAAGAGTAGAACAGTGAAGCAGGAAGGTCAAGTTAAGTTGCCCTCAGCTTCAAGGGGCAGGTGACGGAGGCCGACTTCCCGCCAATCAACAACGCCACCCAGGAGAATCGACAAAGAGGCCGTTCGACACCAGTACCGATGGCATCAAACGGCCTCTTTCAGTCAACCAGGAGGTTCTCTCTCAAGAAGAGAGAGGGTGATTAGAACTCACCCATTCCCCCGCCGCCCGGCGGCATGGCCGGCGCCTTCTTCTCCTCTGGAATCTCGGAGATGAGGGCCTCGGTGGTCAGCATGAGCGCCGCGATCGACGCCGCGTTCTGCAGGGCAGTGCGGGAGACCTTGGCGGGATCGATGACGCCCGCCTTGACGAGGTCCTCGAACTGCTCGGTCTCGGCGTTGAAGCCGACGTTCTCGGCCTTCTCCGCCTTGACGCGCTCAACGATGACGGCGCCTTCGCGACCGGCATTCTCGGCGATCTTGCGAAGGGGCTCTTCGAGAGCGCGGCGGACGATGTTGACGCCAATCGCCTCGTCCTCATCCTCCAGCTTGAGACCTTCGAGGGCCTTCGCCGCCCGAACGAGGGTCACGCCCCCACCGGGAACGATTCCCTCTTCGACGGCGGCACGCGTCGCATGCATCGCGTCCTCGACGCGGGCCTTCTTCTCCTTGAGTTCAGTCTCGGTGGCAGCACCAACCTTGATCACCGCAACTCCGCCGACGAGCTTCGCCAGCCGCTCCTGGAGCTTCTCGCGATCGTAGTCGGAGGTCGTCTCCTCGATCTGACGACGGATGGTCGCGACACGACCCTGGATGTCCGCCTGCTTGCCAGCACCCTCAACGATCGTCGTATTATCCTTGTCGATCGTCAACTTCTTGGCCCGGCCAAGGTCCTCCAGCTTGACGTTCTCGAGCTTGATCCCGAGGTCCTCGCTAATGACGCGACCACCGGTGAGGATGGCAATGTCCTCGAGCATCGCTTTGCGGCGATCACCGAAGCCAGGAGCCTTGACGGCACAGACCTGGAGCGTCCCACGCAGACGGTTGACCACCAGGGTGGCCAGCGCCTCGCCCTCGACGTCCTCGGCAATGATGAGGAGCGGCTTGCCCATCTTGGCGACCTGCTCAAGCAACGGGAGGAGATCCTTCATCGAGCTGATCTTCTTCTCGTTGAGAAGGATCATCGCGTTCTCGAGGGAGGCTTCCATCCGCTCTGCATCGGTCACGAAGTAGGGCGAGAGGTAGCCCCTGTCGAACTGCATTCCCTCGACCACCTCAAGCAGGGTGTCGAGCGACTTCGACTCCTCGACGGTGATGACGCCGTCCTTGCCGACCTTCTTCATCGCTTCGGCGATGATGCCGCCGATCGTCGTGTCGCCATTGGCCGAGACGGTCCCGACCTGGGCGATCGCATCGCCCTTGACCGGCTTGGCCATCTCCTGGATCGCAGCGACGGCCCGCTCGACCGCCTTCTCGATCCCGCGCTTGAGCGCCATCGGGTTGGCTCCTGCCGCCACCGTCTTGACTCCCTCCTTGAAGATCGCCCGGGCGAGGACCGTCGCCGTCGTCGTTCCGTCACCGGCCACATCGGAGGTCTTCGAGGCTACCTCGCGGACCATCTGCGCGCCCATGTTCTCGAGCGAGTCCTTGAGCTCAATCTCCTTGGCGACCGTCACCCCGTCCTTGGTGATGGTCGGGGAGCCAAACTTCTTGTCGATGACAACGTTGCGTCCCTTGGGACCCAGCGTGATCGCGACCGCATCCGCCAACTGGTTGACTCCCCGCAGAATCGCCTGCCGGGAATCCTCGCCGTGAATCACCTGCTTTGCCATATTTCTCTTCTTCCTCCTGCGATTGAACTGTTCCCCAGTTCTTGCCACTTCCCGATCCGGCGGTAGGATTCTCATCCCGACCTCGAACAATCTCCTGCCAGCTTCGAATCCACTGCCTGCCGATCGATCTTCTGACTCTCTTCAAGGGCGAAAGGTCCGAGCCGCGGCCCGGCCCGGGCGACTACTTGGCGCCCTTGCCCTTGGCCGTCCCCTCGATGACACCCAGCACGTCATCCTCGCGAAGGATCAACAGCTCTTCGCCATCCAGCTTGACCTCTGTCCCGGAATACTTGCCGAAGAGGACCCGATCCCCCGGCTTGAGGTCGATCGTTGTCCGCGTGCCGTTGTCGAGCAACTTGCCGTTTCCAACCGCCAGAACCTCACCTTCCTGCGGCTTCTCCTTGGCGGTGTCCGGGATGTAGAGCCCTCCACGCATCTGCTCCTGCTCCTCCATCCGCTTGACAATAATCCGATCATTCAAGGGTCGAATCGACGACGCCATAATTTCCATTCTCCTTTCGTGTCACTTGTGAACTTGGGATGACCGGTCTCCCGCCATCCCATCTCTCTCCCATTGCTTGCCTTGTCCTCTTAACGAACAGTCTCAATCCGTTAATGGACAAGCTCAACCGGTTCAAACCCGGCGATCCCCCCTTCGCCCCATCGCAGACCTTCGTCCGCCTGCTCAGCTCCCGCGCTCTTTAGCAGTCGCTATTAGCACTCCAGGCAAAGGAGTGCCAAGTATAAAAATCGGATCGCTGGTTGTCAAATCGAGAAATGGGGAGGGTGTCAATCTGCCTGGGCAGTTGAGGAGGGGAGGGAGGGGGAATAGCCGGCAAGTCGCTTGCTGAGGGTATTGCGATGGATCCCGAGTTCAGTGGCGGCGCGAGAGAGATTCTGGTTGTGGCGGGCAAGGACCTGGAGGATGAACTGCTTTTCGAACTCGCGGACCGCCTCCTCGAAGAGGATTCCCTGGGAGATCATCTGTTGGATCAGGCGTTCGAGATCGGTCTTCATCGATGACTCTCCGAGAGGCGCGGCGTTCTCCGTCAATGGATCGAGGAGGAGAACGGACCGTGCAGGGCCGAAGGCATTACTGGGACAACGCGACGCTGGGCAACGGCTTGCCCGTGAGCAGAAGATAGGCTTCGAGGTAACGCGCGCTGGTCGCCTCAACGATGTCGTCTGGGAGGGGAGGAGCCGGCGGCTGTTTATCCCAGTCAAGGGTTTCGAGGTAATCCCGGACGAACTGCTTATCAAAAGAGGGGGGAGAAGTACCCGGGCGATAGCGATCAGCGGGCCAGAAACGGGAAGAGTCGGGGGTCAGGGCCTCGTCAATGAGGATGATCCGACCGTCGCGCAGACCGAACTCGAACTTGGTATCGGCGATGATGATGCCACGTTCGGTGGCGTAGGCGGCAGCCTGTCGGTAGAGGGCCAAGCTGGTCTGCTCAAGAGAGTGGGTCAGATCAGTGCCGAGTTGGGCCGCCATCGTCGCCACGGAGACATTGATGTCGTGACCCGATTCCGCCTTGGTCGCCGGGGTGAAGATCGGTGCGGGGAGCTGGGCTGCTTCCGACAAGCCCGCGGGGAGGACGTGTCCGCAGACAGCACCCGTTTCACGATACTCTTTCCAGCCAGAGCCAGCGAGATAGCCTCGAACGACACACTCGAAGGGAAGAACCTCAGCACGCCGAACGAGCATGGCACGTCCTGTCAACCAGCGGCGGGACTCGGCTGAGAGGCGGTGCAACAGAGAGGGGGGGAAGTGGTCGAGATCGGCTGTCACCAAGTGGTTCGGGACGAGCGCAGCCAGTTGGTGAAACCAGAAGACAGAGAGCTGGGTCAAGACCTCGCCTTTGCGCGGGATGGCGTTGGGCAGAATACAGTCGAAGGCGGAGAGGCGGTCGGTCGCCACCATCAGCAGGTGGTCCGAATCGACCTCGTAGAGATCGCGAACCTTGCCGCTGCGGAGAAAGGGGAGTTCGAGGTCTTCCCCACCTCCCGGCCGCTTCCCGTCCGCCCTGTCCAGTTGATCACTGCTCATCACCGCGCCCCTCCTGCCAACGTCGCCGATGCACCGTCTGAGCTTGGCGACGAACCCGTCCCGGCCCTCCCGTGCCCGCTCTCCCCTGCCCCACATGGCGATCAGACGGGAGAGTCCGGGACGAGAGTTCCGGGGTCGCTCCGCGATCGGCTCGAGCAGGGAATGTCTGGGCTGGCGGTTGTTCCTTGAGGAGAACACTTCGCTCCGCTCTTTCCTGAAGGGGCGCATTATTGAGGCCGGGAGTGGCTTTGTCAAGACAGCACAGGGAAGGCATTGATCTGAAACAGCTCCGTCAGCCCGCTCCCGGCGACGCTCCCCGATCTGCCATTCAGTTGCTTCAATCTACATCAACCCGGCGATCGACGGCTCAGTTGCAATCGCCAACGGAGCGAACGTTCCCTCCGTCGATCAAAACCGAACCATCAGTTCCCAAGGCCAGCAAGAGGAGGGCCCGGACCGCCATTCTCGGCGGAAAAAGTTGAACACCACACCATCAAATTCTTGACTTTCTCCGATAATTTCTCCTTACTAGCATCCGTCAGATTTTCATACTCACAGTGCCAACTTCGAACAAAGGAATGCAGGCTCGGGAATGAACGCCGGAAGAGCTTCAGTCCTGGCCTGATCCAGGCGGGCGAGGGGAATCTTCCCTTCGCCTTGGACTGACATCCGATCTTCGCCCTGAGGTCAGAGACCGTGGCGTCAATGAAGATCACTAGTGGAGGGAAATAGATGATTGTCGCGATACGGATAGGCCTTGGCTTGGCGCTTGCGTTGATCCTTGGGTTTCTCATTTTTGGCGGCGAGCGCCTCGCCAGCCGGGTCGATGCTGCGGGGCCGTTGCCGATCAAACTGGAGCGCCATTTGGCTGTGCCCATGCGGGATGGAGTGACCCTCTACGGAGATCTCTACCGGCCCCGGGCGGACGGGAAGTACCCAGTCCTGATCGTGCGAACGCCTTATGGAGTGCAGCGCGACGGCGTCCACGAGACCATGATGAAGTTCGCGCAGAATGGGTACGCGACCTTCATTCAGGATACCCGCGGACGTTATGAGAGTGAAGGAAAATGGGAGCCGTTCCGGACCGAGGCTGAGGACGGGTATGACACGATCGAGTGGGCGGCAAAGCAGCCTTGGTCGAACGGCAAGGTCGCGACGCAGGGTGGATCTTACCTGGGCCACGTCCAGTGGCGAGCCGGAAGCCTGACCCCACCCAGCCTCGTCGCGATGTTTCCAGCAGTCGCTTCGACCAATATCTACGCCAACTGGATCACGCTTGGCGGGGCCTACCGGTTATCGTTCAACTATGGTTGGGGAGTGGTGCGCATGCCACACCGGATCATGCTGCCACAATACTGGCACAGTGAGCCCTACTCGCCAACCGAGTTGAAGTACGAGACGATCCTCAATCACCTGCCGTTGATCGACGGCGACCTCGAGAGCGCTGGTGGAGTGGTTCAACACTATCGGGACTGGCTCTCCCACCCAGACTACGACCAATACTGGCGCTCGATCAGCGACGAGGAGCGGTTTGCCAACGTCAAAGTGCCCGTCTTCACCAGTGGGGGATGGTTCGACATCTTCGTGCAAGGCACGATCAACGGCTATGTCGGGATGAAGAAGTACGGGGGCACGGAGAAGGCGCGGCGTGAATCTCGCATGATCATCGGCGCGTGGGGCCATGGACCGAGTCAGAAGTTTGGCGATGTCGATTTTGGGCCGATCAACAACCGGAACCAGTTCGAGACCGAACTCCGTTGGTTCGATCACCACGTCAAAGGGATGCGCACCGATCTCGCGAATCTGCCGCCGGTCGAGATCTTCTACATGGGCGTCAACCAGTGGCAACACGAACAGGACTGGCCAATCCCCGGAGCGAAGGAGACCCCCTTCTACCTCTCGAGCGGGGGTGCCGCCAACACCCCGGCCGGCAATGGCCGTCTCAGCCTCGCCCAACCCACCGGAGCACCGAGCGATCAGTATCGGTACGATCCGAATGATCCGGTTCCGACGCTGGGAGGAAACAACTGCTGCGGCACGCCGACGGTGGCGGGGCCGAAGGACCAACGGCCCCTGGCTGGGCGCAAGGACATCCTCGTCTACACCAGCGAGCCCCTCAAGGAGTCGCTGGCGATTGCCGGTCCGGTAAAGATGAAGCTCTTTGCCGCGACCGATGGGCCAGACACGGACTGGGTCGTCAAGCTGATCGATGTTCGCCCGGATGGCTTCGCCATCAATGTCTGCGAGGGGATTCTGCGGGCGCGTTACCGCCAGGGAACCGCGAAGCCCGAGTTGCTGACCCCGAACAAGGCCTACGAGTTTGAGGTCGATCTCGTCGGGACAGCCAATGTCTTTCTGCCCGGACACCGGATTCGGGTCGATGTGACGAGCAGCCATTTCCCGCAATTCGACCGCAACCCGAATACTGGCGAGCCGTTTGCACGCTCGGCAAAGGTTCGGGTCGCGGCCCAAACGATCTTCCATTCGACCGATCGACCCTCGCACATCGTGCTTCCAGTCGTGCCGGTGCCGAAGAAGAAGTGACCCCGGTTTTTGCACCACTGGCCCGTCTCTCCAAGATTGCCAAGGAGGGAACGGGCCGGTGGTGAAAATGCCCGTTTCCTCTTCCATCACGCGGCGATTCAGGCACTCTGTCAGCCATTCCAGCTCAATCTGTCTTGACTCGACAAGTGCGAAAACTCGTGGAAATGGGAAGGATGCGTGTGATCGCGTGTAGACAAAAGGAGACCGTATTCATGATGACGATGACGGAGGCATCTATGATGAACGAGCCAACGAAATGGAGCACACTTGCAGTGGGCCTGCTTCTGACGCTGATGCTGGGACTGGCGCCGGGAGTGAGGGCCCAGACCACATCAACGACAATTCTCGGCGTGGTGGCCGATGCTACCGGCGCAGTGATCGGTGGCGCGAAGGTTACCGCCACCAATGTCAGCACGCGGGTCAGCCGCGAGGTTGTCTCCGGATCGACCGGTGACTTTACGTTTCCCTTGGTCGATGTCGGAATCTACGACATCACGGTCGATGCGCAGGGCTTCAAGACCGAGATTCGCCGCAACGTCATCGTCAACATCAATGAGAAGGTTCGCGTCGACTTTTCCCTGCAGGTCGGGGCGGCGAGCGAGCGGGTCGAGGTGACGGCGGAAGGAGCGACGCTGCGCACCGACGATGCGACGCTCGGCCAGACGATCGAGCAGCGGCGCGTCGAGGAGTTGCCGCTCAACAACCGTAACATCGGCGCGTTGGCCATTCTGCAACCCGGGGTTCAGTACGGCCCACGCAGCGGAACGGACGGCCAGGGCTTTGGACAGCGCCAGGGTTCGCACGGCGTGCCGATTCCGGGCATCGGCCTCTCGTTTGTCGCCAATGGGCAACGGGAGACCAACCAGCACGCAACGCTCGATGGGGTCGTCGCGACCGAGGCGCGCGTCAACACCGTCCCCTTCAGCCCGTCCGTCGAGGCGATTGCCGAGTTCAAGGTTCTCTCTGGCAGCTACTCGGCTGAGTATGGATTCAACGCCGGCGCCCAGACGATCATCGTCACCAGGTCGGGCGGGAACGAGTTCCACGGCTCCGCCTTCGAGTTCCTGCGCAACGATGTCTTCGATGCGGAGAACTATTTCCAGAACTACTTCAACGCACCAGGGGCAACGCGGTCCAAGAAGAACAGCCTGCGACAGAACAATTTTGGCGGCGTGGTCACCGGGCCCTTCGCCATTCCCAAGATCTACGACGGAACCAACAAGACCTTCTTCATGTTCAACTACGAGGGGCGGAGACGTCGTGACGGCCGGTTTGCGCAGACGGCCAATCACCCACCAATGGCCTTCCGAAATGGCGACTTCAGCTCGCTGCTCGGACTGCCAACCCCCCTGCGGATTGTCGATCCGTTGACCGGGGACCCCTTCCCGAACAACATCATTCCGGCCAACCGGATCAGCAACGCGGCGAAGGAGTTGATGAAGTTCTGGCCGGAGCCGCAGCGCGTCAATCCCAATCCACTCGTCGGGATCAACTACACCGGCTTCGAGCGGCGATCGCTGGATGACACCCAAGTCTTCGGACGCATTGATCACAACATTGGCGAGAACGACAAGATCTTTGCCCGTTACGCCTTCAACGATGTCACCTACCGTGTCGTCCCCGGGGACAACCCGAACTTCACCTACTTTGTCGCCGGTCGCAATCAGAATGTCGGAGCGGCGTGGATCCACATCTTCAATCCGAATCTGATCAACGAGGTTCGGTACGGCTACAACCGATCCGTCAACAATACGCTCAACAACCGGGCCAACACGACCTTTGATGTCGAGACGCTGGGATTGACCGGTTTCCGTGTCGTCAATGACAGCAACCGCAAGTTCACTCCCCGTGAGACAGGGGTGCCGACGATCTCCGTCAACGCCTTCTCGACGCTGGCCGAGCAGGATGGTGGCAACGGCTTCGACTTCAACAACCTGCACCAGTTCAATGACAACGTGACGTGGGTTCACGGCAACCACACCACCAAGTTCGGGTTTGACTACCGCTGGGTGGCGCTCTTTCGCGGGGCGGCCAACGTGCCCCGTGGCGGGTTGAACTTCAACGGGGACATCGCCAACAACGGCTTTGCCGCTTTCCTGTTGGGGTTCCCGAGCGTGACGACGACCCCTGAGGGGTTGCCCTTGACGGAGACGCGCCAGCAGCGCTTCGCCGCCTACGCCATGGATGACTGGAAGATCTCGCGCAAGCTGACCCTCAACTATGGTCTGCGCTGGGAGTACAACACCCCGGCGGTCGATATCAAGGGGCTCTGGCGCTCGTTGAGCTTCGACACACGGACCAATGGTCTGCCGACGGTCATCCCGAACATCGGAACCGAATTCCAGTTCTATCCGCCGCAGCGGGACATCTTCATGCCCCGGATCGGCATCGCCTACCGTCCAACCGACAACTGGGTGATTCGGTCCGGTTTTGGCATCTACTACAACGTCCACCAGTTGAACAACTACACCATTCTCAACCTCAATCCGCCGAAGTCCGGGACGAGCAACTTTGCCAACACCGCGACGGCGGGCCGGATCACCAATTCGCCAACCCAGCCGGTGCTGACCTTTGCCGCCCCGTTCGGGGTAGTCAATCCGACCAGTCCGACGGGGATCAACGCGCTCAGTCCGGACAATCCGCAGCCGAGCGTGGCCCAGTGGAGCTTGGACGTGCAGCGACGGCTGCCCTTCGACATCGTGCTCTCGGTGGGCTACGTCGGCAACAAGGGGACGCACATCGACCAGACGGTCGAGCTCAATGCGCCCGCACCGTCGATTCTGCCCAATCCCAACTCGCGGCGTCCGATCCCGTTCTTCGCCGATGGCGTCAATGGCCCAACCCGCGCGCTCAACCGGTTGCGCTGGCTGACCTCGGATGGAAATTCGTGGTACCACGCGTTGCAGGTCAATGCACAGAAGCGGTTCAGCAATGGGCTGCAGATGAATGTCGCCTACACCTGGGGACGGGCCATGGGAGAGGGCTATGGTCGGAACGAGGGGGGAGGCGCCATCCCGAACTCCTACCAGAACCCATTCGACCGGGCCGCGGAGAAGACCCGCTATGGCTTCGATTTCCAGCACAGCGCCGTGATCAGCTTCCTCTATGAGCTGCCAACGCCCGGTGCCCTCAACAAGGGGTTTGGCAAGCACATCTTCGGTGGCTGGCAGATGAACGGAATCGTCGTGCTGCGCTCGGGGCTGCCGTTCTCGGTGACCCAGACCAACACGCTCAACACCATTGAGGGTCACGTCCGCCCCGACTTGGTTCGCAATCCCAAGCTGGCCAACCCGACGGTCAACAAGTGGTTCGATCCGGATGCCTTCCGGGTGGTCACCTGCCAGCAGCCCGGTGCGGCGACCGATCCTGGGCGTGCACTCAACCAGTACCTCGCCGGCTTCTGCAAGTTCGGAAGTGCTGGACAGGGAATTCTCGAGGGTCCCGGATTCAAGAACGTCGACTACTCGTTGATCAAGAACATTCAGATCAAGGAGGATCTGCGGCTCCAGTTCCGGGCAGAGATCTTCAACATCTTCAACACGCCGCAGTTTGGCACGCCTAACGCGAGCCTCAACGCGGCGACAGCCTTCCTGCCGACGACGGCGGGTGGCGCCTTCCCGACCCAGGTCGCGCCCTCGCGCGGACCAGGGTCGATCGCCAACATCATCGCCCCGATGCGACAGATGCAGTTCGGGCTGAAGCTGATCTTCTAGTCAGGTCAGCAGGCAATTCAACCAACGCGGGGGATCTGCGGAGCATCGTCTTCCCGGGTCCCCCGTCTCTTATTGTGGTCCGAGACACGAATAGTCCAATCCATTTATTGCAAGAGGATCAAGCCATGTCCAACCGTCGCAATTTTCTGCAGGCGATGTCGAGCCTTCCCTTCATCGGGTCGATCTTCAGCAGCGAGGCGCTGGCCGTCAAGAAGGCCGACCCGACGCGCGACTACTTCAGGGAGCTCGGCGTGCGTCCGTTCATCAACGCCGCCGGCACCTACACGACACTCACGGCATCGCTGATGCACCCCGAAGTGATGGCGGCGATCAACTATGCGTCCAAGACCTTTGTCCCGCTCAACGACCTGCACGACGCGGTCGGCAAGCGGATTGCCGAGCTGGTGGGCTGTGAAGCGGCGATGGTGACATCTGGCGCGGCCGCGGCGCTGACCGCCGGAACCGCCGGTGTCGTGGCTGGCAAAAATCCGGAGTGGATCAAGCGGATTCCTGACCTGACCGGCACGGGGATGAAGAACGAGGTGATTGTCCAGAAGGCGCATCGCAACGGCTATGATCACGCCGTCCGCAACTGCGGCATCAAGCTGATCGAGGTCGAGTCGGCCGAAGAGCTGGAGCGGGCCATCAACGAGAAGACCGCGATGATGTTCTTCTTCAACGATGCCGATCCGAAGGGTGAGGTCAAGCTCGAACAGTTTGTCGAGATTGCCAAGAAGCGCCAGATCCCGACCCTCAACGATGCGGCGGCCGATGTTCCGCCAACCGGCAACATCTCGAAGTACACCCGGATGGGGTTCGATCTGGTCGCCTTCTCGGGTGGGAAGGGGATCCGCGGGCCGCAGAGTGCTGGCCTGCTCCTCGGGCGCAAGGATCTGATCGAGGCCGCCCGCCTCAACTACTCGCCGAACAGCGACAGTATCGGGCGTGGAATGAAGGTCAACAAAGAAGAGCTGCTCGGGATGATGGTCGCGGTCGAGGTCTACCTCAAGCGTGACGAGGCAGCCGAGTGGAAGGAGTGGGAGCGGCGTGCGAGGGTGGTGATCGACGCCGCGATGGCGGCAAACAAGGCGGTCGTTGGGGAGGTCTACGTGCCGCCGATCGCCAACCACGTCCCGACCGTGCGACTCAAGTGGGAGAAGTCAGCCCTCGATCTGAACGCGGATGAGGTGCGGAGGCGAATGAAGGAGGGCTCCCCCTCGATCGAGATCACACCGGGCAATACCCCTCCAGCAGAGGCGACGCAATCGCTCTCCATCGGCATCTGGCAACTTCAGCCGGGTGAGGTCGATATCGTCGCGAAGCGGTTGAAGGCCTCACTCGCCTGACACTGCGCTTTCCGCAAGGGGGGCCGACACAAGGTCGCCCCCCTCCAACTTGAACCCGAGGCCGATCGCGCCACGGCCGGTGACACCCAACGGCCAAAGACGTCGCGCTGCCCATCTGTCACCGTCTACCCAATCTCCTGTGGAGGGGGAACTTCCGATGACTCCAGCTACCTGGATGCAGAATTACGATCCCTTTGGCTTCTGGCCACTTTCGACGATCATTGCGGCCCTGCCGGTGCTGACCCTCTTCTTCGTGCTGGTGGCGCTGAAGAAGCGGGTCTGGGTCTCGGCGATGTGGGGAATGTTGATGGCGGTGCTGCTGGCGCTGCTCGTCTTTCGCATGCCGGCCGGGATGGTCGGTGCGGCAGCGTTGCACGGAGTGATCTTTGGGCTGCTGCGCATTGCGTGGATCATCGTCGCTTCGATGTTCCTCTACAACATCGCCGTCGAGACTGGACAGTTCCAGGTAATGAAAGATTCGATCGCCAATCTCTCCTCGGACAAGCGGCTGCAACTGATCCTGATCGCCTTCTGTTTCGGGGCATTCCTGGAAGGAACGGGGGGGGGCGGCGCGCCGGTAGCGATCGCCGGGGCGTTCTTGATCGGCCTCGGGTTCAACCCGTTCCAGGCGGCGACGCTCTGCCTCGTGGCCAATACCGCGCCGGTGGCCTGGGGGGGAGTCGGCAACCCACTACGGATTCTCTCCGGGGTCACCGGGCTGGATGAGGTGGCGTTAAGTGCGATGACTGGCCGGATCCTCGCGCCGCTCTCGGCAATCCTGCCATTCTGGTTGGTGCGGAGCATGGTCAATTGGAGAGAGACACGCGAGGTCTGGCCGGCACTGGCGGTGAGTGGGCTCTCCTTTGCCGGAATGCAGTTCTTCTGGTCGAACTACATGGACAACAGCCTCGTCGACGTCGTTGCCGCTCTCTTCTCGCTGCTGGTGATGGTCGCATTCCTGAAGATCTGGCGACCGGCCAATCTGTTGCGAGCGGATGGCGGCACAGTGCTCACGAATCTTCCAAACCACTCGACCACTGCGGTCTTGAAGGGCTGGTCACCCTTCCTGCTCGCCTCCGTCTTCATCTTCATCGCGGGCTATCCGGCGATCAACAAATATCTAACCCTCAGTTCGTGGAAGCGCCCGATGCCGGGCCTGCACAACCAAGTGCTGCGGGTACCGCCGGTCGCCCCCAATCTACCAGAGGCGGCGATCATCGACTGGAACCTGCTCTCGTTGCCGGGAACAGCCATCTTCCTTGGGACGATCCTCGCGTCGATCGTCCTGGGTCTCTCGGTGGGTCGGACTTGTCGGATTTTCGCCCGGACATGTCGAGAGCTGACCCCGTCCCTCGCCGCGATCAGCTTCATGGTCGGACTGGCCTACGTCACCCGCTACTCTGGCATGGACACGGTAATGGGGTTGAGTCTGACCAAGACGGGGATGCTCTACCCCTTCTTTGGGACGATGCTCGGCTGGCTTGGGGTAGCCTTGACGGGAACGGACGCCGGCTCCAATGCCCTCTTCGGCAACCTGCAGAAGGTGACGGCGGAGCAGCTCGGGCTCAGTGCAATCCTCATGGCCTCCGCCAACTCAGCGGGTGGAGTGATGGGCAAGATGATCGACGCCCAGTCGATCGTTGTCTCCTCCGCGGCGACCCAGCAGGTCGGCAACGAAGCCGCCATCTTCAAAGCCGTCTTCAAGCACAGTATTGTCTTGGCGTCCCTGGTTGGAATCATCGTCATGCTCTACGCGTTCGTCTTCCCTGAGCTGATTCCGCGGTAACGCGCCCTGGTTGTTTCAGAATTCACGATCGAGGATGGAGTATTTTTATGTCGAAGAAACTTGCGTCATTGCTGACCTTCAGTCTGTTGCTGGCAGCAGGAGTGGGCCTGTCTATCGGTTGGCAGGTAGAGTCGCAGATTCAGGTACCGCCAGGACTGCGCGCCGAGCGCAATACCTGGACACCGCTGATGGATGTTCTGAAGAAAGATCGGCCGCGGGTCACCGACGAGCAGCTCGCCCGCATCGCCAAGTATCCGATCGAGGCCCTCTGGAATGGTGTGCAGAATCAGGGCTACACGCGGAACTTCGCCAACCACTTTCGTCTTACCCAACCGGGTACAAAACTGGTGGGACGAGCCCTGACGATGCGCTACCTTCCCCTGCGGCCAGACATCGATGCGGCCACCAAGCAGTTGGCCAAGGAGGGCGACTGGGACTACCAGTACAACGTTCGGGCAGGAGAGGACGCCCAGCCGGGCGATGTGATCGTTGTCGAGCTCGGCGGGGCGGTCGATCGTGCGACCTTCCTCGGTGATGTGACCGGGATCGGAATGAGGCAGCGCGGGGTGCGTGGGGTCGTGGTCGACGGTGGAATTCGTGATCTGAACGAGTTCCTGGTGATGAAAGACTTCCCGATCTACTACGTCAACGCGCACGCCTCAGCCATGGCCGACGAGGTTGGCGTCGAGTGGAACGCGCCGATCCGGATCGGTCACGTCTCAGTGCTGCCGGGGGATGTCGTGGTCGGGGATGAGGAGGGAGTACTCTTCTTCCCCCCCCAGATCACCGAAGAGGTCCTCAAATCAGCAGCCTTGACGGTCAACACCGAGAACTTCAAACGGGAGATGATGCGCTCCGGCAAGTATCGCTCGCGTGACATCTACCCGAAACTCAGCCCCGAGCTGGAAAAACGCTACCAGGAGTGGCTCAAGACCAATCCGATTGACAACTGAGCGGATTCGCATCGATCAAGTCTCCCGTTGCCCCCGCTCCCAGCCGGGGAAGTGGGCCCTCTACCAGCCGCAGCAGGTCCGATTTTTCGCGGCCCATGGGGGGCTGCGCTCTTGAAACAACCGCAAGTGCACTATACACTCAAGCTTTGCCAAGGAAGCTCCTCGTTGTGTGTCCAGTTACTCTCTTCCCCTACTTCCAGCATGACTTGGAGATCTTTTGCTCTTTCGTGGAGAAGTTCGGTCCAGGGAGCACCTCTCACCTGACCGGGAAAGTCAAGGAGGGGCTCCAAGAAAGCGTCTGGAGAGGAGCGCGTGGCCCAGACTGATGATCGCCTCTCGACAAGGGGCAGCCAAGAGAGATCGCGCATCGCCGAGCATCAGGAGCATCAGGGAGAATCGATGTATGAACAAACCGCCAACGAGTAACTCCGAGCCTCCTGCCAAGGCAACCGCCACGGGAAAAGAGAAGTTACTGGTCGTCGAGGACGATCCCGCCATCCAGCGAATGATCTCTGACTACTTTCGTCGCCAAGTCGGGTACGAGGTCCTGACTGCGGGCGATGGGGAGATCGGGGTGAGGATGGCACTGACCGATCAGCCAACGGTGATGATCCTCGACCTGATGCTGCCGCGATTGGACGGATTGACCGTCTGCCGACAGGTCCGTGAGCGGTACCCGACACTTCCGATCATCATGTTGACCGCAAAGGACGATGTGGTCGACAAGGTGCTGGGCCTCGAGATGGGTGCCGATGACTATATGACCAAACCCTTCAGTCTTCGCGAACTCGAAGCGCGACTGAAGAGTGTCTTGCGTCGGACACGCGCCCGCAGCAGCGATCCGGAGGAGACCGAGCAGGCTCCGATCGTGCGTGGTTCCCTGCGGATCGATCCGGCTCGACGCGAAGTCACCATTGGGGAGCGGATTGTCGACCTCACCCCCAAGGAGTTCGAGCTGCTCTCCCTCTTTGCGGCCCACCCAGGACGTGTCTATTCCCGCAAATACCTCCTCGAGAACATCTGGGATTATACCTACAGCGGGTATGACCGGACGATCGACTCACACATCAATCGACTGCGCGCCAAGATCGAGGAGAATCCGGACGATCCCAAACTCGTGCTGACGGTCTGGGGAGTGGGCTACAAGTTCAACGACGAATCGGATTGATTCCCACGAGCATCTCCACGAGCACGGCGGGGGGACGGCAGGACTACGGATCCTCGGGCTTCCCCTTCTTTCCTTTACGCAATGGCTGGGAGGCAGGCAGCTCAGGAGCCTCCGCGCGAGGAGCGGGAGTCGCTGCGGATGGTGTGCTGATTCGACTTCGAGTGGCTACTCGATCCGGTCCACCTGAGGGGGGCTCACCGGCAGAGGGAGCTTGCGCCGCGGCCGACGGGGATGTTGATTGACGTTGCACCGGTTCACGGGAACTCGTCGCCGCGGAAGAGGGCGGAATGGAGGGAGGAGGAGCGACTCTCGTGGGGGGGGAGGCCTTCCCAGTGGGAGCAGGAGAAGGGACGGGGGCAGGCGGCGCCGCTTCTCCAAGAGGATCGAGATCAGGAATCTCCGCCGAGTCGGGCAGAATATCTCCGCTGAGCACTCCGAGTCGCGCCCGCTCCGAGGCATGTTGACTGGCGCGTACGTTCTGGATTCCCCGTAACTCCTCGGTCGGGGGGGGAGGGGCAGGAAATTGCTCTTTCTCCTTCTCCTTGAGGTAGGCGCGCATGAACTCCAGCCAGAAGGGAAGCGCGGCGGAAGCCCCCGCTTCTCCCTGTCCCAGCGTTCGTTTCTGATCGCTATAGCCAATCCAGACGCCACAAACGACCGATGGGGTATAGCCGATGAACCAGGCATCGGTGAAGTCATTGACGGTGCCCGTCTTCCCGGCCAGTTCGTGACCAAGCGAGGAGGCAGAGGCAGCCGTGCCATACTGGACAGCACCTCTCATCAAATCGACCATCTGCCCCGCTACGTAGGGGGTCAGCACCTGCTCTCGGCGAGGTTGGGCCTCTTCGAGCAGGTTGCCGTCGCGGTCGACGACCCGCACGATCCGGCTCGGCTCGACCCAACGCCCTTGATTGGGAAAGACCGCATAAGCGGCGACCATATCGAGAAGGGGTTCTTCCGTGGCCCCGAGTGCGGAGGGAAGAAAGGGAGCCATCGGATTCGGTAGCTTGAGCCGCATCACCAGGTCTCCCGCATTCTTGACCCCGACCTCATCGAGAATACGCACGGCTGGAATGTTGCGGGAGAGGGCCAGCGCTTGACGAAGTGAGATCGGCCCCAGGTAGGTATTGTCGTAGTTGTGAGGGCTCCAGTTCCCACGCTGGAAGGGGACATCATCGACGATGTCGTCCGGTTGCATCCCCTGCTCGAGCGCCGCTGCGTAGATGAAGGGCTTGAAGACGGATCCCGTCTGGCGGTTGGCCTGGGTGGCGTGGTTGAACTTGGTGGTAGCAAAGTCGTACCCGCCGACGAGAGCCCGAATCTGGCCTGTCCGCACATCAAGCAGAACCAGCGCCGCTTGGACATCGGGCTGGGGCTCGAACGTCACCTTGACCCGCTGGTTGGCGACATCGACAGATCGAATCCGGAAGGGAGCGAGGTCGCCGCGCTGGAAGATTGCGGCGGGAGCGCGCCCAGCGATGCGGGTCTCTTCGACCGTCACAGTCGCCCGGTAGCGACCAAACGAGACGGTCGCCCCCCGATCCGTGACCTCCCGTACAAGCCCCATGACGATCTCCTCGATCGCCGGCGCCGCGTTGCTCCAGGAGGCGTGCCGGTAGCCATCCAAGAGGGCCACGGCCCCATCCGACTCGCGCCCCCTGATCTTCGCCGCTTTCCCAACTCCAGCCCCAGCTCCAACTTTGCCGGTGAGAATATTTTCGAAGCGGAACCGCCAACCGTGACGGCGCTGATACTGTTGGGCGCCCCAACGAACAGCCTTGACCGCAGCGATCTGGGCCTCCTCATCGAGCGAAGTGTAGACATTGAGCCCCGCGCGATAGACATCCATCGCGTCCTGCGAGTGCTTCTCGACGAGAAGACGCTGCAGCTCCTGGCGAACCTCCTCGAGGAAATAGGCGTGCGGGGAACGATCATTTCGGCCTCGCTGATCATCTGGATCGAGGTCGAGCGGCAGGGCCTTGGCGGCCTGTGCCTCGGCGGCCGAGAGGAAGCCGGCCTGCACCATCGACTGGAGGACGAGGTTGCGCCGATCCCGGGCCGCTTTTGGTCGCAGAAGGGGAGAGTAGACTTGGGTCCCCTTGGGAATTGCGGCCAACAAAGCGTATTGATGGAGCTTCAGCTCGCGCAGAGGCTTGCGAAAATAGTAGTTGGCCGCCGCTTCAAATCCATAGGCCCCACCGCCAAGGAAGATCTGATTGCAGTACATTGTGAGGATCTGTTCTTTGGTGTAGACCCGCTCAATCTGGAGCGCGAACATGGCCTCTTTGATCTTCCGGATGTAAGTCTTCTCAGGGCGAAGAAAGAGGACGCGGGCGAGCTGTTGCGTCAGAGTCGAAGCCCCCTGGGCACGGCGCCGCTGAATGATATTCTGGATCATCGAGCCGACGATGCGGACTGGATCAAGGCCAAGATGCTCGTAAAACCGGGTGTCCTCAATCGCCAGAATCGCCTGCTGGAGTTGTGAAGGGATCTCCGCATACTCGATCGGGATGCGGCGTTCGAGCGATAACTCTCCGATCAGATTGCCATTGCTGGCATAGACACGGGTGATCTCGGGAGGGCGGTAATCGGCAAGGGCGTCGACTTCGACCGCAAAACTGGTCAACGAGGCGAACGAGACCAGGACTAGACCAGTCATCGCCCCGGCGAGCAGGGCGAGCACCAACAGCGCGTCGAGCCCTCCCCGTTGAAAGAAGAAGGGGACTCGCTGCAGCAGCAGTATTGATCGCTTGGTCGACGCGGACCAGCCTACTGATTGTCGAAGCGGGAGGTCTTCCTTTTGCGGAACCCCTTCCGGCTTTCCTTGCTTCTTCCAGGTCATGACGTGATTATAGCAGGGGGAATGGCGGAAAAGTCCAGACCAAATTGCGGGAGCCAAAAACGTCGCTACCGCAACCCAACCCACCCACCCTGTCACAGATTGGCTCGATTGAGTCGACCGGGCAGGCCGCTCAACCATTAACTGGAGATCCTCAACGATGAATGCGACAGCCTCCCGCGGGAGACACGACAACTGGCGCCAACGGCTCTCTTTGCGGCCGCTGTCGGCGCTGCTTCCCCTCGCCTTCCTGCTCTCTTCCGGGGCAGTGGGTTACGGCCAAGCGGTCAATCCAAAGGAGGAGCGGGCGATTCGTCAGGTACTCGACTCGCAGGTCAACGCCTGGAATCAAGGCGACCTGCTGAAGTTCATGGAAGGATATTGGCAGTCGGAGAAGTTGACCTTCTTCTCTGGTACGCGCCGCTTGCGTGGGTGGGAAGCGACCCTGACCCGGTACCGTCAAACCTACCAGGCAGAGGGAAAGGAGATGGGGCAGCTCACCTTCTCCGACCTCGAAATCGAGATGCTTGGGCGAGATACCGCTGCCGTCCGGGGATCGTGGCAGCTTCGGTATCGGAACGGCTCCACCTCGGGTGGCATCTACACGCTTCTCTTTCGGCGCTTTGTCAACGGATGGAAGATCACTCACGACCACACCTCCTGAGGTCCCAAAGGGAGGAAATGGGAAGGATCGGATCGATCCAGCAGGGCGGAAGAAGAGCCTTGGTTGACAGCCTTTTGAGGCCTATAGTACGTTGGTATTTGTTTTATTCAGGAATATCTGTGTGGGGTCTCGCGGCAAGTCCGTCATCAAGATCTACCTCGTTGAATCAAGCGGCTGAAGCATCCGAAGAGCAAGAGGACGCGCCAAGCACTGACAGGATTGATCCTGGCCTGACGTGCCTCCTGCCTCGTCCCGAGGCCGCGAAGTTTCACCAAGAGATCATCGTGGGGTACAGGGGTTGATCCATTCCCCTCCCCCTGGAGTCCCCCAAACCGTCTGTCGGTGACGGGGCCCCACGTCAGAAGGCCCATCCTGGAAGGTCAGGGGAAGAGACGAGAGACAAGAGGGAAGACGCTGAGAAGTTTGAAGATCACAATTCCGGAGCAGGGGCTGGAGGTGCTCTTTGGCCCATACGATCAGAACATCAAGTACTTGGAGTCGCTGCTGAGCGTTCGGGTAGGCGGACGCGGGGCGGACTTGATTGTCGAGGGCGAAGAGGCAGATGTTGCGGTGGTCGAGCGGATCCTGCGGGATTATGGCCAGCTCTTCACCGAAGGCCGCACCCCTTCGACGAGCGAACTGCGAGAGGCCTTCCGCTTGATCGCCGAGGACAGGGCGTCGTCGCTGCGCGAACTGCTCACCGGGCAGAAACGGATCAATCCCGGAGGCCGCAAGCAGGTGACGGCCAAGGGGCCCAACCAGAAGCGGTACCTCGAATCGATCGAGCAGCACGATATTGTCTTTGGAATTGGGCCAGCCGGAACCGGCAAGACATTTCTCGCGGTGGCGATGGCCGTCCAGTTCCTGTTGGCCAAGCGCGTCAACCGCATCGTCCTCGCCAGACCGGCGGTCGAAGCGGGAGAGAAGCTCGGCTTCCTGCCGGGAGATCTACAGGAGAAAGTCGATCCCTACCTCCGCCCGCTCTATGACGCCCTCTTCGATCTGATCGACCCCGAGAAGGCGACCCGATTGATTGAGAAGCGGGTGATTGAGGTCGCCCCGCTCGCCTTCATGCGAGGCCGCACGCTCGCCGACGCCTTCATCATCCTCGACGAAGGGCAAAATACAACCTCCGAGCAGATGAAGATGTTCCTGACCCGGATCGGGTTTGGATCGAAGGCGGTGATCACCGGGGATGTCACGCAGATCGACCTGCCATCGGGTCGCAAATCGGGTCTCATCGAGGCCCAACGGGTCGTGCAAGGGATCGAGGGAATCACGTTTGTCATGTTCGATGAGCGGGATGTGGTCCGTCACCAGCTCGTCCAGATGATCGTCAAGGCCTACGATGAGCACAACAAGAAGATCAACCTCTGATCGCTCGCCACACCAGTCCCAAAAGGTCGCCGCCCCCCCCATCGAGGTGCTCAACCGCCAACGCCACTGCTCCATCGACCGGACACGGGCGGCGCGGCTCGCCCGGCGGGTTCTCGACCAGATCGGCCTCGCCGAGGCGTCCCTGCAGATTGTCTTCGTCGGTGATCGCCGGATGCGACAACTCAACCGTACCTACCGCGGAATCGACCGGCCAACAGATGTCCTCTCTTTTGCTTACCACGAAACAGCGGATCCAGAGGAAGAGAGTGGCGAAGGTCAAGCCAGCCCTGACCACTTGGCCGATCCAGAAAACTTGGGAGACTTGGTCATTTCAGTCGAGACCGCGCAACGGTATGCCCTGGAAGCAGGCATCGACTTTCAGCGTGAGGTCGACCAACTGGTCCTTCACGGAACGCTCCACTTGGCTGGGTATGACCACGAGGTTGACAACGGAGAGATGAATCGACTCGAGCGGCGTCTGCGGCAGCGGCTGCTTGCGACAGACGGGGTGGCTTCTCCCTCTCTCGACCAGCCCCCCACGAGGTAATCCGAGGTAACCATGGAAACCGAAATAGTATTGACCAGCATCTTCCTTCTGGTGCTGGTCATGACGTCAACCGCCAAGAGCGCACTCGACGAATTGAGTGACGTCTCGCTGCGCCGGCTGGCCACCGAGGCCGAGGGAACGCCGCTGGCCCCCTTCTGGTCCTTGTTGCAAGAGCAGTACCATCAGATCAGCTTTACGTTGACCTTCGGGCTGCACTTTGCGATTGCGGCGATTGCGATTCTGGTCAGCTCCCTGGCCCAGCGTCGCCTGCCAGACTCCTTCCTCGTCGTCGCCTTTGGTGCGATGATCGGGATCGTCATGATCTTCCGGCTGATCCTCCCCTTGCTGGTCACCCAGAACAACCCGGAGCGGATGCTCCTGCGGCTGCGGATTCCCTTGCTCTCGCTCTTCTCTGGGCTGGGCATCATCTCCAACCCGATCTATCGACTGGTGCGCCGCCTCCAGCGGGACGAGACAGAGCAGACTCCTGTCGCGACCGAAACGAATCAGAGTGAAGACAATGGGGATCTGCAGGCCCTGCTCGACGTCGGGGAAGAAGAAGGGATCATTGAGGAAGAGGAAGGCGAGATGATCCAATCGATCATCCGGTTCAGCGATCGGACTGTCGTCGAGGTGATGACCCCCCGCCCGAGAATCGTGGCCGTCGAAGCGACGACGACGGTGGAGAAGGTGCGGGACTTGATGATCGAATCGAAGTACTCGCGACTGCCTGTCTACCGCGATCAGATCGATCAGATCGAAGGCGTCATCTACGTCCGGGACCTGCTGCGCTACTGGGCAGCGGCCGAGAACGATCGCCCAGTCATTGAAGTCGCGCGACGCCAGCTCTACGAGGTTCCCGAATCGAAACCGATCGACGACCTCCTGCGGGAGATGCAGAAGGCCAAGGTGCAGATGGCTCTCGTCATCGATGAGTACGGAGGAATTGCCGGCCTCGTGACCCTCGAGGACCTCATCGAAGAGATCGTTGGAGAGATTGAGGACGAAGACGAACCGGAGCCGATTGCCGATGAAGCGGAGATTGTCCGCCTTGACGATGATTCCTACCTTGTGCGGGGGGATGTCGAAGTCGGGAAGCTGGAACGCATCTTTGAAATCGAGCTGGCTGCCGACGACTTCATCACGGTGGCCGGGCTGGTCCTCAATCAACTGGGCCATCTGCCGACGGTCGGAGAAGAGATCGACCTGCACGGCCTGCACGTCAAAGTGATGGAAGCGGATCAGCGACGGATTTCACGCGTGTGTGTCCAACGCTTGGCGCTCCCCCTTCCCGAAGAAGAATCCCTGGCGGGCCCTCTCCCGTCTGAGTCCAGTCCGGAAAGAAAGTAGAAGAGAACCTATGAGCCTCCCCCCCCTGCCCTCCCCCACAGAGACGGCTGAACCGATCGGCGATCGCCAAGACGAGAAGCCACGTGCCGGGAGGGTCGCCCTCATCGGCCGGCCCAACGCCGGAAAATCGACCCTCCTCAACGCGCTGATCGGCGAACACATCGCGGCCGTCTCCTCCAAACCCCAGACCACGCGCACCCGCATCCAGGGAATTGTCACCCGACCTGAGGGGCAGATTGTCTTTGTCGACACGCCGGGAATCCACAAACCCGGCTACACGCTCAACCGACGAATGATGGGGTTGGTGGCAGACGCGCTGGCCCAGGTCGACTTGGTGCTGCTGATACGGGACGCCTCGACCCAATTTGGTTCTGGCGACCGCTTTACATTGGAGTTGATTCGTCAGGCAGGCAAGCCGACCCTTCTCTTGCTCAACAAGATTGACCTGCTGCGGGACAAATCGCTGCTCCTTCCACTGATTGAGCAGTACCGGAGAGAGTACCCGTTTCTTGAGGTCATCCCGTTGTCGGCGCGAACGGGAGATAACCAGGAGCTGCTGGTGACCACGCTCTTCCGGCACCTGCCCGAGGGTGAGCCGCTCTTCGATCCGGAACTCTTCACCGACGAGATCGAGCGAAACATCGTTGCCGAGCTGGTGCGAGAGCAGATTCTCGAACGAACCGAGCAGGAGTTGCCGTTCGCGACGGCCGTCCGGACAGAACTCTGGGAACGCCACGGTTCGACGATCGACATCCACTGCATGATCTATGTCGAGCGGGAGTCGCAGAAACCGATTCTGATCGGGCGGGGAGGACAGATGCTCAAAGAGATCGGGACGCGGGCGCGACGTCGGATCGAACAACTGCTTGATCGCCACGTTCGGCTCCACCTCTTCGTGCGGGTGCAGGAGGACTGGCGCAATGATCCACGCCTCCTCGACGAACTGGGCATTCAGGAGCAATCGTCATGAAGATCTGGCACGCCATTGAGGTTGAGATCGACCGTACTGCCGAGATGATCGCCACCGCTCACCTCTGGTCCCATCAAACAACCGGGATCGAAGTCTCGGAAGATCCTGCTGCACCAGCACGGGTAACGCTGCGCGCCTATTTCGACGTGGCTCCCTCGCTCGAGCAGTTGCGCGAGGAGCTGCTGCTCAGCCTGCGCCAGCACGGTCAGGTCGAGACGGCGCTGCGCCGTCTCGAGGCGCAGACGATCGCTGACCAGGACTGGCTGGCTGAGTGGAAAAAGGGGTATGAGCCAGTTGCTGTCGGAAGGCGATTGCTCATCTGCCCTTCGTGGAAGCGGGATCAGGTGGCCGGAACTGACCGGCTGGTGATCGAGATCGACCCCGGGATGGCGTTTGGAACAGGGACCCACGAAACGACCCGCGGGTGCCTCGAAATGATCGAAACATACTGGCAGGGAGGGGCGATGCTCGATGTGGGTACCGGCACGGGCATCCTGGCGATGGCGGCACTGCGGCTCCATCCCTCCGCCCAAGTGATTGGCTTCGATAACGATCCGGAAGCGATCGAAGTTGCCCGGGAGAATGCCGATCAGAACGGGCTGGGTGAAGCACTCGATCTGGAAGTCAACCGGCTGGAGGCATACCAGGGAGAGACCTTCGACCTGATCGTCGCCAACCTGACGGCCGATGTCATCGAGCCCCTCGCGCCGCTCTTCCCTGGCCTGCTGAGACCGGGAGGGCACCTCGTTGTCTCTGGTATTCTGCGGACCCAGGAGGAGTCGGTCGGGGAGGCGCTGCGGCAGGTGGGATTGATCTGCGACAGCACCCGACCGGATGGAGAGTGGGTGACAATGGCTTGGCGTGGCAAGGAAGATCCGGGAGCACAGCCTTGAGCGGCAAGGGGCGGCATCGGTTCATCTGGCCAGGAGCCTTCTCCTCTTCTGACCAAGAGATCGAGCTGTCGGCCGAGGAGTCGCACCACCTGACGGACGTCCTGCGCCTGCGCGAAGGAACGCAGGTGCTGGTCTTTGACGGAGCCGGGCAGGAGTGGCGTGCCGAAGTGGCTGAGGTGAGCCCTCGTCGCACCCGCCTGCGCCTCCTCGCACCTTGGACACAACCCGTCGACTCGCCGCTCGACTTGACCCTTGCACTCGCCCTGCTCAAAGGCGAGAAGTTCGACTGGGTGCTCCAGAAAGCGACGGAGCTTGGCGTCTCGCGAATTGTGCCCTTGATCACCGAACACTGTGAATGGCGGCGCGGCGAAGGGGGGACGGCTGCACGCTCAACACGCTGGCAGCGGATCACGCTGGAAGCGGCCAAGCAGTGTCGCCGCCGGACGTTTGTCGAGATTGCTCCTCCCACGCGGCTCGCAGACTTCTGTGCTTCCCGGGCGGGGGAGTCGTGCGTGACGATGCTCCTCTCGGAGCGGGGAGGACTCTCCTGGAAGGAGCTGTCCGCAGAGCTCGGGCCGGTTGCGTGCCTGAGCGTCGTCATTGGTCCGGAAGGCGGGTGGAGTGACACGGAGTACCGCCTCACCGAAGAGGCCGGCTTTCACCAGCTCCACTTGGGCCCGCGCATCCTGCGCGCAGAAACGGCGGCGATCTCCGCGGTCACTCTCGCGCAATTGCTCTTTGGTGACTTGACGGTCCCTCCTCGCTCCTTGGACTCCCCGTGAGGGAGTGGGAACCGCCTTCCCAAGCTCTATGGTATGATCGGGCGCATGAACAACCAATCATTCGGACACTCGATCGGTCTGGCAACACTTGGAGGAGGCTGTTTCTGGTGCCTCGAAGCTGTCTACCTTGAATTGGTGGGCGTGACCAATGTCGTCTCTGGGTATGCGGGCGGCCACGTCGAGAACCCGACCTATCAGGAGGTCTGTCTCGAGACAACGGGTCACGCCGAGGTTGTCCAACTTCAATTCGACCCGGAAATCCTCTCTTTTGAGGAGATCCTCGAGGTCTTCTTCACGATTCATGACCCGACGACCTACCACCGCCAGGGAGCCGATGTCGGCAGCCAGTACCGCTCGGTCATCTTTTGTCACGACGCTGAACAGGAGCGGATTGCCCGCGAGACGATCCAAGCCCTGAACGCTTCCGGGAGGTGGTCCTCCCCAATTGTGACTGAAGTCCTCCCGCAGTCGCGCTTCTTCCCGGCGGAGGAGTACCATCAGCGATACTTTGAGCGCCACCCCTTTCAACCCTATTGCCTGATGGTCGTGCGCCCCAAAGTGGGCACCTTTCGGAGCAAGTTCCCGGAACGGGTGCGCCAGGACTGACCCGTCAACGACCAGGATCACAGCGTGCGCGCGACAACCTCGGCGAAAACATCTCTCGTCTGCTGCATGGCTCGATCGAGCGTGAACCGACCTGACCGGTGCAAGGCGGCCTCCGAGAGCTGTTGTGCCAGCCGGCCGTCGCTGAGCAGCGCGAGAATGGCTCGCGCCAAGTCGTCTGGATCATTCGCCTGAAAGTAGAGTGCCGCCTCGCCGGCGATTTCAGGCAGCGCACTGGTCTTGGCAGCGACAATCGGGAGCCCCAGCGCCATCGCCTCGAGGAGAGGATAGGAGCAGGTCTCGGCCAGCGATGGCATGACAAAGAGGCGGGCTCGCCGGTAGATCGACTTGAGTTCTTCCCTGGGACAGCCGGGAAGGATCTGGACCCTGCTCTGCAGATCGCAGCGCTCGATCGCCTCGAGGACCTCCCGAACATAGGCTTTGTCGACCAGCTCCCCGACCAAGAGGAGCTGCACAGTGGGCTCGACTGCCGCCACAGTCGCGAATGCCTCGATCAACCGCACCAAATTCTTGTAGCGGTGAAAATGGGAGACACAGAGGAGGTACGGTGGACCTGGGACGACGGGATCTTCGTCGCCGGAGCCGATTGGCACCGGCTTCCAGTCAATTCCGTGAGGGATGACCGTCAACGAGGTCTGGAGATCAGGGAAGGCCGTCCGGATCAATTGCGCCGTATCTTCTGAGAAGACAATTGCGCGGTCTGCCTGCTGGAGTGATCGATGGAGGGACCTTCGCAACGCGAGCAGGCGAAGCCGCAAGGGAACGAGGGGCTCCTCGCGGATCAGCTCTGCCCGCAAGGGCATCGAGTTGTGAACTGCCATGACGGTACGCCAGGAACGGTCCGGCTGGGATGGAACCTCTCCACTGTTGGAGAAGAAGAGGTCTGGTCGCCAGCGCTCCAACCAACGAGGAAGCGCCCAGCGCCGCCAAAGCGTTCGCCAGATTCCCGGAGGGACTCCGGGGAGGGCGAGAAAGGAGGGGAACCGGACGGCGTGGTATTGGATCTGGGTCTGTGAAGAGCCACATCGAGTGCTCGGGGGGGCATCGACGTGCAAGATCAACAGCTCTTTCGCCGTTCCCTCCTCCACCAGAGCATCGATCAGCGACTCGAGATAGACCCCCCCTCCGCTGACGGCCGCGGTACCATCGATCAGAATTCTCACCCCATCCCCCCTTTGCTGATGACTGCGGATCGACCGCTGACAGCCACCGCTGCCGCGTTCGTCCGTGCCATTGTCCAGGATCTACTGAGCTGGGTCTACCCGTGGGCGTCGACTGCCCAAGTCAAAACGGGAGTGGCGCTGGCTGAGCGAGCTGGTCTCAACCAAAGTGGCTGTCTTCCTCCCAGGAATGGTACTATGCTGTGCGATTCGTGGCCCCTCGGCCCCGGGACGTTCCTGAAGAGCAGAATGACCGTGCGTACTGCCGCGACTGACCGCGCTGAACCTGTTGATTCCTGTTGATTCCTGTTGATTATGGATATTGACATCCGACAACTGTTCCTTCTTCTGATCGCCATCGCCGTTCCGATGATTCTGATCTGGCGTCGCCAGTCTCGACTTCTGGGGGCTTGGGTCTGTTTCACCTTCTTCGTCCAGATCTTCGACACCGTCATTCTGACCAACCTGCCAGCGGGCCGTATTGTTGGGCTGCTCTTTCTGCCCAATGCAGTCCGAACCATTCATCAATGGGCGAGGCTACGGCCCATTCAGGCGTGGCTGTTCAATTATGGGTGGTTGGTTCTGCTGGGATTGATGTTCGGATTTCTCTGGCCGTGGCCCGACACGACCCTGGCTCGGCCATTCTCCCTGCAAGCCCCCGGCCGCACCTTGATCTACCTGACACGGACCCTGGCGGATCTCTCCCTGGCGGTCTTTCTCGCCAAGGAGCTGGCGCGCACGCCCTCCCTGCTCTGGATGGGCCGCTGGCTGGTTGCTGGAGCGACCCTCAGCTCCTTAGCAGGAGTGCTCCAGTTCTTCTTCAATGTCGATCTTTACTACACTTTGACCGGGCTGGGAGAGCAGGTCGTCTTCATGGGCCGATCGAGGGGGTTGGTCGGAGAACCGCGCGCACTGGGACTCGCCTGCGCCTACGGGAGCATGACACTCCTGCTCGGAAGAAGAAACATCACTCCCTACTGGACAGTCCTTCTCTTGATCAATCTGACCGGTCTGTTGTTGACCTACTCGGCCAGCTCACTCGTGCTTTTCCTGGCTGGAATCTTGGTCGTGCTGCTCTTCTTCTCCAACCAGGAGCGGCTCATCGCGCTGGCGGTGCTCGGCTTCATGTTGACGGTGATCTTGATCTCATCGATTCTCCTTCCGGAGCAGTTTGCCTTTGCCGTCGACACTTTGCGGTACCGGTTCGATCCCGAGGTCAAGTTGTCCGGGATTCCTCCAGGGACTTGGGCACAAGAGATCGCCTATCGACTGGACGTCTTCGACGCAAGCGCCCTGCTCTTCCTGATCGACCAGCCGCTCTACGCCCTCCTCGGGACAGGACCGGGGCTGGTCACTCTCCCCGCATCCGAACACATCCCCCCCGGTCAGTATAGTTCCATCTGGACAGCGGAGGTAGGCATCAACAGCCCGCCCTACCACGGGCTGCTGCTTGAGATCGCCAACAGTGGGATGTTGGGCCTTGCCTTGTGGATCTGGCAGGTGCGCCTGTGTCTTCTCTCCTTGCGACGATTGAGCGCCTTCCCCTCTTTGACGGACCGACGAAGGGAGGAATGGGTCTTTGGATATGCCCTCTTTCTGCTGGGAGCCACTTTCTATTTGATCCAGGTGAGCTACTCCCCGGTCTGGTCCCTGTTTCTGGCGATCGGCTGGGCCGCAGTCAACTTGTTGGAGAAGCTCGAAGCGTCCTCAGTTGCACCAGAATGGGACCTCTCCCAGGCGAGCAGTGCTCTTGATCAAGAAAGGGGCCTTCGATGAGTTCGCCAACGCTCTGTTGTGTGATTCCGACTCTCAACAGCGGCCGGACCCTTGCGTTTACGCTGCTCTCCCTCCAATCCCAGCAGTTGAAGTCGCTGGAGATGGTGGTGGTGGACAGTGGTTCGACCGATGAGACCTTGGCTATTTGTGCCCGCTACGGAGTAACGCATCTCTACATTGCTCCAGGGAACATGTACCGGGCCATCAACGCTGGCTTCGCTACCAGTCGGGCTGACTGGTTCTGCTATCTCAACTCGGACGACCTCACCTATCCGGGAAGCCTCCCAAGGCTCCTGGCCGAGGGGATGGCGACTGAGGCCGATGTCGTCTATGGAGACTGCGATTATCTCGATGCTGCAGGGCGATTTCTGCATTCCTTCGCCGCGGCGCAGCCAAATGAGCTGTTCTCCTTGTTCCGTTGTCGGCGAATGGGGTTCGCTCAACCCGCCAGCCTCTTCCGGCGCAGCATCTTTCTCGAATTGAAGGGCTTCGACGAATCCTACCGGTACCGGGCCGATGCCGACTTCTTTCTTCGGGCACTGGTGGCCGGCAAGCGGTTTACCCGATGCCCGTCACCGCCCGTTGCCTGCTTCCGCATTCACCAGGGCCAATTCAGCAACCGGGAGCGGGCGGCTGGGGATGACGAAGCGGCGAGGCTCTTCGGGAAGCCTGAATGTCGGCCTTCCCTCCGGGACTGGAGGGTTGCCGCCGCTTGGCACGGGCGGAATCTTCCCCATTACGTGTTGCGGGTGCTCCGCGCTTCGCTGTTGAGCCGAGGGCTGCGGCTCCCGAGATCGATTGAACCACCTTCCGCCCCACCAACCTTTTGATCCGTTCCGGGTGGAGATCAGGGCGACAAGGAGCTTGGGCCAGTCTGACAGAGGGTCTCATAGAGACCCCGAATCTGGGCGGCGACGGCGGGCCAACGATAGACGGGCGAGAGGGGAGTGCGGTACCGGTCTGGATCTGCCATGACCTGCTGGATGGCGGCGCGGATTCCTCCCGGCTGATCTGGATCGCAGCGCAGGCAGTGCTCGAAGGGAGACTGCCTGGCGTATGGGTAGTCGCCCAGGATGACGGGCAGACCGCAGGCCATGGCCTCAAGGGCGGAGAGGCTTTGTGTCTCACTCGACGAGGGGAGACAAAAGACCCGGGCTGCCCGATAGGCACTGGCCAGCAGTGGGTCGTTATAGGCGAGCCCCGGGATCCAGTGGAGATGTGTGTGGGCCTTAATCACCGCCGCAAACTCGTCGGCATAGGCCGACTCAGCCGGACTTGGATGACCGATGAAGACGCCCTGATACGGCAGATCGGCCAACGTCTTGGCAAGCGGCAGAACGTTCTTTCGCGCGAGAATGCCCGCCGTGCAGAGCACAAAGTCGCTCACCTGATACCGGGAGACAAATGGCTCGGGACCAACATCGCCCATTCCCGGGTCGACTCCATTTGGAATCACGTGAATCTGCTCTCGAGAGATCCCATACGTCACCCGCACAAACTCCGCTTCCAACTGATTGAGGCAGATCACTGCTGACGCACGCGCGAAGACCTCTCGCTGCTGTCCATAGCTGGTCGAGAGCCGCAGCGGCGCGACGAGGGAAGTGGCCATGCGCCAGATCGGCCCACGCCACCAGGCTGCTGTTGGCGCACTGCAAACGGCCGAGACGACAATGGGCCATCGGCCGCTCACCTGACGACAGAGATCGACGTAGTTCCCCGTCGAACCGAACAGATGGAGGAGGTCAAAACGGTCCGTCTGGTCGAAAGCGGGCAGCGGCAGCGCCTCCACGCCAAGAGCCTGGAGGGCGTTCGCAGTGCGTAACGCTCGAATCTCCAACCCACCCGGGCTGACGCTCGTGGGAAACATCGAGACGAGGCGAACTCGAAGCAGTGGAGCTTTGTGAACTGTCACAGAGTCGATCACAACCACCTCCCCATCAGCAATGAGTGGGCCCATTCCAGCGAATTGTTTGGAGGTAACTACCCATGGCATCAATGAACTTCAAGGGGTCCTATCTTCTTCTCGGTGATCTCTGTGCTCTCTCGTGCAATCATCTCTTCCTCACCGTGAGCGGTTACGTTTGGAGTATTGTTTTGAATCCCCGGTCAACAGCAGGCATCATCAAAGAGGGCGACAGATGAGCCTGCCACTGCCCCCCCTTAACGATTCGGCCCTTCTTGCTCCCCTAGAAAACGGTCAATGAGCCACCAACCAGGCAGGAGAAAGAAGATCCCGTACCCGAGAACCGTCGCCCACACGGCCCCGGCCGGGCCCCCCCAGAAAGTCAAGACCAGTTTCAGCCCCAGCGCGACAAGCGAGGCGGTCAAGTAGATCAACAGTTGCCCCCGAATCAACCCCGGTTGATTGAGGAGGAGCGTTAGGGCACCGCCCACTGCCCCACTGATCGAATAGAGTGCAAAGCCACTCAGCAAGAAGGGAGACGGGAGAAGAGCAGCCCCAACCCACCAGCGGACCAGCGTCTCTCCACCGACCCAGAGGACAATTCCGGAGAAGGTGCCAAGGATCAGACTGGCCTGAATGGATCGACTCAAGGCCTGCCGGACCCACCTCCAATCTTGGCGCGCGAAGGCTTCACCGTAGGCCGGCCAGAGCGGAGAGAGCAGATGCTGGCTGAGAAACCCGAAAAAGAAGAGTCGCTGGACAACCGAGAAAGAGGCGACCGCCTCAGGACCGTGAAAATAGGCAATAATCAGGGGATCGACCGTCACCCCCAACACCGTCAGCAACTGGAGAAGAAAGTAGACCCCTCCCAGGCGGAGCAGTCGTCTGGTCACCCCCCGATCGACCCGCTGCCAGGAGGGAAGCAGCCACCGACGCTGCCGGAGGAGGAGGTCGGCGCCCTGTACCAGCGTGACGATCGCAGGTGGACTCAACATCGCCACGACTAACCAAGGCAGACTCACTTGGCGGTAGACTGCGGCGCCCAGTCCCACGAGCCCGGCCAAGGTCCCGCCCATCTGCCAAAGACTATGTCGTCCTCCCTCTTGATACCCCACCCGGATGCGCTCGATGAGGTTGAGGGGGAGCGACAAGAGAAAGAAGAACAGAAAAGCGGCCAGCGTCGGGGTCACCTCGGCCATCGCCTCAGTGGTCCTGATCTGAAAAAGCTCCGGCCAGGAGATCCAACTCCCCAAGAACCAGCCGAGGCAGCCGAGAAGCGATGCGGCGACCACCATCAGAAAGAAGGCGCTACTGACCAACTGGGCGGCCTCTTCGCGATCTTCGCGCCCATTGGCCTTGGCCAGGGAGGTGACAAGTCCATTGCCAATTCCCAAGTCCATAAAATGTAACGAAGCAATCAGCGAGCTGAGACTGACCCATAGTCCATAGCGCTCAACGCCAAGATGGCGCAGCGTCAAGGGAACGGAGATGAGCAGCGAGAGGGCATGCAGCCCTCTCGACATCAACGCCCCCCCACCGGCGAGCAGGGCTCGGCGATAACGATCCTGGGATCGCTGGTCCTGTATCGGGGAGTCCTGGGATTCCCCCCGCCGCAGCCACCCCGCCGTTCTTCCGGCCCACTCCCCCCGGTTCATCGTCCTTCCCTGACCTTCCATCTATCTGACGTCTCGCGAGGTTTGTTCACGACAAGCCTTCCTCGGCAGGCGTGATCATGGCCGTTATCAGCAGAAAGAGCAGCGCATTGGAGGGGATCTGAAGGTTGAAATCGACCCAACTGTGGAGTGCCAGCCCCACCAGTGCGATCCACGCTCCGTAGAAGATCGCCGGATCCCCCCGGCCCACCGTGGCCATCTGTCTGACCTGAGCCCGCCACAAATGGACAGCGAGGATGAGAAAAGCGAGCAGGAGTCCTCCCCCGATCATCCCCGTCTCCACCAGCAGATGGAGATAGTCGTTGTGAACCTCCTCGACCCGTTCGAGTTGCGCCGATGAGCTGCCATACCTTGGATAGACGCTGGGAAATGCCCCTACTCCGACTCCTGTCAGCGGGTGGTCCAGCAGGATCCGCCAAGCAGCCTTCCAGTAGGCCAGCCGCGTCACTACCGAATAGTCTCGTGCTCCCTGCTCGAAGGTCGCGAGCCTCGTCAGCAACGACTGCGAGCCGATCCACCAGCTGAGCACAACGACCGCTCCCGCTCCAATCAAGAGGGTCCATCCTTGCCGTCCGCGGGGGCCACCCCGGGATCGACCGGCGTGGCGCCGCCAGGGTTGCCTCATCAGCAAGATCCCGAAGAGCAAGAGCTGTCCCCCCATCGCCAGGAGCCCTCCGCGTGAGATGGAGAGAATTCCCGCAACCAGCAACACAAGGGTCGACAGACGAAAGAGCACTCGTGAATCGCTCCTCTGCTCCCGAAGGAAGAGGAGGCTCGCCAAAGGCAGCGGAAAGAGCAGCTCGACGAACCCCGCAAAATGGTTGTAATTCGCAAAGGGACCGAAGGGGGCGACATAGTCCGAGACGGGACGGATCCAGTAGAGGGTGCGCGGGGAGGTCAGCCGTTGCAGAATGGCCAAGCAAGCGACCACTAACCCAAATGCCGCCAGCACTTGGACGGTCATTCGTCGCCGCGACGAGGTTCGCAGAACCTGCAATGCCGCGCTGAAATAGAGGTTGAACGAGAAGAGCTTGAAGGCGGCCGCCCGGGTCAGATGGGGCGCTTCGGAGATGGTGACCAATCGCAACTGCTCCATCGACAATCCCTCGGGTGGAACAGTGCCCGTCGCGCCGACCTCACCCGTCAACGGGAGCATCTGACAAACTGCACAGAGCAGCCATCCCCAGAGCGGGAGCGCCAACCACTGGCGCGACCACTCGAAG
>JBMOHS010000004.1:0-57543 GCA_049317725.1 Blastocatellia bacterium
GGATTGACCTGAGCAATCGGCGGGTCAAGGTCGAGCTGAGAGGGAAGGATCCGGGGTGGGATGACGGGTGATGGCGGCCATCAGGGAGGCGAGATCCCCGACGCGCCGTCCAAGCACAGCCGGTACGATTTCGCAGGCGGTAACCGTGGCGGGGAGGGCCTCAGCAGCAACAGTCTCCCGTGCGGTGCGCAGCAACCTGTCCCCCAGCACCACGCCGAGGGTCCCGACAACGACCAGCTCCGGGTTGAGTGTGTCGAGCAGGATCGCAATGCCTCGCCCCATCCAGCGCCCGGCCTCGGCGGCAACGGCCAAGGCCGCCGGATCATCGGCCAGCATGGACTCGACCAGTTGGTGAATGGCTGTCCCGGTGGACCAGCGATCTGGAAAGAGCCGTGCAGCCAGCTCGATCAATCCAGCGCCCGACGCGAAGCCCTCCCAAGAGCCAGCCTTGCCGTATCCGAGAGGACCGTCCGGAGCGAGTCGCAGATGGCCGACCTCGCCAGCGGTGTCCGTTGCTCCACGCAACAGTTGACCATTGACGATCAGTCCCGCACCAAGCCCCGTGCCGCAAGTGAGAAAGACCAGATGGCGAAGGTTGGGACGACCGCGCCCAGCGCCGAAGTAGAACTCGGCGAGTGCGCCGGCATTGCCATCGTGCTCGACAAAGACCGGGAGAGCCGGAAATGCCTCCATCAATTGATCGCGCAATCGCAGATCGCGCCAACCCGGCAGGTGGGGGGGGGCAAGGAGGACTCCCGACTCGATCCGGAGTGGCCCCCCCACCGAGACACTGATCGCGACCACTTGTCGACCGGAATCTTGCGCAGAATCGAGTACTCTCCGGATCGAGCGGTAAAGACGTGGTCCAGTTTCCGCGAAAGGTCGCCACGCCTCCGTCAAGAACTCAAGGCGATGGAGAATCCGACCATCAAAAGTGCCCTCGACGATGGCAGTCTTGGTTCCACCAATGTCCAATCCAATGATCGTCGCTTCTCCTTCCGACACTTCCCCAGTCCCTCCTCAATGCCCCCCGCTTCTTCAGGTCAGGATCTGATTGAGAACCCGTCCGTGAACATCTGTCAGGCGGAAATGGCGTCCCTGGTATTTCCAGGTCAGCCGTTCGTGATCCAGGCCGAGGCAATGCAGAATGGTCGCATTGAGATCGTGGATCTCGACCGGGTCCTGCACGATGTTGTAGCTGAAGTCGTCGGTTTCACCGACAGTCACTCCGGGCTTGATCCCACCACCAGCCAGCCAGATGGTAAAGCAACGCGGATGGTGGTCACGCCCGTAATCGGTTGCGGTCAGTTCCCCTTGTGAGTAGACGGTGCGACCAAACTCGCCGCCCCAAACCACCAGCGTCTCATCCAACAACCCCCGCTCCTTGAGATCCAGGATCAGAGCGGCCGACGCCTGATCTGTGTCGCGGCACTGGTTGGTGAGGTGGCTCGGACACTTGCGATGCTGATCCCAGCCGCGGTGAAAAAGCTGGATAAACCTTACCCCGCGCTCGGCGAGTCGCCGGGCCAGCAGGCAATTGGCGGCAAAGGTCCCCGGCCGGCGCGAGTCTGGACCATAGCGCTCGAACGTCCGCTCCGGCTCTCCCGTCAGATCGGCCAGCTCCGGCATCGCCGACTGCATCTTGAAGGCCAGCTCATACTGTGCCATCCGCGCCGCAATCTCGGGATCTCCCTTCTCCTCGAAGCCAAACTGGTTGAGCTTGGTCAGATCATCGAGAAAATCCCGGCGCAATCGCTGGCTCATCCCAGGAGGGTCGGCAAGGTAGAGCACCGGTTCCCTGCCCCCCCGCAAACGGACTCCCTGGTACTTCGAAGGGAGAAAGCCGCTCCCCCAGAGTCGCTCGTAGAGCGGCTGGTCATTGGTGTTGCCGGTTCCCACCGAGACCATGCTGATAAAGGCCGGTAGATTGCTGTTCTCACTTCCAAGTCCGTAGCTGATCCATGAACCGATGCTCGGGCGCCCGGCCAACTGAAAGCCAGTGGTCATAAAGGTGATCGCCGGGTCATGGTTGATCTGCTCGGTCTGCATCGATTTGATGAAGCACAACTCGTCGGCGACTTTGGCGGTATACGGCAGCAGCTCACTCAACCAAGCGCCAGATTTCCCGTGGCGGGAGAACTGAAAAATCGACGGAGCCGTTGGAAAGCTCGCCTGATTGGCCGTCATTCCCGTCAGCCGCTGCCCCCGACGGATCGACTCCGGCAGATCCTGCCCTCGATACTTGGCCAGCTGGGGTTTCGGATCGAAGAGGTCGAGTTGGGATGGCCCCCCCGACTGAAAGAGGTAGATGATCCGCTTCGCCCGTGGCGGTGTCGCAGCGGCAGCCCGGGTCATGACCCGATCCTGGAGCAGTGTGGAGACCGCTGCCAGCCCAGTAACCGTCCGGCACAACAGTTGACGCCGCCCCGGATCGGCGACGGCCTTCGTGTTCTCTTCCACGGTTACGCTCTTGGCTGATCGATCGCTCATGGTGCCTCCCTTCTGGTCTCCTGGACCTATTCTCTGGTCTGGGACTGATCGAGATTGAGGATCAGGCTGGCGACGACCGAGTAGGCGGCCAGTCCTGGCAGGTCGACCAGAGGTTCAACCGTCTTCTCTCCGACACGGAGGAACCGCTGCGCGCTTTCCGGATCAGCCCGGAAGGCCGCCAGATTGCTCCGAAGATTGTCTGTCAGGACGCGAAGCTCGCGCGGCTGAGGGTCCCTGGTCAAAACCAACCGAAAGGCGTGGGTCAGGCGCGAGGCGGGATGCACTCCCCCTTCGCGGATCGATCTTAGCGCGAGAAACCGCGCTGCTTCAAGAAAGGTCGGGTCGTTCATCAGGTGGAGTGACTGCAGCGGCGTGTTGGTGCGCGTCTCCCGCACGCTGCACGTATCACGTGTCGCCCCGTCAAAATTGGCCATGAGCGGCGGCGCGATCGTCCTTTTCCAGTAGGTGTAGAGGCTGCGCCGATAGAGTTTGTCGCCGTGATCCTGCTGGTAGGCCAGCCCGCTCGAACTCATCTCTTCCCAGAGGCCAGCCGGTTGATAAGGCTTGACGGAGGGGCCACCGAGCTTCTCCACCAGCAATCCGGAGGCGAAGAGTGCTTGGTCGCGAATCATCTCCGCTGGCAGACGAAGCCGTGGCGCGCGCGCGAGAAGCCGATTCTCCGGATCCTGCGCGAGGCGCTCCGCCGACACCCGTGACGACTGCCGGTACGTCGCGCTCGTGACAATCACTCTGATCAACGATTTGACGTCCCAGGGATGGAGTGCGCCCGGAAGATTGCCCCGGGCAAAGGTGACCGCAAGCCAGTCGAGCAGAGCTGGATGGCTTGGCCATTCTCCCTGGGATCCAAAGTCTTCCGCAGTCTTGACCAAACCGACTCCAAAGAACATCTGCCAGAAACGATTGACCGTGACTCTGGCGAACAGAGGATGGTCCGGTTGCACCAGCCAGCGTGCCAACCCGAGCCGATTCGACGGAGCCCCTGCCCCCCCTGCCAGCAGGGGTGGCAGGGGTGGCAAGATGGCCGGAACACCGCGCGTCACCGGCTCGCCGGGAGCGTCATAGGATCCGCGGCGCAACACGTAAGCGGGACGTGGCTGGGGCAGCTCTTCCATCACCATGACCGATGGTGCCTCCGCCTCGATCCGTTCCCGCTGACGTCGCAATTCCTCTGCCTGTCGCAAGAGACGCGCTGTCGAGCCGGAGCCCACCGTCGCCAGTTGTGCGCGAAAAGCGCTCCGCAACACGTCGTCTGCACCCGCCCGTTTCAACGCCAGCAACGATCGCGCGTCGGCCAGCCGTGCGATCGCCTGCTCTTTGAGCGGCAGATCGAAGACGCGAAGCTCATCGATCTGCCCTGTGAACTGCCGCCGATTCAGTGACTCAGCCCCACCGACCAGCCAGGAGGTCTGAATCTGGAAGGGCTCGGCGATTGAGGAACGCTCGACTTTCAACTGCTGCGGCTGACCGTTGAGGTAGATCGAGACCCCCTCCGAGGTCAAACGACCGTCGTACCGCGCGGCAATGTGATACCATCGTCCGGGCTGGAGAGGTTCTTTCGTCTCCACTCTGATCGAGTCGAATCCCCAATCGCGGACAATCATCCATTTGATCCCACCTGGCGTGAGAAAAAGGCCGAGGCCACGATCGATCCAAGGCTGCTGCTCCTCTTCTGTCTCATTGCCGAAGCGCTTTTCCGCGACATCGGTCGCGAGGGTGAGAAGGGCCCCCTCCTGCTGCTTGTCCGGTTTGACCCAGACCGAGATGGTCAGTGGAGAAGACTCGGTCCAGGACGCCGCCACGCGGGAGCGAAGTTCGCTGCTCCCATCGAGGGCCAGTGCCTGACCCGTAATTCCGGGGGAGAGTCCGACGTTGCCATGGACCTCTGCCTTCGATCGACTCTCAAAGTCGAACCGGGTCACCAGCCCTTCCCGGGGATACCAGTGGTCGTTGGCTGTCAGCCTTCGCTCCCACTGCCGCTGCCCTTGGAGCAGCTCACGCTCACGCCGCTGAAGCTGCCGCTCCAGTGCGGCGATCCGTCGATCGATCTCCGTCATCTGCCGCTGCTGGTGGCTTGTTGGGGCGATGAGGATTGGCGGAGTATTGCCTGCCCGGAGATGAATGCCATTCTCGGGAATGCTGTTGAAATAGGCGTAGAGTTGGTAATACTCCCGCTGGGAGAGGGGATCGTATTTGTGATTGTGACAGCGGGCGCAACCAGCCGTCAGCCCCAGAAAGGCCGTCGCCATGGTGTCGACACGATCGATGGCGTATTCGACCGCATACTCTTCGGCAATGATTCCCGCCTCGGAATTGCCACGATGATTGCGATTGAAGCCGGTGGCGACGCGCTGATCGAGGGTGGCGCCCGGCAAGAGATCTCCAGCCAACTGCTCGACGGCGAAATCATCCCAACGCTGATTTCGATTGAAGGATTCGATGACCCAGTCACGCCAGCGCCACATCTGTCGCTCGCGGTCGCTCTGGTAGCCACTGGTATCGGCATACCGGGCGACGTCGAGCCAGCGAAAGGCCATCCGTTCCCCATACCGAGGGGAGGCGAGTAAGCGATCGACAACCCGCTCGAAGGCACTGGGGGAACGATCCTGCAGAAAGGCCGCTGCCTCCGACCGGGTCGGAGGCAGCCCCGTCAGGTCGAGTGTCACCCGCCGCAACAGCGTCAGCCGATCTGCCTCCGGAGCCCCTTCAAGGCCGGCCCGTTCCCATCGCTGCCTGACAAAAGCGTCGATCGGGTTGCCAGCCTCTTCCCTCACCTGCCCGTCTCGCCCCAGTCGTGAGGATGGTACGGCCGGCAGCGTCGGTGGCAGAAACGCCCAGTGTTGCTGCCACTTTGCCCCCTGACGAATCCACTCTCTCAGCAAGTCTTTCTCTTGGGTGGTGAGCGCCGGCCCCGTCGACACGGGAGGCATTCGCTCCCACTCATCGGTTGAATGAACACGCCGGATCAGTTCACTCTCATCCGGATGGCCGGGATGGATCGCTCTGCGTCCTCCCCCGAGATCGGCGAGGGCGGCCGCCTCGCTGTCCAATCGCAGTTTGAGCTTTCGCGATCCAGCGTCCGGACCGTGACATGCCCAGCAACGGTCAGAGAGGATCGGGCGAATGTCTCGATTGAAATCGATCTCTTGCTGTCCCATCACCTCCCGCCGGTGGATCACCATCCCGATCACCGACAGAGCGACTCCAAGGGTTATCACACGGACCAGTCTTCTGCTCATGCGGCCCCCATTGAATTCTCGATCTCGTCCATCAATGCGTGCAACAGAAAGAGATGGGCCTCCTGAATCCGGGCTGTCTCATCGTGCGGCACGATCAGTTCAAAGTCTGCACACCCGCGCAGACGACCGCCCGACCGTCCGAGCAGAGCAATGGTCACCATCCCACGTTGACGCGCCGCCTCGACGGCCCTTTGGACATTGGATGAATTGCCACTCGTGGTGAAGACGATCAGCACATCTCCGGGACCGCCCAGGGCTTCAATCTGGCGTGCGAAGATCTCCTCGAAGGCGAAATCGTTACCGAGGCAGGTCAGCAGCGCACCATCGGCGGTGAGGGCAATCGCTGGGAGCGCGCGACGATCGAGACGGTAGCGTCCGACCAGCTCTGCGGCGAGGTGTTGTGCCTCGCTGGCGCTTCCGCCATTGCCGCAAAGGAGCAGTCGCCGCCCTTCCCGCAGTGCGCGGAGCAGAACCGCAGCGGCCTTCTCCACTTCCGCTTCCATCGTGGCAATCTTCGCAAACAGTTCCCGCGCACTCGTCAGCGACTCCCCAAAGGTACTCAATTCTTTCTCCTTCGAACGACTCCCCCTCGCAGCAGAAGGAGCATGGTGATCGCCACCGGGTGCATCAGCGCCCCAATGACAAAGGCTGATCCATATCCAAAAGCGGCAATCGCCCGGCCCAGCAATTGTGTGAAGAGGACTCCCCCGAGGCTTCCCGCGGTTCCCATCAAGCCAGCCACCGTCGCCACCTCGCGATTCTCAAACGTATCTGTGGCGAGTGCCGAGGTATTGGTCGCCCAGCACTGCGTCAGAAAGGCGATGAGGCAGGTGATGGCAATCGCCGCTCCGGTCGATCCGACAAATCCGACCAGCGCCCCAAACGGGGCCAGACAGGCCACCCCACTCAACACCAGAATCCGCGCGCGCGGAGCGGTCACTCCGCGTCGGACGAGCAGGTCGGAGAGCGCCCCGCCCCCCAGCGCCCCCAGATCGGCGAAGAGAAAGGGGATCCAGCCGTAGAGACCAATCTCACGCAGGCTCAGCCCGCGCTCGCGTTGCAGGTAATCGGGCAGCCAGAAGAGATAGAGATACCAGACTGGATCGCTCAGCATTCTCGGTAGCGCCAGTGCCCAGACACGCCGGTCGCGGCAGAGGTGCCACCGGCTGCCCTCTTGCCGAGCCAAGGACTGCCCGCTCCCACCCGGCGTCCGATAGACCAGCAGCCAGCACGGGAGCCAAATAAGTCCGACCAGTCCCGGGATCAGAAACGCCATTCGCCAGTTGTAGCTCAGCGCGATCCACGCAATCAGCGGAGGCGCAATCAGCGCGCCAATCGCGCTCCCCGAAGAGAAGAAGCCGATCGCCAGGGCCCGCTGTCGGCCGATGAACCACTCGCCACAGACCTTCACGCCCCCGGGAAAGATGCCGGGCTCCCCAACCCCCAACAGAAACCGACAGCCGGCCAAACTCGCCGCGCTCCATACCCGCGCCGTCAACATCGTTGCGGCTGACCACCATCCGACACAGACTGCCAATCCGGCGCGCGCGCCAAAGCGATCGATCAGCCAGCCCGAGACGGTGTACATCACCGTGTAGGCGGCGAGGAATGCGGTCACCACGTTGGCATAATCGATCTCGGAAAGGGTCAGCTCCCGGCGCAAGGTCGGGGCAAGAATCGAGAGGGTCTGGCGGTCGATGAAGTTGATGACCGTCGCGAGGAAGAGCAGCAGCAGGATCGCCCAACGACGCCGCGTACCGGGGGTGAGACGATCTTGATCCATTCGGAAGGGTTCTCCCTGCTCAGACATAGCAGCCGGCGGACATCGATCCGCCATCGAGCAGCAATGTCGCGCCAGTCATCGAAGCGAGCGGCGCCGCCAGGAAGAGGCAGGCCTCCGCCACCTCCTCGGGCTGGACCATCCGCCGGGTCGGAATCGTCGCCGCCCGCTTCTGCGGATCTCCCCCCGCTGCACGAAAGCCCTCGGTATCGAGCGGCCCTGGAGCGATGGCATTGACCCGCACTCCTGCCTCCGCAAACTCGACGGCGAGGGATCGGGTAAGGGCGATCACGGCGGCCTTCGAGACCGCGTAGGCCGAATGCTGCCGCGGTGCCATCATCCCCGCCAGCGAGGCAATGTTGATGATCGACCCGCCCTCTGCCACATTCCGCATCGATTCGATTGCGAGCCGACAGCCGTGGACCACTCCCCAGAAGTTGACATCGATCATGCGGGCCCATTCCGATTCGTCGCCATCGACGAACGGAACGATCCGGCCATACCCCGCATTGTTGATCCAGAGGTCGATCCTTCCCCAGTGCCGGATGACCTCGTCCCGCGCTCCTCGCAACTCCTCGACCCCCGTCACATCCGCCACCAAGCTGAGCTGTCTCTCGCCCGAAAGCCCGTCGGCGGGCGGAGGAGGCTGCCGCGCGATCGTGGCCACACGGTCTCCTGCTGCCAAGAACCGGGAAGCGATCACCGCACCGAGCCCACGCGTCCCCCCCGTAATCACCACACTCCTTGCCATCTTTCCCCTCCCCCTCTCCGCGATCTTCAGAGACGCACCGCCCGCCCTTCGACCGCCGCGAGGTGGATCGCTTCGATGATCCGCAGGTCTTCCCGGCCGTCGACTCCAGTGACCTCCGGCTGACGCCCGGCCGCCAGTGCCTCGAAGAAGGAGCGATGCTGATTGAATGGATTCTCTGCGTCATCCCACGCCGGGGGCAGGAGTGGGTCGATCGTCTCCGGCTGACCATCCCCCTTCAACCGCAGGATCTGTCCGTGGAAGGGACCTCCCTCTCCAATGTACTCGACCCGTCGGTTGTCGCGGTAGTGAATGGCCCCCCGCGTCCCCAGAATCGAGAAATGCTCTTCCTGGACAGACCAGCTCGTCTGCACCTCGGCATAGACCCCCGATCCCAGCTCGAACTGAGCCAGGGCTAGATCGTCCCCCTCAAGGTGCGGACAGGCCCGGTTCTGCATCATTGCCTGCACACGGACAATCGGCTCATCCAGGATCCAGCGCAGCAGGTGCTGGTAATGAATCCCGAGTTGCACATAGCACCCCCCGCCAGTCTTGCTGCGCGACGATCGCCAGAGCCGCTCACTCGCCTGCCAGCCAAGCCCACCGCGATGCGCGAGACGTGCGCTCACCAAGCCGATCTGCCCAAGGTATCCCGATCTGACCATCTCGCGCAGATCCCGATAGAGCGGATGATCGAGCAGGTTCATGTAGACGCCAACAACCCTCCCCACCGATGCGTCGAGGATCTCCTCGCATTCGGCGACCGTTCGCGCCATCGGCTTCTGTAGAAAGAGGTGGGCTCCCGCCGCCGCCAATGCCGTCGCCTGCTCCCGGTGAAGGTGGTTGGGAGTTGAGACCACGGCGACGTCGATGTCGCCCCGCAACGCTCGGCCAAAATCGGCGGTGCATTCCGGTCCGCCGTCTTGGTCGGCGATCTCGCGTGCTGCCTCCGCTGCCTCCTTCTCATCAACATCAACGATCGCGACCACGCGCACTCCGGGCAACCGCCCGTAGATCCGGCGATAGAGCCGCGCCACCCCGCCACACCCCACCAATGCCACCCGTACCTTCTCCGCCATCAGCCTCCCCCCTGTCTCTTCTCTTCTCTTCTCTTCTCTTCCCCTGCCACTCTCAATTCGCCATCACAGCGCGAGCAGCGCCCCCTGTCTCTCGAGTTGCGCGCGGACCGTCTCGTACCCAATCTCGCGAGTGCCGACCCCCTGGCGCGCCGCGAAGGCGGCGATCACTCCCGCCGCCTCGCCCGTCGCCATCGCCGTCGCACTCACCCGCGTTGAACCGTGCGCCTCGTGAGTCGCCGAGAGGCATCGTCCCGCCACCAGCAGATTCTCGCGATCTCTGACCAGAAGTGCCCGCGCCGGGATCGGATACGGCGCCGGCGGATCATCCTTGTGCGGATGAACCCCAACCCGCCCATCAGCCGGATGGATGTCGATCGGCCAACAGCCCAGCGCCACTACGTCCTCGTGCCCGCCACCTGACCAGACATCATCGGCCGTCATCACATAATCGCCAAGAATCCGCCGGGTCTCCCTGACGCCAACCTCGGCCCCAGAGCAGATGATGTAACTGTCCCGAAAGTCTGGAACCTCCCGACAAAAGATGTCGTGAATCCGCACCATATCCTCACGACCTTGGATCTCGGCGCGCGTCAAATCCTCTGTCCGTGTCCCATCGCCATAGAGCCTCGTGCAGTTGGCCGTCACTTCCCCTTCACGGATCCGGATGAACCAAGGCCCCCCATACTTCGGCGCACGCCCCTCGCGATAGGCAGCGTCCATCGCCGCCCGGCACTCCCGCTCCAGAATCTCCCAGCTCCGTCCGCCGCTCAAGCCGCCAATCCGAAAATGCTGCGACATTGTCTGCATCCGTGCGTCCTTTTCATAGTCCGCCCCGGCAAAACAGGCGAGGTCGCCATCACCAGTTGTATCGACGATGACCCGGGCAGTAATCTCCCACAGCCCCTCCTTTCCAGCCGCGATGACCGATCTGACACGGTCCCCATCCATCACCACTTCCACTGCGAAGAGATGGTAGAGGACCGTGACTCCCGCCTCTTGCAACAGCCGATCTCCGACGCGCTTCATCGCTTCTGGATCGAAATTGAGCGTCTCCGGCGGGTTCTCAACCCGTGCCAGACCACCCATTCCCTCAAGGCGACTGATCACCTCTCGTGGAATGCCTCCGACGACGAACTGACTGTAGTCGCGACAATTGCGCGCCCCGTCAAACGTATGCACCAGGGAGCTGACACAGATTCCTCCGCAAAACCCATGCCGCTCCAAGAGGATCGTCCGCTGTCCCAACCTCGCCGCCGCCACCGCCGCGCCAAGTCCCGCGGTTCCCCCGCCACACACCAGGACATCACAGTCCCTTCTCTCCGCTATTCTCATCTTCGTCCACCCATCCCCGTCGCCTTGTCTCAATAACCAGGAGTCTGCGCACCACCAACCGGTGAGCGTCGCTGCCGATGACCCGCCCAATCCTCGGCGAAGACCTGGTAGTAGTAGGTCGTCCCCGGCTTGAGATTTCGATCGTCCCACGTCTGCAGAAAATATGATGTCGGTCGGAGCGTCGCGATGGGCTCGGTCGGCACGAAGTCAGGACGCTCACCCCGATAGACGAGGTAGCGCGCCACATCCGGCTCCTGGTTCCGCCGCCAATAGACGATCAGTCGATCCGGCGCACGACGGACCACCCCGAGATCCTCCACCTCGGCTGGCGGCGTCAGGTTGGTCCGCTTCGTCCGCACCGTGATCGGCGGCGAGACCTCTCCTTGTCGGTTGTAGCGGGTCACTGGAGCGACACGATAGAAATAAGACGTATCGATCTTCAACCCTTCGTCCGCAAACCTCGAAGGTACGGTCCGTGCGACCAGTGTCCACGCCGTCGGGGGAGCGTCAGGATCCTCTGACCGATAGACGTTCCAGCCGGACCCGCTCCCCTGCCAGCTCAACGTGACCTTGCTATCGGAGACCGCCGCCCCGCGCAGACCGCTCGCCTTGGGCAATGGCTCGGTCTCCTCCGCCATGACCCGAACTGTTGCAAATCCAAACCGTGCCAGCTTGACGCGGATGGTTCGTCCCGCCACCTCGAGCGCCCCCCGGTCGTTCTCGACCAGATCGCACGAGAAGGCTCGAGCCACCGGAAAGTTGGGCAGCTCTACCTCCGTCTCCGTCTCCCGACCGGCTGTCTCGACCAGCCGCAGAATCAGCCCCCTCCCCGGCTGTTCGCTCAATTTCAACGTCGTCAGGGCGACATTCTCGGCCTTGACCCGCACAAAACTTGCCCCACCCGCCGGCAGCACTCCCGGTTGCGGCACCGCCACCAACCGGGCTCGCAGCGGACTCGCCTTTCCCCAACCCAGCCGTGGCGCTTCCTGCTGCCAGTCTCCCTGGTGGGAAGTGAAGCGGTAGCTCAGTCGCGCCCGTGGGTCATCCCCATTGAGCGTCAGTAATCCAGCCATCCGATTGGAGTAGGCGTAACTGTAGAGATGCGACGTGGCCGGTCGATAATCGATCGAGAACTGGTTGTAGCGGATCTCTCCAAAATTGACGTTCTGTGCCTCTCCGAGCGCCATCGTCACTCCGAAGGACCCGTTGCTGACGTCGACCCAACGATTGGCACTGAGGTAATCGTGCGTCCCCCATCGTAACTGGTCCTTCCACGGACGCACGACACCACCGGGGTACTCCGCCCGCGCCTCAAAATCGTCGACCTTGACCGGAAAGGCGAAGTAGAGGTTGTCGCGATAGCGATCGACGTAATTGTCCGAATGGAGCGCCTTGACGTGCGCGAGGTCGTTGACGATGTCGATCTGCTTGAGTCCGCGGTAGAGGGTCACCCGTTGCACAATCGCCGCCCCGGTGACGGCGTCGTCGATCTCCACGGTGAACTCGACTGCCACCGGGCCCGGTTGACCCGGCCGCAACCTCGCCCCTGTTGGACTGTACTCGGTGCCCTCCTTGGATTCCCGCTCCGTTTTGCGGATGTAGACCAGCTGATTGAATCGATGGCGTGCCGACTGATCGACCAGCTCCCGCTGCAATTCGCGGTCGACAATTGAGCGGATCGTACCTGTCGCCGCGTCAAACTCGATCCGGTAGAACTCATTGGCCATCCACGTCGGCCCCGCCTCCAGCGAACTGCCAACGCTGGCTCCGCTCTTCGTCCCTCCTCCGCGCCGTGTCGGCAGTACCTTGTAACCGTATGACGGTATCCCTTTTGCCAAGAGTACCTGCCGTCCGTCGGCCAGCCGTTGCACCGGAAGCGTCTCGCCATTGGCCGGATCGATCGCCTCCGTGAAATCCCCTTCGACCTCGACGAGGTCGCTTCGCTCTTGAACCAACGGATTGAAGACGACCAGGGAATTGGCCTCTGGCACCGGAATCTGCCGCAAAAGCGCTGTTTCGCTCAGCTCCACCGCACGCTCCGCTCCGGCCAGCGCGCGCTCTGCCTCCTTCTTTTTCACCCACGTCGCGTTGAAGAGCTGGACGTCACTCGCCCGCGGCAATGTTGGCCAGCTGTGCTCGTCATAGTCCATGAGCCTGGTGAAGGTCCGCTCGATCAGTCCCCACGGATGGCGAAATCCGGTATCGCCTAGCCATGCCAGCGCACCGATCCCCTCGGCCCACGGCAAGAGCCGCGCGGCACGCCGCTTCTGCCCTTGCGACTCCGGATCGATCGTCGAGTAGTCAGCCGAGAAGTTGTTGAGATCGCCACGCAACGTCTCCAATCGGTCCCCATAGTTCTTCTCGATGTACTCGAAGACGGTTGTTGGACTGCCAATCCTGATCTCCGGGTACCGAAACCGCCGATTCCATTCCGGCAGGATGCGCCCATCAAATCGTGGCGTGTCGTGATCAACGTAGTCCGGGACGACCAGCACATCCCACGGATAAGGGCCAAGCAGATTGCCGCTCTCGACGCGCTGCAACTCCGTCGTCACATTCTCGGCTCCGAGATCGATCAGCGCCTCCCGATGACCACCCGCCGTCTGTCCATACCAGAACGACATCGCGTAATGCGACCGCCACCCAAAGAGGACCCGGCTCCGTCCATCCGGCGCCTCCCACCAGAAGAAGGCCGGGACTTTGGTCCGCTCATAGTTGTTGTTTCCACCCGAGCGCCAGCCTTGTCCCCAGCGTGCGACGTAGCGAAACCCAGCCTCCGCCACCGCTTGGCAACCCGCCCAGGACAGGCTCGGATTGTCGACAATCATGAAGGTCTTGAGGTCGAGCCCGAACCGATCCTTCGCCTCGCGCCGCCCCGGATAGGTCATCCGTGCCAACTCCTCATAATCCATCCAGTGCGAGTGAACTCCACTCGGCGCTCCCATCAGGTGCATGTTTCCAGGCTTGACCTGCTTCTCCACCAATCGTCGCCACGCTGCCTCCGAGCGCTCCTCGATGTAGTTCCGCTGGAAGAGCATCGACTCCATCGTGTAATGAAACTGACTGTCCAAATCCCGCTCCGACTCGGCAACATTCTCTCGTGGCGCGCTCAGAAACTCTCCGAGCTCGATGTTGTTCGCGATGTTGTGCTGCTTGCGATAGATGTAGTCCTCATAGCCAAGATCTTCGTGTGAGGACTTGACGATCGTCACCTTCCAGTGGCGCTGCGGCTGCCACTGCTGCCGATGCTCGACCACCTCCCCACCCTGACAGCGCAGCGTCAGCCGCAGTTCCCGCTCCACCCGAATGTCCGGGACCAGTACCTGGCTCACCACGCCGCCCGGCGGCACCTTGAGCCTTGCCGTGACCGGCGACTCCCCCTCGACGGCCACCTCGACTCCACACTCAGTTGCCGCTCCACTGTTTCCCAAACTCAACTTGGCCACTTGCCGCAAAGGCTCGGCACGCGGAAAGAGCGGAGTCGGCTCCAACCCGATGATCCGTATTCCCGTCTCCCGTGCCGAATGACCCGCTGGCAAGAACAGACAGGTCGCCGCCAACAACAGCAGAATCGAGATTCTCATCACCCTCTCCTTCTCAGTAGATCAACTTCAACGCGAACTGGATCTGTCGCGGCGTTCGCGCTGCGGTGATCTGACCGAAGGCCGCGTTCCCGAGCTGTGTGTTCGGCCCGAGAAAGTTGGTCTTGTTGAACGCATTGAAGAACTCCGCCCGGAACTGGAGCCCAAGCCCCTCCCGCAGCGTTGTATTCTTCTGCAACGAGATGTCCCAGATCTGGAACCCTGGTCGGCGTGTCGAGGGCATCGTCCGCGAAAGATTCCCCAGCGTGTAAGGCGTCGCCGGGAAGGCAAATGCTGCCGTATTGAACCACCGCAGGAACGTCCGCTCCCCCGCAGGCAGATTCGGATCCCCGACCAGATCTGGCCGCCGCGTCCCGGGGAGAAACGCTCCCCCTGTTGCCGTCACCACCAAGGGCCGCTCTTTCGAGAACGTGCTAATCCCAGAGACCTCCCAGCCTCCCAGGACGGCCCCCATCACCCCGCTCTTGAGGTACTTTTGTCCCCGCCCGAACGGCAGCTCCCAGACGTAGTTGACGACCAGCCGCTGTGGAATGTCTTCCCCGCTGACCGACTTCTCCCCCGCCAAATTGAAGATGTTCTGGAAATTCCCGCCCGACTCCCCTGGCCCAGGCGCGTTGTCGATCAACTTCGAGAGCGTGTACGAGACTCCTACTGTCACCCCTCCCGACAACCGCTTCTGCATGCTCGCCAAGAGCGAATGGTAGTTGCTGAAATAGTCGTGCACGCCCTGTCGCGCCACCGAAATGAACTGCGGAAAGGCCCGCAAGAGCAGCTGTCGTTCGACCGTCGCCGTCGATAACGGGCCCGTCCGGATCTGACCAACAAATGGGTTGGCCACTTGCGTCCGTAACCCGTCTCCCAGCGGCAGATTCTCTGGCCGCAATGTGTTGAGATCGATCGCCGGTCCGTTGAGCTTGTTGCCCTTTGATCCGGCATACGCCAACTCGACCACCAGATCCGATCCCATCTGTCGCTGAATCCCGAGATTCCAGTTGTAAAACTCCGAGATCGGATAGTACCGGTCAAGGTAGGTCCCACTCTCTCCGACCAGCGCCGCCAGTCCCGGGGCTGCTCCCAATGGCGCGACCAACCCTGTCGGAAACGGATTCGCAATTGAGATTGTCGGCACCGTCGTGTTCGCCTGCGTGTTGACCCCGCGCGTCGAGAAGGTCGGACTCAGCCCCAACCCGCTCACCGTGTCTCCCTCGTTGAACGGTGAGATGTAGTTCAAAGCCGCCCCTCCCCGCACCACTGTCTTCTCGTTCACCTGGTAGGCAAATCCCAACCGAGGTCCGAAATTGTTCCAGTCCGTATCAAACTGTCCCCGTCCATCCGTGTTCGTTCCAACAAAAAGAAACGCTCCCGGCCGTCCGGTCGTCGGCTCCTTCGCCGTCGGATCGAAGTTCAGCAGCCGATTGAAACGATCCGTCCGCGGCATGTGCAGGTCGTACCGCACCCCGAGATTGAGCGTCAGCCGTCGCGTCACCTTCCAGTTGTCCTGCACGTATAAGGCCAAATAGGGCCGCGACTCCGCCACCGCCGCGTCATTGCTCAAGGTGGAGACCGCCGGAAATCCCAGCAGCAAACTCGCAATGCTATCCCCCGTATTGTTCTGCCCAACTGTCGGCCCCGAGAGAAACCCCTGGTTGAAACTGAACTGCCCCGAGACCGCACTCGGCTGAAACGTGTTCTGATGCTGCACCCGGAACTCGCTGCCCACCTTCCACTCGTGTCCCCCGCTTACCTTGGTCAAACTTCCCTGAAAGGTGTAGATGTTGACCGCCCGCCGAATGAAGTTCCCAACGGGCGTCCCAATCGCCGAGTACCCCGCGATGTCGAATCGTGGAAAGGCCGTATCTGGAATGTATCCCGGCAATCCGAGCGCGCTCATATTGACCGGATCTCCACTCCCTGGGGATTTTCGATCCGTTGCAAACCTTGATAACCCCGCCCGCAACGTCATCACCAATGTCGAACTGAAGGTGTGCACATCCTGCAACATCGCGTTGTGCGCGACAAAGGTCAGCGCGCCAAAGTTGGGTGACGCGTCATTGCCAAACAGATTCGCTGGCGTATTGTCGCTGCGGTTCTTGGAGTACCGAAACGAGATCGTGTTTGCCGCGCTCACCGTCTGATCGATCCGATTGTTCAACTGATACTGACTCAGCCGGTTCGGCTCCTGCGTAATGAAGTTGTTCGCCTGCGTGAAGGCGTTCGACGGCGTAGTGTTGGGCAAAGGGGTCAACGCCAGCAACGCCCGTGCCGTCGGGCTGATCCGATTCTCTGGAATGATGTTCCCCGTAAACTGGGTTCGTATGAACCCGCCCGCCCCATTCGACCGCGTCGTCAACGGATCGAAGATCGGCACGACATTCCCACTCGTGTCCCGCAGATTCGAGAAATCTCCCCGACGCTGTGCTGCTGTCGGTACCGTCAGAAAGACCGGGTCGATCCCCGTCACCCGCTTGACCCCTTCGTAACTGCTGAAGAAGAAGGATCGATCCCGCCCGTCATAGAGTTTGGGAATCCGGATCGGCCCCCCGATCGTTCCCCCATACTGGTTGAATCGAAACTTGCCCTTCCTTCTCCTCGCCCGGTTCGCAAAGAAGTTGTTGGCGTCCAGCGCGTCGTTCCGCAGAAACTCCCACAGTGTCCCGTGAAAGGCATTCGTTCCCGACTTGATGCTGACATTGACGATCGCTCCCCCCGAGTTCCTGAACTCCGCCGAGTAGTTGTTCGTCTGGACCTTGAACTCCTGCACCGCATCGACCGTGGGATGCAGCGCGATCTGTCCAAAACTCCCTCCGTTGTTCGGCACCCCGTCCACCAGCACCTCGTTCGTCAGTGACCGCCCCCCATTCGCCTTGAAGAGCGACGGATTGATCGAGCTGTCCGCCTGCTGCACGAAGAAATTGTCCTGATTCGGAATCACCCCTGGACTCAACGCCACCAGATTGAAGACCCCACGCGCATTGAGCGGCAACCCGACGATCCGCACATTGTCGACCACCAACCCCAACGAGGAACTGCTCCCCTCCAGCAACGGCGCCGTTGCCGTCACCTCGACCGAGTCCGTTACCTCCCCCGAGGTCAACACGAAGTCGATCGTCGCCCGCTGCTCCACCTGCAACCCTACCTTGCGGACCACCCGCTTGAATCCCGGCCTCGTCACTGCAATCTCATACTCCCCCGGATTCAATTGCGGCACTACATAGCTCCCCGACTCTCCCGTCGTCGCTGTCGCGACCCGATTCGTCCCCAGATTCGTCACCGTCACCACCGCTCCCTGGACCACCGCCCCCCGCTCATCGACCACCACGCCCACGAATGTCCCCGTCGACGTCTGCCCCCATCCCACAACCACCAACAACGCCACCATCATCATCGACAGTCCTGTCTTCATATGCTCGTCTCCTTTGCTGCCCGACGATTCTTTTCCACACGGCTTCCCACTCATCTCTTCTTTTTTGGGTTTTCTGGAAATCGTTCATTGGTATGACGGCGGGCAGTATACCGGTAACTTACCAAATGTCAAACAAATTTTTGGGCCGACGGTTAATTTCGTGGTAAATTGCGCGCCTGGACTGGTAAAGTAGACGGGTCGAGACGGGATCCAGCAACGAAGGATCAGAAGACTGGATCGAAGCAGAGAGGCAAGCGGGGAGAGTTGAATGATGAGGGCGGGTCGTCTACTCAGCGCGGGATTGAAGCACGAGCAGATTGCCGAGGAGCTGGCGGCGAGGGTAAGGAACGGAGTCTACGCGGTGGGGACGTTTCTCCCGGCGGAGCGGCAACTGGCGGAGGAGTTGGGCGTCTCGCGGCCGACACTGCGCAAGGCGTTGACGCCAATGGTCGAGTCGGGGATCTTGATCAATCATCCAGGGATTGGGACGCGGGTCGTCGGAAACGAACGGTCGGCGCGGCTGGTCACGGAGCCGGTGCGGAGCGAATGGCGGATCCTCGCGCTGCTCTTGCCGGATTTCAACAACCGCTTCTTCGTCGAGGTGACCGAGGCGGTCGAGTATGCCTCCCTGCAGCGGGGGTATCAGCTCCTGCTCTGCAATTCGCGCCATCAGGCAAACCTCGAAGAGACGCACCTTCGCCAACTGGCGGAGCGGAAGGTGGACGGAGTGATCATCGGTCACGATCCCAATTGGGGACCACCGGAGACGATCGAGCTGCTGGAGAGAGCGGGAATTCCCTTCATCTTTCTCTTCAGCAGTCCTTCGCCGACCAGGTACGACAGCATTCTCTTGGATGAGCACGCCGGGGTCCAGCAGGTGGTTCGCTACCTCGTCTCTCTCGGGCACCGGGAGATCGCCTTCTGCCGGCCGATTCCTGGGACGACCCCCCACCCGCGCGAGACGGCCTTCCGTCGGCTGATGCACGAGCACCAGGTGGAGCTCCGGGAGAATTTCTTCCTGAGCAGCGAGCGGCTGGAGGGAGCGGAAGGGCAGCAATCGGTGGAGAGGCTGCTGAGCGGGAGGCCGTCGCCAAGCGCAATCTTTGCTGGAAATGACCGAATGGCGCTGATTCTGCTGAAGCACCTCGCGGCACTGGGGGTGCGTGTTCCAGAGGATCTCTCCGTCGTCGGCTTTGACAACCTCTCTTTCACCGAGCACCTGACCACACCATTGACCACAGTTGACCAGCCGAAGACCGAGTTGGGAAGGAGAGCCGTCGAACTGCTGATCGAAAGGATTGCCTTCCCGACAGCCGCCGAGGCAACCCGTCCCCGTCGCCCCGTTCGCGAAGTGCTCCATCCACATCTGGTCATCCGGGAGTCGTGCGCGGCGCGAAGCTGAGGGGAACCAAGTCCCAATTCAACAAGATCTGGTGACAAGTGCCAGCGTAAGAGTGAAAAGGGGGGTGTCTGGGCTGGAGGAGATCCGACCTTCGAGACGGACCGCTTTCGGGAGCAGTGCATCTCGAAGGCGAGAAGAGGGGGCGTGGATCTACTTGGTACGGATCGGATCGGCAGGCCGCTTGGGCCAAGTCGTCGGGCCGGTCTTCTTGAGTTGTTGCAGGAGCTCTTCGACAGCGCGTTCGAGTTGCGGATCGCGCCCCTCGATGACGGCCGCGGGCGGATTGTCGACCTCGATGTCGGGGTCAACGCCATAGCCCTCGATGATCCACTCGCCTTTGGTATTGGCAAAGCCGAACTCCGGGACATTGACGGTACCGCCATCAATCAGACTGCCCCGGTTGGTGATGCCGACGACGCCGCCCCACGACCGCTTTCCAATAAGGCGCCCAAGGCCTGCCTCGCGGAACATTGCCGGAAAGATGTCTCCGTCGGAGGCAGAGTTCTCATTGAGCAAACAGACCATCGGCCCGAGGAAGACCCCATCGGGGTAGGTGGTCCCATCCTCATTGGTCCGCGCGAAGCCCGCGGCGAGCACCTTGCGGCGGAGCCGCTCGATCAACATCCGCGAGACATTGCCCCCGCCGTTGGCGCGCACATCGATCACCAAGCCCTCCTTGCGGAGTTGCGGGTAGTACCATTTGATGAACTCCCGGATTCCGTTGGCCCCCATATCGGGAATGTGCAGGTAGCCAAGCCGCCCGCCGGAGAGCTGGTCGACCTTGGCCTGATTGCCGAGCACCCAGTTGAGATAGAGAAGGTTCTCCTCATCGGTGACGGGCTGGAAGGTGACGGTCCGTGCCCCTTCGCGGGTCGGAGTCCGGTTGACGGTCAAGCGTACCGGCGCGCCAGCCCGATGACGAAGGAGGCGGTAGGGATCGTCGTTCGCCGTCAGCTCCTCCCCGTTGATTGCCAAGACGTACTCGCCCGGCTGCAGCTCGACTCCGACCTCGGTGAGCGGGGAACGGTAGATCGCCTCCTCGTTCTGCCCACGGAAGAGGGTCGCCAAGCGGTAGCGCCCCGCTGTCCGGTCAAGTTCAAACCGGGCTCCGGGCAGGGCCACCTGGGGTCGCGGCGACATCGCCCAGTCGCCGCCATCGATGTAGGCGTGCTGGACCGTCAACTCAGCAATCATCTCGCTGATGACGTAGTTCAGATCAGAGCGATGCGCGACGTGAGCGAGGAGCGGCTCGTACTGGCGCCGAAGGGCCTCCCAATCGTAGCCGTGCATATTGGGGACGTAGAAGAAGTCGCGGTAGCGGCGCCAGACCTCGTGAAAGATCTGCTTCCACTCCTCTGCCGGTACGCGGTCGACCGCCAGTTGCGAGGTCGAAATCGCCTTGCGGGCACGCTCCCCGCCCGGAGCCGCGTCGAGCAGGGCGATCGCTCCCCCCTGCCGAACGAGTACCTTCGTACCATCGGACGAGAGCGCATAGCCCCCCACCCCGTCGAGCAGAACCGTCTCCTTCCGCTCCTTGAGTGAGAAGACACGCAGTGAGGGGGCCGGGTCAGCTTGACGACCATAGTAGAACGACGGCGTCACCACATAGAGCAGGTGGCCCGCACGGGTCGAGAGCGCAGCATAGTTGTTGGCTGGGAGTGGAACCCGGGTGACACGCCCCTCGATCCCCTCAAAGTCGATGGCCAGCTCTCCCGTCGGCGTCGAGGCGGCGGCAACCGGGGCCTCCTTCGCGGGGGGTGCCTCGGCTGGACGGGTGACCGTCACCTCGTCGCTCTCGACTGGAAAGGGGTGCGGTCCGTTGCGACGCAGCGCCAACGCGAAGATCCCCAGATCCCGTGTCGTCGCATAGTTGAACTCCGCCCCGGAGATGAGCGGCGCATACTCCCGCTGGCTAATGAAGTAGAGGTACTGTCCACTTGGATCCCAGGCCGGATTCTGCGCGTTGAAGCCGAGGCTCGTCACCCTTCGCAGCCGCTGCTCCCCGCTCGACCAGACATGGATCGAGGACTGCTGATTCTCTTCCGGCAAGGAGAAGGCCAGGAAATTGCCGCGCGGAGACCACGTGTGATCCGAGACCTGCCCGTTCCGCGCATTCGCCACCTCGACCAGGCTCCGATCGGCGACCGTCAAGACCCAGACCTTGCCGTCCTTGTCGGTAAAGGCGAGACGGGAGCCATCCGGCGACCACTTCGGCGCGTAGCGCATCGCCTTCCCCCCTTTGGTCCACTGCTCGGGCGGTGTCAACCCGTCCTGGGCGACCACCCAGATCTCCTCCTCGCCACTCCGATCCGAGATGAACGCGATTCGTGACCCGTCCGGGGACCAACTCGGCCACTTGTCGTGCGCCCCCGAGGAGCTGGTCAGATTGCGGGTCTCCCCCTTCTCGATCGGGACACTGAAGAGATCCCCGCGGGCCGCGAGGATCGCCCGCTCGCCCTTCGGACTCAGCCCAAGATGGGTGATCTGCCCTGCGACGGAGATCCGGCCCGGACGACGTGCCAGCCCCTCATCGGGTACCTGGATCGTGATCGGTCGACTCTGCTTCTTCTGGATGTCGTAGACCTGCAACTGGCCGTTCAACTCGTAGACGATCCGTCCCTCTTGATCCGAAGAGGGCCAGCGAACGTCCCACACCTTCTCCGTGGTCAGTGGTGTCGTCCGGGAGGTCCGCAGGTCATAGGCGTAGAGGTTGAACGTCCCATCCCGGTCAGAGGTAAAGTAGATCGTCTGCCCGATCCACATCGGATCGCGGTCGGCCCGGGGATGATCGGTCAGCCGACGCACCGCACGCGTCTGCAGGTCGAAAAGAAAGAGATCGTTGGCCTGCCCGCCGCCGTAGCGCTTCTCAGACCGGAAGTCACGGGCCCGTGGCGAATAGACGACCTGCCGCCCGTCTGGCGAGTACTCGCCCGCCCCCGATTCCGGCATCGGCAGCGCCTCAGCGGGCCCTCCCGTCAGCGCCACCCGGTAGAGCCGTGTCAGCGGAAGCGTCCAGGCGTCCCGATGTGAACGAAAGAGGATCGAGGTGCCATCCGGCGTCCAGCCGTAGACTTGGTGGTCATAGCCCCAGCGAGGGGCGAGCGGCCCCCGCGCCGGATAGAAGGTCAGTTGGCGGGGCTCGCCTCCGGTCGCAGGAATGACGTAGACCTGCTCGTCCCCGTCGATCTGCCCGGTGAAGGCGATCCACTTCCCATCCGGCGAGAACTTGGCAAAGAGTTCGAGTCCGGGATGGCTCGTCAACCGTGTCGCACTCCCCCCAACCACTGGGGCGATCCAAATATCTCCCCCGTAGGTGAAGACGACCCGCTCCCCGTGCAGATCCGGGAAGCGCAACAGCCGCGTCTCGGCCCAACCGGTCCCCATCAGGCAGAACCAGACGATCCCCAACCCCAACGCTCTCCATCCCTGTCTCTCGCTCATCTTCATCTCCTCCATCCTCTCTGCGATGCTTCTCTCGACCCTCTTCTTCCCTGTCATCCAATTTTCAAAGAATCATCCCGGGTCGGCCCACTGGCTACCGCAACTCGAGACTCCGCCGTGTCGTCAGCTCGTAGTACGAGCCATACCCTCCCTGCTCGTAATCGGCAATCAGACTGGCGATCGTCTGCAGAATCTGCACACTGAAGTGGTTGTCGATCGTCTGTGGATGGACCGAGGTGTAGTACGCATAGTTGAAATAGCTTCGAATGATGACGCTCCGCTCATCGATCGGGAGGGCCTTGAGATTCTCGACCCAACGGGTCATCGCGTCCTGTCGCCAGAGATAGAACTCGACATTCGAGACATAGAAGGCCGTCACCTTCTCCCCGATCTCCCGCAGGTAATCCCCCACGGAACGCAGCGCCTGCTGCCCGGAGAGGTCACCCGTAATCGGAATGATGCGGTGTTGATCGTGCATCTCCTTGAGCACCCGGTAGGTTGCCTCGGTCGCGAGATAGTTGCGGTGCTGCCCGGCCAGATCCTTTTCGAGCAGAATGTCGCGGTAGGCCGGAAAGAAGCGCCCCGTCGGCCGATCCCGGATCGTGTACCGAACCTCCAGACAGTCGTTCGAGAAGGCCCCGTAGATCTCCTGGATCGTCTCGAAATCGCGCGGAGAGAGGGCAAGCCCGAGCCCCGTCAGCCGCTTGCGTACTTCCTGCAACGTCTTCTCCGCCACCTTCGGATCGAGTGGCGTGCGGTCGAAGTAGTCGACAAGGTCCCGGATCGGGCGATCCTGCCATTGACGACTCTCCTTCGGGAGCGGACGTCCAAAGAGCAGCGACAGATACTCGACCCGGCTGCGCGACATCATAAAGAGCGCTTTGAAGAGCAGATGCTGCAGCATCGCGTCGCGTCGCACATCGACCATGATCGCCAAGCGCGGCTGAATCTGGGCGATATAGGTGTAGTTCTGGTCGGGTCCGACACCAAGGTAGACGCCTCCCCGCAGATCCATCTCGGCGAGCTTCCCAAGAACGTGCTGGTAGGAAAGTTCATTCGAGACCAGATTGTCGGATCCGAAATAGCCGGCCCGCTCCGAGAGACGCTGGCTCAGCTGGGCAAAATCGGCTTGCTTGCCGACGAGCGGTGGGGATTGCGCCTGCACCGCCACGGAGAGCGCCGACAGAACCCCAAGCAGGAACGGCAGGGATCTGGACGAATGGAGCGAATTCTTCTTCATCGGACGGGTTCTCCTCCAGTATTGGTCGAGACGAAAGTTGGGGAGCGGTCACTCCTGCGGCGCAGGTTCCTCAATCCAGAGCTGATAGGATCCGATACGGATCGACCGACCCGGCCGGACTGTCGCCTCTTCGCCGGGAAGGATCTCCTCATCACCCACCTCGATCGGATTGCGTCCCAGGCAAGCGATCCGGTAGCTCCCCCCCGACGCTCGCGTGATCGTTACGTGACGCCGACTGATCTCCAGATCGCCAGTCAGCACCAGATCGACCGCCAGCCCCTGCCCTCCGCGCCCGAGAGTAACACTCTCCCCTTGCGCGACAAAGAGCCCCTCTGGATGCCCGGCTTCGCCAGATCCAGACCGTCCGTAGCGCACCGCGAAACGGCGGGACCGGGCCATCACCAGTGTCGCCTCCGCGGGGGCTGGCGGTGGAGTCGATCCGGGTCGACGCGGCGTAACCTGTGTCTGGGACAACTCTTCCTCCCACACAGGTTGGACCCGCACCTCCCCTCGACTAAGTGTCCCATCGATGCCAAAAGAGAGGACCAGACGCGTGGTCCTGAGGGCGCGATCTCCGACCAACTCCCGGGCCCGACGCGCCAGTCCCTCCCGCAGGGCCTCCTCCAACGCCTCACGCTTGCGGCCTTGCCAGAGCTGGTCATCCTCGCGGCTGAGATAGATCAGATACTCCGGGGGGAGGTAGGTCTGGCCACCGGGCGGAGTAAACATCTCCTGCCGCATTACCTTCTCGATCTCGCGTGCCAACCGGACATAGAAGAGGTTCCCCTCATTGCCCGGTCGGTTGCTCTCTTCCGATGAAGAGGGCGGATCTTCGCCATCCAGCCACCGGCGGAACCGTTCCCACCCGTCTGTCCAGCTTGTCCTCTTCTGCTTGCTCATCCCGTTCCGGCTCGACCGATTGTTCCCTTCCCGCCATCCCGCGTCAGGGCCGCGGGGAGGGGATGACACGAATGTACTCCGCAGAGCCATAGACCCATCCCTGTGCTTTCCGCGGCGGATGGGGGTAGGTCTCATCCCATTGGGTCACCTCGATCTGCATCCACTGCTGCCGATTGACCGTCAGCAGCGGGTGTCGAGAACCACGCGCAATCACCCCCAGCACTGGCTCGGAAGACCCCGGTCCGCCGCGGACATTGAGTGCGCTGACGACGACCTCGACCTCTCCCTGGGCCGTCCCCCTCTCCTTGCCTGTCCATTGCCGAACGGAAACATAGACCAGGGAGAGGATCACCAGCAACCCCACCGCCGCCAGTCCAACCCCATACCGATGCCGGATCAGTCGACGCCACCACCCTTCCGGGCGGGCAACCGTCCCTTTCCCCGCGCGTTCCGGTTGCCTTCGCCACGGCTTGGGCCTCGCCTTGCCAGCCCCACGATCGAGAGAACGGCCTGCTGCACCAGTGGGGAGCCCCTCCGGCTCGGCAGCGGGAGGCAGAGGAAGCTCGATGACGACCCGGCCCGTTCGCCGCTCCCGTCGCGCCGGTTCCCGCTTCATCTCGCCCGGCCTGGTCAGCGAGGAAGGGAAGGATGCCAGATCTTCCTCCATTCGGGGAGTGGGAGTCGAGCGCGCCTCTCCGCGTGTTCCCTCCGCAAAGCTGAGATCAAAATGGGGCTGATCCGGCTTCTCCGGAAGCTGTCCCGGCTGCACCCGCAACCTTGCCCGAACAATGGTCGTTGCCTCTGCCGCTTCCGACTCTTCCGCCTGATCGGCCCTGGCACCCGCCAGCACCAGATCCTGCCAGAACTCCAGGACCGTCTGGTACCGCGCCTCAGCTCGGTCATCCGTTGCGCGACGCAACACCCGCAGCAATGCCTTGCCCACCTCGCTCCTCGCCCAGGGCTCGGGCATGGCCGTGATCGGGGCACACTTGAACGAACTGGGAGGCCGTCCCACCAGCACGGTATAAAAACTCTTCGCCAACGAATAGATATCTGCCGATGGGGTCAATGGCACCGGTGATCCGGCCAGCCCCCGATTTGGATTGACCTCGGGATGATGCTCTGGCGGCGCGTAGAGTCCCGCGCCTACCCGCGTCACCTCCGACAATGGCTCATCCTGCCCCACACCCAGCTTCGCTACTCCGAAATCAGCGATCTTGACGATCTGGTGATCCCGGCTCAGCAAAAAATTGTTGGGCTTGAGGTCCCGGTGAATGATGCCGCGGCTGTGCGCGTAGGCCAATCCCTCGCAGACTTGCCGAAAGTAGAAGAGGCTCTCCGTCAGGCTCAACGCATTGCCCGGTTGCTCTCGGCAGCGCTTGAGCAGATCCCCTCCCGGCATGTACTCCAAGACGAGATAGTGAAACGGGGTGCCCCGCAGATCCGCCGCCGTCCCGTGCCCCAGCCGCAAGATGACGTGCGGATGGCGGACCGTGTCGAGCGCGATCGCCTCATTCTGGAAATTCTCGATCAGAGTCCGCTCCAGATCCGCGTCCGGCGTACCCTGCAGTCCCGGGTTGAGGGCCTTGATCACCACCTCCTCGGCCAATGCCGCCTCGGCATCGGTCGCCGCTGGCCCACCACCAGGAGCCTCACCTGCCCGCCAATCCCGCGCCAGAAAGATCTCGGAATAGCTGCCGCGCCCCAGCCGCTCAAGGATCTGGTATCGCTCATCGACAAGACTCTGCTCCAGTTTCAGTTCCTGCATCGGCGGATCCCGACCCTCTCCTTCCCTGAACTGTTCCCTTCCTCTCCGCTCTTCTCTCTTTGTCTACTGCTCGCGGCTTATCTCGATGAACGGCTGGACATCGACTCACCCCACGGGGCGTTCGACGGGTGTTGGGCTGGCGGGAGATGGCTGGGGTCCGGCAGGCTTCGGACTCGCCGGCGGATTGGTGGCTCTCCCACGTTCCCGGGAAGCTCCCGGCCGCACAACTTGGTCCAGCAGATCCCGTGCCGTTCGAAGCTGGCCCGTCGAGAGATAGGCCATCGCCAGCCAGACCCGGATGTCCGGCAAAGACGGGTCGAGCCGTGCCGCATAGTGGATGCGGGTCACCGCCTCCTCGAACTTCTCCTGGTCGTAGTCGATCAACCCAAGATAGAAACTCGCTTCGGCATTCGTTGGTGTCAACGCCAAGAGTCCATCCAGACGCTGACGAGCCTCCTCGGTCTTCCCTTCGAGATGGCGCGCATAGGCGGCCCGGACCTCTGGATCCTTCGGGAGGTGGCCGATCCCCGCCTCCTGCCAGGGAAGACCGGGCCGATTCCAGCGGGCGAGGAGGTCTGCTACCGGCTCCGCCAGCAGGCTGCCGAGGAGCAGTCCGACGACCAAGGCGATCCCGACCAAGAACCACGAGACCTGACCGCTTCCGCGAGCAGCACCTCCACCAGATGCTGCCCCCACATCGAGCACTGACCTTCGATCGAAAGGCGGTGCCGCGCTTTCCGGGACCGTGTCGAACGTCCGCCATGGCAACCTGTCGACGAGACCATTCCACCGCGAAACGAGCGGCCCCCACCGGGAAGGAGCATCCTCAATCTCTTCGGGGACCTCCCGGGGGAAGCTGGCCTCAGGGTCTTCACGTTCCTTCCCCGCCCCCGCCGTCAGATCGACTTCGAAGACTCGGGAGATCGGGCGCCCACCTGTCCCCCCTCCTCGGGCATGGACGGGCGATTCCGGCCCCTGCCAGACGCCGAAACTTGGCCCCTCCGCTGCCTCCTCCTCGGCCTCGTCGACAAATGGCCGGCCTTCGTCTGTCGCGTCCTCCTCCTCGACGATCTCCCGCTCCACCCGCGCGGCGGGCATCCCTGCGCCCCCTACCTCTTCGTCGTCGCTTTCACTTTCACTGTAGAGCCGCTCTCCAAAATCGACCAGAATCACGGTGAGGTTGTCTTCGGCACCGGCGAGATAGCACCTCTCGCGGAGCTGCTCACAGATCACTTGGGGCGGATGGCGGCTCTGCAGAATCTGCTCCAGTTCCTCCTCGTCGAGATGGATCGTGATGCCATCGGTGCAGAGAAGAAGACTGGTCTGTTCATCCAACTCGATCTCGATCTGCTCGACGTCGACCTCCGCTTCCGCACCGAGCGCCCGATTGAGCACGTGGCGGCGGGGATGCTGGGTCGCCTCCTCGCGACTCAACCGTCCGGTCCGGACTGCCTCGTTGACGTCGGTGTGGTCCTCGGTCAACTGGATCAAGCCGTGGGCGTCAAAGCGGTAGACACGACTGTCCCCGACGTGTGCCACGACGGCTCGCCGCCCCTCGACCGCGACGGCGGCGATCGTTGTCGCCATCCCTTTGAGACTTGGCGTCTGCTGCGCGTCGAAATAGATCTTCTCGTTGCAGTGGGCAATCGTCTTTTCAAGAAGCTCCCCGAGGCTTTCGGTGAGCGATCCGTCCAATTGCTGCGAGAAGACACGCTCAAAGACCTCGACGACCACCGCACTCGCGGTCGCTCCTCCTTGCCGGCCCCCGACGCCATCGGCGACCAGGTAGAGTCCACGCTCCGGCCAGACCAGCAGATTGTCCTGATTCTCCGGACGCCGGGGATTAAGCCCACGATCCGTGATCGATCCGCACGTTGCCTTCATACTCCATCCATTCGATTGCGGTGGGAGATCGCCAGCAACATTCCGAGAATCCAGAAACTGGTCACCAACGACCACCCTCCGTGGCTGACGAACGGGAGGGTGATCCCCGTCATCGGGACCAATCGAACCACGCCTCCAATGTTGACGATCGCCTGGAATCCGAGAAAGATGGTTCCTCCCGCTGCAATCAGTTTGGTAAACATATCTGGCGCGGCGATCGCCGTCCGCATGCCGGCCCGCACCAGAACGGCCGTGCCGAGCAGAACAATCAGCCCCCCGAGCAGCCCCATCTCCTCGGCGATCGCGGCGTAGACAAAGTCGGAATCGGCGATCGGAATGCTCTCCGGTACGCCCCGCCCGAGCCCCCTGCCCAGGAAACCACCCTCGGCGACCCCAAAGAGGGATTGCAATGGTTGGTACGCATCCCCCTTATACCACAAGTCAACATCGGCTCCGCCGTGCCCAGCCGCCGCCACTTCGGCCGCCCACCACGGGTGAAGGTCTGGATCCGGGGGGACTTCCCCCTGGAGCCAGAGATAGAATCGCTGATGAATGCGCCGTGGGATGCCCTCGCGAATCAGGCGGGCCATCCCTGCGGCCCCGCCCCCGTCGCTCGCCGTCCGGGCAGTCAGTCGGTGGTAGGCCCCCCCCGCCAAGACCGCTCCACTCAACAACAGCCCGAGCAACGTTGGCGCCAGCAAGAGTTGCCGCAACCGGCGGACCGCGACCAAGTAGAGTCCGAGGTAGACCGCGACGAAGATCAGCATCTGTCCAAAATCGGCCAGTATGAAGAAAGGAAGGAGTGGCAGTGTGGAGAGCAGAAGCAGCGGAACCAGCACTCGCCACGCAGGAATCCCCCACCAAGTCCGCGAAAGGTGGCGATACTGGTCGGTCAAGATCCCTGCATAACTCAGTAGAAATGCGATCTTGACTGGTTCCCAGGGAGTGGTCCGCCCGAGAAACTTCCCGCCTTGCGACCCATACCCGGCGATGACCACCAGTGGGATCGTCGTCCCTATGCCCAAGACCAGGCCGTGCCGTTGCAGCCAGAGGAGGGCTCTCGGATCTTCCACCACGCGGTAGGCCACTGCCAATGCCATCAAGGCGAGGAGTGGAACCCACGTCGAGAGAGAGGTCAAGACCTCCCATCCCCCTGTCGAGCGCTCCAGCGTCGGTTGATCCGAACCTTCGATGAGTCGTTCTGACACCTGCGGGGGACGCATCCCCGCCTCACCAAAGAGCACCCGCTTCTTCCCTTCGTCATACCACTGATCAACGTAGCGTTGCTGGAGAATCTCCGTCTTTTCCAAACGTGCCGCCCGACCTCTCCCCCCTGCCTGCCCATACTCTGGGTCTGTAAAGAGCCGATACTGCGCCACCTGTCCCACCGCGAAGAGTGCCGCAGCCGCCGTCAACAGCACCAAGTCTCCCCGGTAACGCCGACCTCGCACCAACCAGAAGAAGAGCGCCAGAAGAGGCAGGAAGAGACCGATGTTCCGCATCGCCACCCACCCAGATGGCTGGAATCCCCGCCCTTCTCCAGCCCGGATGATCGCCCAGTGGGCAACTCCCGTCACGGCCGTCAGCAACAGCAGTAGAAGCAGATGTGTCGAAGGTCGATTCTTCATTCCGGCAACCAATCGCCACCAGGCAGCTTCACGCGAGATCACGCCACCTGACAGCCAGGGCAGAAGTAGGTGGAACGTCCTCCCTGGGTCAAACGGCTGATCGTTCCCTCACAGGCAGGGCACAACTGCCCTTCCCGGTCGTAGACGCGCCAATTCTCTTCGAACGCCCCGGCACCATAGCGGCCATAGATCTGCCGCGGGTCTGTCTCCAGCGTACTCCCCACGTCGATCGCCTCCCGCAGGACCGCGAGGATCTCGGCGTGCAAACGGCCGATCCGCTCTCGTGCGACTCGACTGGCGGGCCGACGTGGATCGATTCCGGCCCGGTGGAGCGCTTCTGCTGCATAGATATTCCCCAGGCCGCAGACCCGCTCCTGGTTGAGCAGGAGCAGCTTGATCGCCAGATGGCTCCGTTGGCATTGCGCCTCCAGATATTCGCGCGAGAAGGCTTCGTCAAATGGCTCCGGGGCGAGCTTGCGCAGCGCCGCATGCTCCGCCCATTCCCCTCTTCGCACCACTGTCATCCAAGCGAAATGCCTCGGATCGGCGAAGTGCAGCTGATCCCCTCCATCCAGCTCGACCACCAAGTGGGTGTGTGCCGCCTCGAACTCCTGCGCCTGCCCAGCCTCGACGAAGAGAAATCGACCGCTCATCCGCAGGTGCGTCATCCACGTCCAGCCTGTCGTGAGATGCATCAGAATGTGCTTCCCCCGACGGTCGACCGCTTCCACTTCACCGCGCCGCAGCCGTGCGGCAAATTGGCGCACCGAGAGATCTGGCACCAACCGTGCACGGCGTAACTCCACTCGCTCGACTCGCCGCGCCACCATCAACGGACGCAGGTGTCGGACCACCATCTCAACTTCAGGTAATTCAGGCATACCCGTCGATCTTTACCATGTCCCTCCCGCGATTGAAAAGACCTGCTCCCCCACTCGGCAGATTCCCCTGTTCTCTCCAGATCGGCAGGGAAAAAGAGTCCGAGCCTGTTGACAGGCCGGAGCAGCGGGTGTATATTCCGATTTTGTTGTTCAAGACTTGACGCGGGGTGGAGCAGCTGGTAGCTCGTTGGGCTCATAACCCAAAGGTCGAGGGTTCGAATCCCTCCCCCGCAATTCCTCTTCTAAATTCCTCTCGAAACATTTGTGGCGGTACCACCTCGGTTCCTTCCTTAGTGTTTTCTGGTCTTGATCATCTTGCCAGACGTCCAGCTGAAGATTCCACCAGCCAGTCCAGCACCTTGCCAATCTCCCCCTGATCATCCAGGGTGTCGTCCCTTTCTCGATCTTCGCACCGGTCGCCGATTGTTGACACAGATGGATGTCACACCGTATGATCCTTCTTTGTATTATTGCGTAAATGAGTCAATCCATCGTCTCAAAGAGTCTTCCTGAAAAGGTCTCGTTGAGGGATTGGATCGGGGCGTCCAATCCTGGTAACTCCAAGTAACTACAAGGTTCACTTTTTTGAAGATCTTCAGCAAAGTCGACAGATGAACTTTTTGGGTCGCTTCTGCAAGCGATTCCACTCCAAGTGATCTTGATCCTGGACAGTGGCTTCGGGGTCGATAGAAATGGCCGTGGGGATTGACGATGGCAAGACAGCCTGTACTTCCCATCAAGCCCGACCTTTTTACGGTACACATCCGACGGTACGTCAAGAAATTGACTCAACCCTTGCACCTATGATCGGCGAATTGATCGGTACGGTCAGCCAAAAAGCACTCGATGGAATCGTTCGATGGCTGATCCGTCTCCATCCGAACCCAAACATCCTCTCCTTGATCGGCCTGGGTATCAATCTCTGGGCTGCAATACTCTACGGGTTTGGCAAGTTCTTCGCCGCTGGCTTAGTGATGATTCTCGCCAACCTCTTTGACATCCTTGATGGGCGTGTTGCCAGGGGATCGGGACGGGTCACCCGATTTGGCGCTTTTCTCGATTCCAGTCTCGATCGGCTCTCCGACATGGTCGTGTTTCTTGGAATCATCATCTTCTACACGAGGGACACGGATGACCACTCCACGCTCTACGCGGCGCTGACGGGGGCGGCGCTGATCGGATCGGTGATGGTAAGTTATACCAGTGCCCGGGCAGAATCGCTGATTCCCAAGTGCGATGTCGGATTCCTTCGCCGCCCAGAGCGTGTCGTCCTGCTGATCATTGGCTCGCTGACTGTCTGGCCTGGTTCGACACACCCGCTGCTTAACAAGATGCCGGCGACCATCTGGCTCTTGACCATTCTCTCCTGCTGGACATTCCTCCAGCGTCTGTATCACACTTGGCTGGCACTGCGGCAATCAGACAGTCCCCCAACAGGAGAGGTAATTCCGACGCTTTGACCAGTATTGAAGAGACCGATGCAAGGGATTCGGTTGAGGTTCTGAAAAACGATGATTGCGCAACAAGAGAAGACGAATGGAGAGGGAAGGAATTTGCCACAGGGAATGCGAATGATGATCTGCCCTTGCTGTGGAGAGGAGCGCGAGGAGAGTGTCGAGAAAGGGGCGACGTGTGGCCACTGTGGGGCCCGTCAGGTGGGCGCACCTCTTACCCAACCCGACCGGTTGGTGCCCAAGTTGGGTCCGGCGTTGATCGCATTTGGAGTGGCGATCGCAGTCTTAGGAATCTTTCTCGCTGCTTGGATCTTGGGCAACGATCTCCGAGTGGGTCGAGTATTCCTGGTGACGCTGCTGGGAGATGGATGGAAGGCTACCCGGCTGATGCTCGCCGCCGACCCCCGTTTGCCGTACTACCGGATCGTTCAATATGACGCGACTCGGCTGGCGTTCGCTCTTTCGGCAATCCTCATTCCCCTCTCGCTGTTGGGCATCTGGCTTGCCCGTCGTGCGAAGCGACTGGCCGAGATGACTCCCCATCTCTTTTCCGGAAGGCGCTTGGCGAAAGCTTCGCTGGCGCTCTGTGGGGTCTGGCTGACGTGCTTGACGAGCGTCATTGCCTTCTCGATCCCGGAGCGGGTCGAGGGGTTCCGGGAGCGACGCCGCGCGGAGACACGGGCGGCAATGTACCAGCTTCACCAGCAAGCTCTCCAGAAGTATTATCAAGAGTACGGAAGCTATCCGCAGGAGTTGCCAGACCTTTCCCGTGTCAACGCCGAAGCAACGCCACGCGCTGATTACTGGGAGCAACCCTTCACCTATCAGCCGGTGGGTGTCATCGCTTCCAAGGGCACTTCGATCATCTTCAGCAACTACAAGCTGGTCTCCGCTGGCGCCGATGGGAGGTTTGCGACTGACGATGACTTGGTGATGATCGATGGGATCATCCTCGAGGGGGCCCCCGAGCGTGACCCCAATCGGTTGGCGCTGGAAGACCTCTTCCCAACTAACTGAGCATTCTTGGCACTTTTGCGAACAAGGCCATCGGTTGTTACGCCTCCCAGATCGATCGCGGATCGATCCAACGGAGGAGCTCCCGGTGGTCTCTCTTTTATAAGGCAATCGCTCGGACCATGACCTATCCTTCCTGGTTTACGCTGCTGATCGCGCGACTTCGCGGAAAGGATCCGATCGCCGACTACTACGCTTGGCTCTCGACCTATGGCAGAGTCGCCGAAGGGCGAATCCTGGATCTTGTTCAGGGGGATGAGGGGATCGCCCTCCACTACCGTTACCAGATTGGCAATGTTGTGTACGAGGCGATGCAGCCCCTGACACCAGACCAGCAACAAAATGGGCATCGCTTCAGCCCCGGTGCTAATCTTACCGTGCGTTTTGACCCGAAGCAGCCAGGAATCTCGATTGTGCCCTGACAGCACCCAACCAAGCGATCAACCAAGCAGGGTCTGCTGGAGATGGTCGAGGCGAAAGCAGGAAGCTCGCTTATGTTCAAGAAGGTCTTGATCGCCAACCGGGGGGAGATTGCGGTCAGGTTGATCCGCGCCTGTCGGGAAATGGAGATCTCTCCGGTCGCCATCTACTCCGAGGCCGATCGACAAGCCCTCCACGTCCGCCTGGCTGATGAGGCCTACTACGTGGGGGAATCGCCGGCCACGCGAAGTTACTTGCAGGGGGATCGCATCATCGCGATCGCCAAGGCCTGCGGCGCGGAAGCCATCCACCCTGGATACGGGTTCCTCTCCGAGAGGGAGGGCTTTGCGCGAGCGGTCTTGGAGGCTGGACTGGTCTTTATTGGCCCCTCTCCGGAGTCGATCGCCCGGATGGGGGACAAGACGAACGCCCGCCAAGCAGCCATTGCCGCGGGAGTCCAGATTGTGCCGGGCAGCCAGAGGCCCATCGAAGGGCTGGCGGATGCGCGCCAGCAGGCCGGTCAGATCGGCTATCCGGTCATGCTCAAAGCCTCTGCCGGCGGTGGCGGGAAGGGCATGCGCATCGTCCGGCAGGCGAGCGAGATCGATTCAGCCCTGACGCTGGCGGCAGCAGAGGCAGAGGCTGCTTTTGGGGATGCGGCCGTCTACCTGGAAAAGTACATCGAGCGGCCTCGCCATATCGAAATTCAACTCATCGGAGATCAGGCCGGCACGATTCTCCATCTGGGGGAACGAGAGTGTTCGATTCAACGGCGCCATCAGAAGGTGATCGAGGAGTGCCCTGCGACGTGGAACGATCCAGACCTCCGGGAGCAGATGGGGCGTGCCGCAGTCGCCATCGCGCGCGAGACTGGGTACTACAGCCTCGGAACCATCGAATTTCTGGTCGACACGGACCGTCAATTCTACTTTCTGGAGATGAACACGCGGCTCCAGGTCGAGCATCCCGTCACGGAGATGGTCACCGGAATCGACTTGGTCCGCGAGCAGATCCGGATCGCTGCCGGCGAGCGGCTGACCCTCCGGCAGGAAGAGATCGAATGGCGAGGGGTGGCGATCGAATGTCGCGTGTATGCCGAGGACCCAGACCGACAATTCCTGCCCTCCCCAGGACGGATCACCCGGTTGCGCACTCCGGCGGGCCCAGGCATCCGTGATGACTCTGGGGTCTATGAGGGTTGGGAGGTCCCCCTCGACTATGACCCAATGATCTCGAAACTTGTCGCCTGGGGGGAGACACGGGAAGCGGCAATGGCCAGACTGCGACGCGCGCTTGACGAGTACCACGTCGGGGGGATACAGACGACTCTCCCTTTCTTCAAAAAGCTTCTCCTCGATCCGGAGTTCCAGGCGGGGGAGATCGATACTGGATTCATCGAGCGATCTCTGTCAGCCCGGACGATCGCGCCCAGCCCGTCAGATGCCCTTTGCGAAGCACAAGTCGCGGCGGCGATGGTCGCCGCCCTCGCGACCACTTCGCCTGCAACTCCAGAGCTGTCTGCGCCGCAACCTCTGACTCGCGGGAGAGCAACTGGAGCCGATCTCCTCGGGGAGAGGATCAGTTCCTGGAGGTGGGCAGCCAGGCAATCGTCGCTTCCTACCCGGCGGTAGACAGCCCAGCCAAAGATGAGGGGGATGACTGTGGCAAAATGGGAGATCGAGGTGGACGGTGTCCGTGGGGAAGCGGAGTGGGCCGTCACTGGGGATCAGGTGACCTTGACCCTTGCGGGACAAACCCACGTGGCGACGATCTCTTGTCCCGAACCCGGGCAGTACCTCGTGCTGCTCAACGATCGGGTCTATCGGTGTCTGGATGACCGACGTCCGGGTAATCCGAACCGCTTCCTCGTCAATGGGCATCCTGTCTCCGTCTCAATCGAGGACCGCCAGCGACGAAGGAAGGGTCCGCCCGTTCGGGATGGACGGATTGAGCTGACGACCCCGATGCCAGGTAAGGTCGTGCAGCTTCTCATCTCGCCTGGAGACACGGTCGAGGTCCACCAGGGGATCCTTATCGTTGAGGCGATGAAGATGCAGAATGAGGTCCAAGCCCCTCGCGCGGGTCGGGTCGCCGAGATTCGCGCTACCCCCGGGCAGACGGTTCCAGCCGGCTTTGTTCTGGCGGTTCTGGAATGAGCCACCGGGGAGTTCTTCATCTGGAAATGAGTGTACGCTTGAACTTTACGGTATGCTCTGGTAATTTGTGTTGGGATTTGACCGATAGGGCCGATTGGGCCCAAAGATTGGCTATGACCGATAAATTGGACATCATAAAACATTGTTTGATGTCCTAGAGGGCCCAGAGGGCCTATACGTCCTACACCTCCTATAACACAAAGGAGACATAACCAGGAATGTCGTTAGCAAAAGAGGCCAAAGTAGAGATCATCACGCAGTACAAAATGCACGACTTGGACACTGGCTCCCCGGAAGTCCAGGTAGCGCTCCTCTCGAAGCGCATCACCGAGTTGACGGAGCATTTTCGGACACACGTCAAAGACAACCATTCCCGTCGGGGGCTGCTCAAACTGGTCAGCCAACGGCGAAGCCTGCTCGACTATCTCAAGCGGCGGGATATCAACCGATATCACGATCTCATTGCTCGTCTCGGTCTGCGCAAATAGATCGACGATGGAGTCGCGGCGCCGGCCGGATCGGTGTCGCCTTGGTTGTATAGCCGAACGTGACGGCAAACCGTTCCCGACGCACTGGGCACTGGTGTGATCCTGCCCGGTTCTCATCGGGAATTGAAGCCACGACTTTCCGGATGAGAGTCGGGCAGCCATCATCTTCCAACTCACAGCCACCGCGAACAGCCGCTTCCTGCTTGGGTCGGTCCTGCTTCGGGGTGGCTTTCTCATTTTTGCCCCATTGTGCCTATGGCTTTGTTGAAGACAATGCGGCGGACCGGCTCGTGACGAGTGAACCAGCGAGAGAGCCTGAGATGAGAGTAGATGAAGAACGCGATTGGGTACTTGCACAAACAGGAGACCACAAATGTTTTTGAAACAAGGGATCAATCTTGGCGGGCGCGATTTGACGATTGAGACCGGGCGCATCGCCAAGCAGGCGGATGGGGCGGTCCTGGTGACCCAGGGGGAGACGGTCGTGTTGGTGACCGCCGTCTCAGCGCGCACCCCGAAGACGGGAATCGATTTCTTCCCGTTGACCGTCGATTACAGAGAGTACGGATATGCGGCAGGGCGAATCCCGGGTGGATATTTCAAGCGGGAGGGCCGCCCCACCGAGAAAGAGATTCTGACTTGCCGGCTGACAGATCGCCCGATCCGTCCGCTCTTCCCGGAAGGATACAAGTTTGAGACGCAGATCATCTCGATGGTCATTTCGGCGGATGATGAGCACGATCCTGACGTTCTCTCGATCACGGGTGCCTCAGCGGCGCTCTATCTCTCGGACATTCCCTTCGACCACCCGATCGCCGGGGTGCGAGTCGGCTTGGTCGAGGGGGTGTATGTCGTCAACCCCTCCTACGAGCAGCTCCGCAATTCTGCCCTCAACCTGGTGGTCGCGGGAAGTGAGGAAGCCATCGTCATGGTCGAGGCCGGGGCCAAAGAGGTGAGCGAGAGCGTCATGGTGGAAGCGCTGATGTTCGCGCACGGAGAGATCCGCAAGCTCTGCCAGCTCCAACGGTCGATGTACGAAGCGCTGCAGATCACCAAGCGCCCCTTCGAGACCCCACCGGTCAATGAAGATCTCTTCAAGGAACTCGAGGAGAAGTACGCCGGCGAGCTTCGCGCGGCGCTCGATGTCTCGACCCAGTCGAAGCTCGCGAGCTATAGCGCGATCGATGGGTTGAAGAAGAAGGTCATCGAAAGTGTCCCGGAGGAGGAGTCCGCTAGTCGTGCAGAAGTGGCGGGGCTCTTCGATCGTCTCAAGGAGAAGATCTTCCGGGATGACATCCTGCATAACCGTCGTCGACCTGACGGGCGTCGCTTCTCCGAGATTCGACCGATCTCGATCGAGACAGGGTGGCTGCCCCGCACTCACGGCTCGGCCCTCTTCACTCGGGGTGAGACCCAGGCGATCGTCACGGCCACGCTGGGCACTTCCCAGGACGTCCAATACATCGACAGCCTTGAGACGGGCGAGTACAAACGCCGCTTCATGCTCAACTACAACTTCCCTCCCTTCTCGGTCGGTGAGACAGGACGGACAGGCAGTCCGGGTCGCCGCGAGATCGGTCACGGCGCACTGGCTCAGCGCTCTCTGGAAGCGGTCATGCCGGGAGAGGATGAGTGGGCCTACACCGTCCGAATCGTCTCTGATATCACCGAATCGAACGGCTCCTCGTCGATGGCCACGGTCTGCGGAGGTTCCCTTGCCCTGATGGATGCGGGGGTCCCGATCAAGGCACCCGTCGCGGGAGTGGCGATGGGCTTGGTCATGGAAGAGAAGAAGTACGCCATCCTCACCGACATCGCTGGTGCGGAAGATCACTACGGGGACATGGACTTCAAGGTAGCTGGGACCCGGGAAGGGATCACCGGGCTGCAGATGGACATTAAAGTCACGGGGCTCAACCCGATGATCCTCGCCGACGCCCTCGAACAGGCGCGGAAGGGCCGGCTCTATATCCTCGACCACATGGATGCCATCCTGCAGGAGCCGAGGCCTGAGATGAGTCCGTACGCGCCCAGAATCGTCACCATCCAGATCTCGCCAGACAAGATTCGTGATGTCATTGGACCGGGTGGCAAGGTGATTCGCGGCATCCAGGAGAAGACTGGTGCCAAGATCGACATCAGCGATGACGGGCGCGTCTCGATTGCAACCGCCAGCGGAGAGGCGGCGGAGGCCGCTCTCCAGATGGTTCGGGATTTGACCGCAGAAGCTGAATTGAACAAAACCTATCTCGGAACCGTCTCGCGCATTGTCGATTTCGGCGCGTTCATCGAAATCCTGCCTGGGTTGGACGGACTCCTTCACGTCTCGGAGATTGCCGATTACCGCGTCCGCGACGTGCGTGACGAGCTCAAGGAAGGGCAGCAGATCCTCGTCAAGTGCATCGGAATCGAGGGGAACAAAGTGCGACTCAGTCGCAAGGCGGTCCTCAAAGACGAGAAGAAGGGGAAGGGGGGCGAATAGCCCGCCTCCCCTCCACCAAGCGGTGCCCAGACAGGGGCCCATTGAGCAGGAGGAAGTAAGATCTTGATACGACTGGCAGTCTCTGGAACGATGGCAGCGCTGCTGATCCTTGGGGGGAGTCGCTGGTTGGCCAAATCAGCGGCCTCCCCTGACTCCGCCGAGGCAACTCAATCACAGAGTGGAGCACCAAGCGGGCAGCTCCGCGATCCGCGGGAGAAGCGCCTCGCCAACATTCGACAATTGACCTTCGAAGGGGAGAACGCTGAGGCCTACTTCTCCCCGGATGGCAAAAAACTGGTCTTCCAACGAACGAGTCAATCGGACGGCTGCGACCAGATCTTCACGATGAACCTCGACGGGTCGGACGTCCGGCGGATCTCCAACGGTCAGGGGAAGACCACTTGTGCCTACTTCACCGCGGACAAGCGCTCGATCGTCTACGCGACAACCTCTCTCGACGATCCGAAATGTCCGCCCAAACCCGACTATTCACTTGGGTACGTCTGGTCCCTCTTTCCTGGCTTCGAGATCGTGAAGGCCAATCTTGACGGATCTGGCCTGCAACGACTGACCAACAGTCCCCGGTATGACGCGGAAGCGACCATCAATGGCAAGGGAACGATCGTCTTCACCAGCCTGCGAAGCGGTGACCTCGAGATCTACACTATGGATCGAAATGGCCGCCGTCTGCGCCAACTGACCAACGAATTGGGGTACGATGGCGGCCCCTTCTGGAGCCAAGACGGGTCCCTCATCGTCTATCGTGCCTACCACCCGGAGACGGAGAAGGAGAAGGCCGAATATACATCCCTTCTTGAAAAAGACTTGATCCGGCCAAGCAAGCTCGATATCTACGTCATGAATCCGGACGGCTCGAACAAGCGCCGGGTGACCAAGAACGGCAAGGCCAATTTTGCCCCCTACCTCTTCCCCAACAACCGGCGGATCATCTTCTCCTCCAACTTGGACGACTCACGGGGGCGCGACTTTGACCTCTACGCAATCAATCTCGATGGGAGCGACCTTGAGCGGATTACCTTCAACCCAACTTTCGATGGATTCCCGATGTTCTCTCCCGACGGGAAACAGGTAGTCTTCTGCTCCAATCGGAACGCCGCCAAGAGCGGGGATACGAATGTCTTCATCGCCGACTGGGTCGAAGACATTCGGTAACCGCGATTCCCTGCTTCACAGTTGATCAAGCCGGCTGGAACCCTCTTCCAGCCGGCTTTTTCTTAGGGTGTTGTCGATCTCGTGGGACTATCGGCTGCGGAAGAGATCGGGGTTGAACTGATTGGCCTCCCCCAAAGCGGCAAAATGGAAGTCCCGGAGGTAAGCGCGGGAGACACGCTGGATGTCTTCAGGAGTCACCTGAGCGGTCACCTCCATCCAGGTGAGCAGGCGACGCCAGCCGCCTCCCTGGAGTTCATACTCGGCAAGACGGGCCGCCTGGGCGTCGTTCGTCTCCAGCTTCTTATAGTACTGGGTGAGAAATCCTCCGATAATCGCCCGGAGCGGCTCGCTGGGAATGAGCTGACGCTGCAGAAAGTCGATCTGGTCGAACATGACGCGGAGAGTCTCGTTGGGACGCGGAGTCGTCACTGTGACATAGGCCGAGTTGGCGGCGTGGGAGAGAAGTGTCACGTCGGCCCCGTAGCTCAAATTGCGCTTGACCCGTACCTCTTGGAAGAAGAGTTGTTGGAGGATATTGATCGTCACCGAGAAGGCCGCGTAGTCCGGGTGGTTCAGTGGAGGTGCCGCAAAGGTGCCGTGAATGTAGTTGGTGGCAACAGACTTGTCAATCAACTGGAAACGAGGTGTACCGCTCCCCGTTTGGGAAGGGAGCGCAGTGCCCGGACGTGTCCCCAGTCGATTCAACCGGCCGAAGCTGGCCGTGACCTTGCGGCGCATCTCCTCGGCAGGCAAGCTCCCCACCGTTACGACGAGCAATCGGTCCCCGTCAAGCAGCTTGGCGTGATGGGCTTTGAGGTCTGCGCCTGTCAGGCGAGAGAGGGAATCGATCGTCCCGACGGGGGCAGATCGGTAAGGGTGGCCCTGATAGAAGAGTTGTCCAGCAAGGAGGGCGACGGCGGACTCTGGACTATCCTGCTGTTGTCGGAGACCGCTGATGAGGCGATCCCGAACGAGAGAGATCTCCTTCTCCTCGAGGAGGGGAGAAAGAACCATCTCGGTGAGAATCTCCCACGAGCGATCAAAATTGGATCTGACGCAGCGCATCGCGAGGATGCTGAAATCGTAGCCCGATGCCGCCTCGACCACCGTCCCCATCCGGGAGAGTTCCCGATTGATCTGGCTCTTGGAGTAGCGACGCGTTCCTTGCGTCGCGACCTCGAGGAGCAGATTTTCCATCCCGGCGTTCTGTTCGGTCAGCAATCGTACTCCCCCACGAAAGTAGAGCTGAATGGCGACCACCTCATTGCCACGCACCTCGCGGTGGACCATCTTGACGCCGTTCGGCAGCACGTGCTCGCTGGTGTCGTCCGCCGAGGAAGCGGCCGAGGTTGTCTGCGGATCCGTGAGGAGTGGCCGCCCAGTTGCCTGCGCTGGAGCCACCAACGAGGCGAGACACCCGCTCAGGCAGAGGATGGAGATCAGCCGCATTACCCGCAACTGGACAGGAGGGGAGACCTTCAAAAAGTTCTTCAATTCCATATTCAAGGGGGCTTCAGGTGCTTTCGTAAGGACGAAGTCGGTTAAGGGAGTGGGGCACCGGGGCGACTGCCCTTGCGCATCTCCCTGCCCTTCTTCGCCGGCAGGTCAGGCTCACGGACGAGCAGATCCGCTTCCCGGAGCCCGATCCGTTGGTGGTCCGACTCGGAGAGGAGTACCGCGACCACTCTGGGCTTCTTCCAGAGATAAGTCTCGACATACCGTGCAATGTCGGCCCGGGTAACGCGACGCAGACGCTCGACATACGTCTCATAGTAATCGAGCCCGGTGCTGGCCCACCAGAAACTGACCGTATGGGCATACTCAGAAGGCTTCTCCCGATCGTAGATCTCATTGACATGGAGAAGGGTCTTGGCACTCTCCAACTCCTCCTCTGTAAAGTAGTCCGGGGTGGTAAAGAGCGAGATCTGGCGATTGATCGCAGTGATCGCCTCCTTGAGTCGATCCGGGTTCGTCTGTGCCATGAAGGCGATCGGCCCGACATTGCGCTGGGTATAGTAGCTGAGAGACGCCCCCGTCGTCAGCCCTGAATCGATCAGCTCCCGCGAAAATCGCGAGTTGGGCTGGCGCAGGATAAAGGAGAAGACGTCGGCGGCGTAGGTTGCCGCCGGATCGGTGTCGGTCGAGGGACCGTGATAGCCGAATTGAATCGTCGCCGCATTGACGGGCTGGTGAACGATCGCCACCGCGTCCCGCTCCAAAGGGGGATGACGGGGAACCGGATCGTTCAGAAAAGGGTCTTCCCCCCGCGGCCAATCGCCGAAGATCTTCTCTGCCAAGCGAAAGATCTCCGCTGTCTCGACGTCCCCCGCGACCACTACGGCCGCATTGTTGGGGAGATAGTACTTCCGCTGGATCTGCCGCATCATCTCCGGGGTAGCCTTGGCGACCGTCTCCGGGGAGCCCCCAGCGTTCTTTCGCGAGGGATAGCGGTACCATAACCGCGAATCGACGGCTTGCACCAGGTAGTAGAAAGGATTCGATCGGTGCTGGGCCAACTCATCCAGTACGACTTGAATCTCTTGTCGAAGTTCCTCCGCGTCAAAGACCGGATAGCGAATGGCGTCCCGCATGTGCTCCATCGCTTCACGCGTCCCCGCCTTGATCGTCGTTGTATAGTAGTTGACGACCTCTTCCCGGGTCGTCGCATTGCTGAGCATCCCGAGTTCGGCGAGGCGCTCCTCCTTCCCTGCTTCTCCCGACCGTTCATTCGATTTGAAGAACATGTGCTCGTAGAGATGCGAGAGGCCATTGTACTCGGGCGTCTCGGTGTAGGCTCCATTGCGGACCGCAATCTCGACCGTGACCAAGGGGACCGATCGGTTTTCGATGACGATCACCTCAAGTCCGTTGCCGAGGGTACGCTTTTCCCACTGTCGAACCTTGGCCGCCGGGCGAGCCTGTTGTGCCTCGAGCCTCTCCGGAACGAGCCACCCGGCTCCAACCAGAAGGACCAGCATGACCCAAAACGCCGGGAGAGGTGGTCGCGAGAGCCCCGCTGCCGCCCCCCAACGATCTCCCTCGGCTCTCCGTTGACGGGTTCGTCTCATCATGTCTTCGCCTGCCATCCTCGTAATTGATGATTTGATCTGATTCAAGTTGATTGGATTGTCACGGGTCAGATCGACATCTCGGAGTCGATCGCTGTTCTTGAGCTACCGCCAGAAAGAGAACCACTGTCGTTTCGCACGCTTGCCGAGCAGAGCCGCCAGATCACATTCAAACTGATAGGGGATGACCCGGTCCGCAATCAGCGCCGCCGGGTTGGTCTCGACCAAGGCCCGGGCATACTCTTCCCCTCCCCAATCGGCCGCCACCTCCGCCGCTGTCGAGAGGATGGGTCGACGTCGATCTTGGTGATGCGCGTCTGTCGCCAGAAAGTGGGCCGCTCCCGCCTCGACCATCCGACGGGCGGCCGTATACGGGGCCGGCCCAAAACTCTGCGTCAAACTGCCCGCATCCAATTGAGCCAACGCCCCACGTCCAAGGAGATCATAGAGCAGCGTCGGCTTCTCTTGAATCTGGCGATTGCGCTCCGGATGAGCAATCACCGGAGTGATTCCCGCGCTCAGAATCTGAAAGATGGTCCGGTCGAGGTTCGGGGGAACCGATTGGAAGGGGAACTCCAACAACATATAGGACGTACCATTCAGCCGGATGCGCCCCTGCGGCTCCGCCGCCTCCTGGAAAATTTCGTAGCTGTACCGCACCTCTGCACCGGGCAGAATCTGGAGGGTATCTCCGACGGCGACTTGCAGGTCAGTGATCTTCTGGAGAATGACTTCGTGTTCGTGGGAGGGGTGCACGCCATCGAAGAGGTGGGGCGTCGCAACGATCGCGACGATCCCGTCAGCCGCTGCTGCTCGGCACATCGCGATCGACTCATCGAGAGAGACCGCACCGTCATCCGTCTCCGGGAGAATATGGCAGTGTATGTCGACCATCCGGTCCAGTCTCATCCGCCCCCCTCTATCGACCAAAGTCCGTGGCAAGGTTACCGAACAGGCGCGCCTGACCTCACCATTTGAATATACCAGGATCGACCTCTCCGGTGCACCGTCTTGTTCACTCCCAGTTGGTTCTCACCGAGCGATCGACAGGGACTCAAGATGGGCCGTGGATCCTCGCTCACTTCGCTTGAAGGAATGTATTGTCACTAATCCTCGTCCCAATCTCGTTCTCGTGCAGCTCCCTGCCTCGGTAAGATCATCCACCCGGGAGTCCCCGCCACCAAGCCCTCTCGCCGGTCTCTCCTTCCAAGCACGCCACTTCATTCCTCCCTGTCTCCTGACCATTTGAGAGGCCAGTTGAGAGAGAGAGATGCTCCTGCGCCCCACCAAAGCTCAGTTTTCGAGAATCGATTGACGATACACGTGAAGAGTTTGTTATTATCGGCCATCCTCCCCCCCTATTCAAGCCTCCATTCTCCATCCCCTTCAAATGAAAGATGACTTGTTCCCCTCTCCAGACAGCGGAGCGTATCAAAAAGACCCACTCAAACGATATGCTCTTCTTGAATCCCCATTTTGACTCGCTTCCACACGACCTCGCGTTGCGAAAAGGCGCAGACTAGGGTATATTTTCGATCTTGTTTGGAAGACTTCAGTGACAAACGGTGATTCGAGACCAACTGGATCACCTCTCTCGCGATCGGGAGGGTTCGATCTGGCCTAAACGGATGCCTCGGCTCCGGGAATGTGTCTAATTGACACCTTTTTCAAGAAAATGGCTCAATTGGCTAATTCTGGCCCGAAATGTGCATATCTTTCTCAGCTACAGGTAAAAATGAATGGGAGCATCTCTGGAATCTCGTGGGCGCCAAGGCAGTTCCAGGGATCACGCTCTACACAGAGAAAACAGGAGAAGGTGAGAGCAGGAGAGGTGGGTTCAAGAGGTGGGTTCAAGAGGAATCGTCTTGGCAGTCAAGGATTGCGGCGGCCCTTTCCCAGCTTGGCAGCCGGTCGATCCCCGGATTAACTGCCTCTTGAGGCTCGGATTGAGCCTCTGCAGTGCGCTTCAAAAAGAGGGGGAAAGAGCGAAGAGAAGACATCGTCCTGAGAGTGTCGTTTGTCGATCGAGCCGGATGACGGCCCGAACCAAGACCGCGCCAGATCGACCGAAACCATCAGTTTCATTGACCGGATCCATCGAGACCGGAACCATACTTCAAGAGGAGATCCATGCATAGACCGATCAAGTATGTCGAGAAGGGGTTGTCGGCGGCGGCTAGGGTGACGTTTGACGCCATTCAGTTCTTCAACCAGTACAAGCCAAATCCATCCTTTACTCCGAAGTGGTCCGAGAAACCACTGCTCAAGTCGTGGCAGAAGACCAAGCCAACGCTGGGCTGGCCCCGGGTTACCGACAGCCTCTGTCCAGCGTGTGTCAAAGAGGCACGCAAGCGGATCATTGAGGACGGAGAGAACCCATTCCAGGTGATCCAGGAGCGGCCGGGGGAGATCAAGGCAACGATCATCGAGCGCAACAATGAGATCTGGATGATCAAGGACTGCCCCATTCACGGCCACTTCGAGGATATGATGGCCGTGGACGCGAAGTTCCTCGAGCACATTGAAGCGGTCTACCCCGGGCGCGATATCGACGCCCATAACGACTCCAAAGTCCACCGTCACGGATCCTCGACGATCAAACACGGACGTGGCTCGGTCCTGACGATCGACCTCACCAACCGTTGCAACATGATGTGCGATCCCTGCTTCATGGACGCGAACCAAGTTGGATTTGTCCACGAATTGAGCTGGGAGGACATCCAGGAGATCCTCGACAACGCCATTCAGGTCAAGCCACGTCGTCAGATGTCCGTGCAGTTCTCCGGGGGCGAGCCGACCCTTTCTCCCTACTTCATCGACGCCGTCAAGTACGCGCGGAAGGTCGGTTACAATTCCGTCCAGGCGGCCACCAACGGCATCGAGTTCGCCAAGTCCAAAGAGTTCTGTCTGAAGGCAGCCGAGGCGGGACTCCGTTACGTCTACCTCCAGTTCGATGGGATCGGGAACGCCGCCAACAGCCATCGCCAAGTCGGGAACCTCTTTGATGTGAAATTGAAGGCGATCGACAATCTGCACGCTGCCGGCGTCGAGATCGTCCTGGTGACAACCCTCGTCAACACCGTCAACAACGACGAAGTCGGCCCAGTGATCCGCTTCGCACTCGACAATCCGAAGAAGATCTCCTTCATCTCCTTCCAGCCCGTCTCCTTCACCGGGCGCGACGAGGACATCACGGATGATCGGCGCTTGCGGCAGCGGTATACGCTTTCGCACATGGCGCACGACGTCCGCAAGTCGATCGGCATCACCGATCCCCACCGGGACTGGTTCCCAATCTCGTTGATGAGCGCCTTTGCGGACTTTGCTGATCTGGTGCACGGACCGGAAGCCGATTGGGGGCAGATGAGCTGTGGATGCCATCCGAACTGCGGAGTCGGGACTGCCATCATGATCGACAAGGAGACCAAGGAGATGGCTCCTGTTCCGGAGTTCATCAACATTCCGAATCTGGTCAAGGACATGCAGAAGATCACCGACGCGGCCCGTGGCAAGGTCTTCTCCAACGTCATGATCGGCTTGGCGCTCCTCAAGCACTACAACGCCTTCAAGGCACCCTCACAGTTCAAGCTCGCGGACCTGCTCAAGAAGTTCGACAAGACCTTTGGCCTCTCCGGAAAAGAGTATGGGAAGGTTTCGCCGGATCGGACGATCGATGATGTCATGAAGCGGCGCCAGGATCGTTGGAACTTCCTCTTCGTCGCGGGAATGTGGTTCCAGGACCTCTTCAACTACGATTTCCGCCGCACCGAGATGTGCATCATCCCCTACGGAACCCAGGAAGGGGAGATCAGCTTCTGTGCCTACAACACCGGGATTGGCTGGCGCAACATCATCGAAAACATGCACCAGAACGCCACGGTCGCCAAGTGGTATCAGGAGCACGGTCGCCACGAGATCTTTGCCAATAACCATAGCGTGGCGCTTTCAGATGCGGCTCACCAACTGGCGGTCAACACGGTAGACGCATCGCGCGGTCGCGAGAAGAGCGTCCTTCCCCAGACGGCGAAGGAAGAGCAGCAGATGATGCGTAAGCTCTATATGCAGTCGGTCCTCAATCAGGCCAATGCCGCTCCCAAGCTGGTCCAACTGGGCGGCAAGAACGACAAGAAGAACGAGGGCACCGGCGCAGTCACGACTCGACAGAACTAGTTGCTGCCGCGTGAGGTGGTGTCATTTCAAGGTCTGGTGAATTGTCGTTCACCAGACCTTTTCTTTTGCGGGAGCTACGCGAAGAAGCCATCCTGAAACCTTGTTTGAGGGTAACAACTCACGGTGAGGAAGAGGTGATTGCATCTTGGAGGTACATAGATCGTAGAGAAGAAGACAGGCCCCCCTGAAGTTCATTGATACCGTGAGCTGTTACGTTTGAAGAGATATGACCCCAGGCCAAGTGCGGCAGGAATGTCGGGTGCGACGAAGGCGGTGTCGAAGTACTGTTCCAAGACATGGATCACAGTAGTGCAGGAGCGGTGCTGGAGGGGACAGAGACCCGCCTCTTGTTCTACTTCATCTTCTTCGGACAAGACCGTTGAGACAAGAACGCCGCTGGAGAGAAGACTTCTCTCCAGCGGCGCCAAAGTTTCTACCCAAGATTCCGACGCGATCACGGGTCTGCCAAGGGGCAGAAGATTCCCGTTGTTGCGGTGATATTGTTGATCCACTCCAGATAAACTGCCAGTTGATCGAGGGTTCTCGGTGTGGCAGTCGCGAATTCTGTCCTCGCTTGGTTCAAGAGGTCGATGACCCGAGGATTCCCTGGGATTCGAACCATGTTGTTCGGGCCGTTGTAGAAACAGGTGGTTCGATTGTAGATCGAGAGCGGATAGTTGAAAGTGTTGAGCTGCGCCGCGACGTACTGGGCATTGAGGCGCTGCGCTGGCGTATCCATCGCGAGAAGGGCATCGACCACCTCGGCATCGTTGAGCGCCGCGCGATTGGCCGTCAGGAGAAAGATTCGACCGACGCCGCCAATCCGGTTGTAGACCTGCTGGCGAAGCCCGTCGAAGAGGAACCAAGTGTCGACACTGTAGAAACAGGCCGGGGTACACCCATTGTTGACGGTAGGGGGGGTGGGGAGGGCATCAAGAAAGAGGTTGTCCTCCGTCACACGTCCTTGAGTCAGCGGGATGAGAATGGTGTTGAGGCCGTTCGCAGCATTGCCATTTCCGGGAAGAATCCCTGTATCGACGTAGTTGGGGAGGTTGGTCTGGGTGACACGATAATCACCCGCTGGAAGTTGGGGAAAACTGAATTCACCATTCTGGTTGGTAACAGTGGGGACCTGCGCCCCGCCGGGGCTGACCAGGGTAACAGTCACGCCAGGAAGCCCGACCTCTCCCGCATCAACCTGCCCATTGCCATTGCGGTCATTGATGACCCGCCCGCCGATCCGGCCCGCGACTGGAGCCGCGAAGGGAATGTAGCCAACCGCGTCGATCTCGGCCTCATCGCTCTGCGCCAGATTTCCAGGAACTCGTCCATTGGCGTCGGGTACATAGAACTTGGCATCCCGAGTCCGATTGGCATAGACGGCGACATACTTGACCGGGGTCTGGAACTCCCACTGCGAAGAGAAGTCCTCCCCTTCCTGGGGAGAGGGAGAGGTACCGGCCGGTTGAGCTGTGAATGGGCTGACCCCGTTGAAATCCTTATATCCGTCCGCAATCAGATACTTGAGGGTCGCCTGTGTCCACTTGTTGTTTGGGGCAATACCGGTTGCCCCAATGCCAAAGTAGTTGGGAGTCCGCCCGGCTCGATCAGCCTCGGCAATGTCATTGGTTCCCCAGACGGTGAACTCACAGGCTTCGAGAACGACGTTTCCGATGCCCCCTGGGGGCGGGTTGGCGCCGTTGGGGCCGTAGCCAGGGATCTCCGGGTCGAAGACGTGATCGATCGAGGTGAAGACGGTCACCTCTCTAGTCTGCGTCTGATCGGTCGCCGAACCGGTTCGCCAGACATACGGGTAGGTTCCGATGTGGACAAAGCGAAATCCGGGATTGCGCAACATGCCGCCAATCAGGACCTGGTTGAGTGGATTGAGACTGTCCCGATCCCCCACCTCGTTGGCCGACTGGGTCAGGCTGAAGGCGTTCAAATTCTCGAAATCGTACCGATCACTGAAGCCATTTCCCGAGTCCCCGGCCAGCGATCCGACATTGATGACATTCGAGGGCGTATAGTAGGCCAGCTCGGCCAATGAGTAGTTGCCATCGGCGATTCCAGGCTTGGTGGGAATGGTGAATCTCCCCGCCGGACTGTCGTAAGTGACATCCTGCACTAACTGCCCGTGGGTCGTGGATGTCCACCACCATCCGGCAACACTTGCGCCTGCGACAAGAAGCGACAGGCTGATCAGCAATCTGAGTTTCAATCCAACCTCCTCGGATTGTGGAAGATGTATAGAGTGGCAGCGGTACCGTCAGAGCGGTCGATCTTTCCCGCTTGACAATGCGCGCATCCGACAACAGAGAGTCGTCTCTCCTCAAACTTGGCACCGGGTGCCATCGACACTCGACGAAAAGGGGGTCAATCGACAGTCGACATGCTTGATGTCCACCAACACGGAAAGAGCAGGCTTGATTGCTCTCAATCCTTTCGTGCCTCCAGGCAGATCTCCTCCGCAGCGGGGTCGACCAAAGCACTCAGTGGACTTGGTTAATGCGCGAGGCACACCATTGACAAACAGGGGTCTTGTCCATCCGAATTCCGCCCTTCTTCTGGAGGGGGCCTCAAGAGGAGTGTTCATCTGGCATTCCAAGGCAAACAAACAGAAAGAAGCCCCACTCCGGGAAGGGAGGACCAGCTTCGTTGTTCCCCGACGTACGTGGGCACCAGAACAGACAGCAGGGGATCCGCCAGCCGGGGGAGGAGACACTCCTGTGGGTTTGGGTGAGAACCAGGAGGTCAGAACCGATCCGGACAGATCCAGAAATGGACAGTTACGCCAGTGAGAAGATCAACAACACGTCAGCCAATTGACTGGGAGTTGATGGTAGGTAGATTGCCAATAGACTGAAATCTGGCGACTTGGATTCACTAATACGGCGTCAGCCCCATTAAGTTCGAGCCAAAAAGGGCCTGCACTGAGCCGGCAACTTCAATCCGGTCCAATCAGGACCAGTCCCGTCTAATCAAGTCTAATCAAGTCCAGTCGAGCAGGAATCGTCGCAATGGAGGCTATTACCAGCATCCCTTGCGCGAGAACCTCGGCGTTAGTACCAGTCACTGCGAGAGCGTGGGGGTGAGGCGCAGTCACCGGGTCCATCAACGGACAGTGCGGAGTATACAACTCTCCCCTCCCCACTTCAACCAAATTTTGTCTCTCTCGTCGGTTGAGAGAGCATCACCGATTGGAAGGGGCAGAGTGGAAGATGGTTAATAACAGACCAAAGGGCATCGTTCTCTGATTCTTGCGGGGCCTTTGCGGGGCCCCTTTGCGGGGCCTTTGCGGGGCCCCTTTGCGGGGCCATGGCCGGCGAAGGGCTCAAATCGACAGATCTTCCGGAAGGATCTGGTGCCCCGACCAGGAAGAATCGGGATAAGATCGAGCGTTGACTTGTTTTGGTTCGACGGGGACGTTTAAGATGTGCCGTCGAACCACCTTAGATAGATCAGGAGGAGTGGCGCTTCGCCCCCCGTCTTCCGAAGACGCGGCGGGTGTGGCGGGTGCGGCGGGTGAATGAATGAACAGGGCTGTTGATAGTCAGACGTGCGTGAGGGGAAAAATGGGGCAGGGAGAGCGTCATGATCAGGAATCGTTGAAACATCTGTCCTGCCGGGAGCGTACGGGCTCCTTGCCTGTCATACTATCTGAGACACCGGGACCGTCGGAGTGGCGGGCAAGCAAGAATGGTAAGAATGTAGAAATAGAGACGAGCTACCGCGGGAGAGACTCAACTCGAAGGGCGCTTCACAGGAGGGAGCAGAACGCATGGCGTTTTCTCGGAAAAAGAAACTATTGATTGGGAGCGTCGTGCTCCTGGCAGTGATTGCCATCGGAGTGGCCAGTTTTTTGTCACGGAGACAGGACCTCGCGGAGGTACAAGTCGCCAAAGTCGTCCGACGTCCGTTCTTGGAGTCGCGGGTCACCGCCAACGGAGAGGTCCGACCGGTCCAGTTCATCAACCTGACAGCGGAAGTGTCTGGGCGGGTGACCGACGTCTTCGTCAAGGAGGGTGACCAGATTGAGAAGGGGAAGCCCCTGCTGCGGGTCGACCCGACCCAGCTGGCCTCATCGACGGCGGCGCAAGAGGCGGCCCTGCGCGTGACCCAGGCCGACCTGCTCAACCAATCAGCTGTGGTCAGTGCCGCGGAGAATGCAGTCAACACGGCGCGGGCTGGACTGACCAGTGCCCAGGCGGACTTTGAGCGGGCACGAGTCGAGCGCAACAACGCCGAGATCGAACTCAAGCGGAGTGCGGACCTGCTGGAAGCCGGAATCACGGCCCGGTCGAGCTATGATACCGCCAAGTTGCGCTTCGACTCGACCACGGCCTCGCTCAACGCGGCGAAGGCTCGCGCCGAGCAGGCAGAAGTTCAGGTGCGGGATGCCGAGATTCGCGTCAAGCAGACACAAGCCCTCTTCAGTGGATCTCAGGCGCGCGTCGCACAACAGCAGGCCAATCTGGAACAGCAGGCGGATCTGCTGCGACGAACGACCCAGTTTGCTTCGATCAACGGAGTGGTCGTCGGCCCCATCGTGCAGGTCGGAACCTTTGCGGTCGCCAACTTCCAGTCGACGCCGCTGTTGATCATTGCCGACATGTCGGTGATCAATGTCGAGGTCCGGGTGGATGAGACCGACATCGCCAATGTCGCAGTGGGGCAGAAGGTTCGGGTCAAGGTCGATGCTCTCGGGGAGCAGGAGATCGAGGGGGAGGTGGTCGAGAAGGCCGCCTCGGCAGTGACCCGGACGGGGCAGACGATCGCGCAGACGACGGTCGCCGGCTCGCAGGAGGCCAAGGACTTCAAGGTGGTCGTCCGGCTGGTCAGTCTCAGTGAAGAGGTACGTGGACGGCTTCGACCCGGAATGTCCGCGACCGCGGTCATCACCACCGACCGCCGGGAGCAGGTCATCTCGGTTCCGCTCCAGGCTCTCGTCGAACGAGAGAGTGAACCAACCAAAGGTGCTCAACCAGCGGCAGAGAAAGCACCGGAAGGGCGCCGCGACCGGAAGACGACCAAAGGAATCTTCACTGTCGTCAACAACAAAGCGATCTTCACTCCGGTCGAAACCGGGATCACCGGAGAGAACGACATTGAGATCCTGCGCGGCTTGAACGAAGGGAAGGAGATCATCATCGGCCCTTATCGTCAACTTCGTACCCTCAAGACCGACCAGGTCATCAAGCGGGAAGAGAAGGCCAAGGCACCAGCGGGCGGTGCGGAGAAGGGCTAATCGAATGGCTCGGTGACCTTCGGGGAGAGGCTTCGGGAGGGACTAATGCGTCCCGGAGCCCTCTCCCCTGGATGTCCGCCAAGTCAAACGAGAGAGGAAGAGGGCCGGTATGTTGGGAAGAACGGAAGTGCAAGTCGATTCGGTGCGAGCCAGAGCGCAGGAGAATGGTTCGCAAGTCCTGATCCGCACTCACGACCTCTGGAAGACCTATACCATGGGCGATGAGGTCATTCACGCGCTCAGTGGCGTCACTTTCCAGATCGAACGCAATGAGTATGTCGCGATTATCGGCCCCTCCGGTTCCGGTAAGTCGACCCTCATGAATCTGATCGGTTGCCTCGACACGCCATCGAAGGGTGAGTACTGGCTCAACGGAAAGAATGTTGCCCAGATGGACGACGATGAGTTGGCGATGATCCGCAACAAGGAGATCGGCTTCGTCTTCCAGACATTCAATCTGCTGCCCCGGGCCAGCGCGCTGCATAATGTCGAGCTTCCCTTGATCTACAATGGGACTCCGTCCGCGCGGCGGATCGAGATGGCCAAAGCCGCGCTCGAGTCGGTCGAGTTGGGAAACCGGATGTCCCACAAGCCCAACGAACTCTCCGGCGGACAGCGCCAACGCGTGGCGATCGCCCGTGCACTGGTCAACAGCCCGTCGATCATTCTGGCGGATGAGCCGACGGGGAACCTCGACTCGAAGACCTCTGTCGAGATCATGCAGCTCTTCGAGAACCTTCACGAACGGGGCAACACGATCATTCTGGTGACGCACGAAGCCGACATCGCCGCGCACGCCCACCGCGTCATCTCGATTCTGGACGGCAAGATCTTCAAGGACGAGCGGATTCGCTGAGCCACCCCTCCCACTTCCCCCCTTCTGCGGCTTGACTCTGCCTGTCAAGCGGGTACTATGTGAGGATATCTTGGGGTTTGGCGTACCTTACGGTAGTCAATCTTGGCCCTGATCGGGCGACGTTGGGGATGGCGAGAGGGGGGCAGTATGAGCAGACGATGGGGACTCGGGATGTTGGTGAGCCTTGGAGCGTTGAGCCTGCTCCTTGTCGGCGGGTTGAGCGCGGTCTCCCGGGTGGGTGCGCAGCAAGAGACGACCCGGCAGCGCGTCTCGGGCAGCTACCAGGAAGCGGTCAGCCTCATCCGAACCCACCATTTTGGCGAAATGGATGACGAGACACTCAGCAAGTCGGCCATCCACGGGATGCTCAAGAGTCTCGATCCCCACTCCGACTACCTCGACCGCAAAGCCTTCCAGGAGTTCAACGAGAAGCAGCACAGCCGCTACTACGGGATTGGCTCTCAGATTGGGACACGCCACCGTTCGACCTACATCCTTGAGCCCTTTGAGGGGAGCCCCGCCTCGACAGCGGGCATGCGTTATGGGGACCAGATCGTTGCCATCGACGGCGAGGCGAGCGTCAACTGGAGTTCTGATCAAGTCCGATCCAAGCTGCTGGGTGATCGGGGGACTCAGGTCAAGGTGCAAGTCCGGAGAGTCGGCGTCAACGACCCTGTCTCCATGACGATCACGCGCGATGGGATCGCCCTGCCCTCGATTCCCAACTACTACCTTGTCACGCCGACGATTGGCTACATTGGCCTGACGCGCAACTTTCAATCGACAACCAGCCGGGAGATGACGATGGCCCGGGCCGAGCTGGCCGAGAAAGGTGCAACCAGCTTCATCCTTGATTTGCGTCAGAACCGGGGGGGCTACCTCGATCAGGCCGCCAAGGTGTGTGACCAGTTTCTGCAACGCGGACAGACGATCGTCAGCACGCGAGGGCGACAGGGGCGGAACTTCGATCAAACGATGATTGCTGAGAACGGGGCGAGTGAAAACTCTCCCCTCGTTGTGCTGATCGATCGGGACAGTGCTTCCGCGTCGGAGATCGTTGCCGGCGCGATCCAGGACCACGATCGCGGGCTGATTGTCGGGGAGCCCAGCTTTGGGAAAGGGCTCGTACAACGTATTTTCCCCCTCTTCAACGGAGGGGCTCTCACCTTGACCATCGCCCATTACTACACGCCAAGTGGCCGCCTGATCCAGCGGGACTACTCAAGTGGATCTCTCTTTGAGTACTACCAGCGACGCTACAACCCGGCCGATGCCCCGCCGCCGGCCCGGACAGAAGAGCGTAAAACCGATCTCGGCCGGACGGTCTACGGCGGAGGAGGGATCGAGCCAGACGTCAAGGTCGAGAGTGCCGACGTCTTCAATCCGAACCAAAATCGGTTGTACCACGGACTCTTCCTCTTCGTGCGGGAGTTGATCGGCGGGCAGATCGCTGCGCACCCCCAATTTCGGGTGGAGAAGTTGACCTATGGTCATCAAATCAAGGGCAATGAGTACCTCGTCACCGATGAGGTGCTCAAGACATACCGCGGATGGATGGAGAAGTTCTACGCCGATCAACCGGATTACGGGGTGACCCCCGCGATGATCGCCGACCACCTGATCTGGGCCCGCAAGCAGATCCGCCAGGAGGTGCTCCAGGCCGCCTACGGGAGCGACCGGGCGCAGCAGGGGATGGCCGGGCTCGACCTGCAGCTGCAGCGAGCGATTGCCGAGATGCCCAATGCGGCGGAACTGGCGGCTCGGTCCTGGCGACGTAACACAGCGACAAGATTTGACCAATAGTCTCGGAGGCTCGCCAGACGTCATGCAACTGATCGACACCCACCAACACCTTTGGGATCTGGCCCAATTCCGCTACTCTTGGACGGAGCAACAGCCCAAACTGAAACGAAGCTTTCGGCTGGAGGATTACCAGAAGGCGACCGTGGGGCTCGAGGTCTTGCAGACGGTCCACGTCGAGGCGGACGTCGACGAGCGATTCCGGGAAGCAGAGACGCGCCACGTCCTCGCACTGACGGAACGACCGGAGACACGGGTCGGCGGGGTTGTCGCCGCGCTACGACCGGAGTCGAAGGACTTTCCCAAGGAGTTGAAGCGCTGGATCGGCCACCCGGGGTTCAAAGGGGTTCGCCGCCTTCTCCAATCGGCCCCGGACGACCTGCCCCGCCAGCCGCTCTTTCGCCAGCATCTTCAACTGCTCGGTTCACACGGCTTGACCTTCGACCTTTGCCTGCAGGCGCGTCAACTGCCTTTTACCGTTGAGTTGGTCAAGGCCTGTCCCGGCGTGCAGTTCATCCTCGATCATTGCGCCAATCCCGAGATCCGCACGGGGATCTCCGGGATGTGGCGAGACCAGATCGCCGAGTTGGCGAGTTACCCCCACGTGGCGTGCAAGATCTCTGGTCTGGTCAATAACGGCGACTGGGAGCACTGGAAGACCGAGGATCTGCGACCGGCAGTGGAGTGGGTATTGGCATGCTTCGGCTGGGACCGCGTCATGTTTGGCAGCGATTGGCCGGTCTGTACGGTAGCCTCGTCGCTGCAACGCTGGGTCGAGGCCCTCTCGGAGCTGACGGCGACGGCCAGCGCCGAGAATCGCACCAAGCTCTTCGTCACCAATGCCCAGCGATTCTATCGTCTCTCCTCTCCCCAACAGTAGACACCTCCTCACGGACAGGTAGGAGTCCTCCACCGGAGATGGGCCGCATGCCATCGAACTGGGTCATAGGCCTGGACGGTGAGGGCCGGATTGCGCGCCTCGAGGGTGCTTCCTGGAATGGTAAAGCGGTAGCGCGTCCTTCGCTCCCGAGAGACTTCCTGCTCAAATCGCTCGCGAAGACCTGGCTGGTGGTAGACACGAAGCTGGAGGCAGAAGCCGACGGACGACGGCGGAGAGAGGACGTAATTGGGCACCAGATCTGCCTCGAACTGGTAGTCGACACCGGCCTGATACGTGAACCGCCCCGTCAGTAAAGGGGCCGGGGTGGCCGGGTTGGCCGGGGAAACTCCATCGGGGAGCGGGGTGACGCGCAGATCGTGGAGTCGCATGGCGAGGGCACCCGTCGAGGCAGGCGGCATCCGTTCCGGGTAGAGCTGGGGAAGGGGGCTGTAGACACCAGTTACCGGGAAGCGGAGCGTGTAGCGAAGCCGGACCCCGATCTCAGTCCCCCCCTCCCCTGGAAGCGGTCCATCAGACCAAGTGAGAAGTTGTGCCCGGACCAGGGTCTGCTCGCCGGGGCGGGCGGTCTCCGCCAATTCGAGAAGAAGAGGGTCGGCCAGCGAGTCGAGTTCTGGCGGTACCGATTGGTCGGCGAACCGCAGGAAGGGAAAGAGGACCCGCTGGAAAGGCTTCCCGGAGAGATCGACACCGGTGGCACGAACCCGGAAGGGGCGATCCGGCACCTCGAGGAGGGCGACAAGCCCCGTCAGACTCGACAGGTCGTTCTGCCGAAATGAGACCGGAGCGATCACTTGGCCCTGCCCATCGACCAATTGAAGATCGAGCCGGTCCATCTGAAAGCCTGAGAGATAGACCTGCAGGCGATACCGACGGCCTCTCCCGACAGTGACCCGGTTGAGTGGGTGCATGCCGGTGGGAGTCACCAGATACCCACAACAGAAGTAGAGTTCCCCCTGGACAAGGGCGGCGAACGTGTAGGCTCCTTTCCCCTCCAAACGGATCTTCCAGGAACCAGGGCGCGGATCCCACAGCAGGAGTGATCGACGACCGGCGACCTCCTGGAGCTGGACGGGGGGAAGAGCAGGATTGAGAGGCTGCCCAACCGCATCGAAGACGGTCATCTGTACCGAACCAGTAAAGCGGAGAATGAACTCGAGGCGCAGGATGCCGGGTTCGAGGGGCAGAAGGATCTCCCGCGAACGCCCTTCCTCGAGTTCACCCGAGAGGATCGTCACATATTGTGATTGGGGATCTTCTTCGAGATCGGTCGCCGGGAGAGGGCTCCCGGCGAGGCTCTGGGCAGAAACAAGCGAAAGAAGTGTCAGCCCCAACCAGAAGGATGGGAAGAGCCGCCGCTTCGCGCCTCCCGAGGTCCTCCCTGTCTCTGTTCCCTGCAGCTCCGCGGCCATGGATGCGGTCCACTGGTCATCTGCGATCCGGTTCTCCATCTCTCGCCTCCCTCCGACGCGATCTCCATC
>JBMOHS010000005.1:0-55176 GCA_049317725.1 Blastocatellia bacterium
GGACAAAGGACGCCTGCATCTTACCACTGCCCCACTCGCTCTCCAAGGTAGCTGCCGGGGTAGCTGCCGGGGTAGCTGCCGGGGTAGCTGCCGGGGTAGCTGCCGGGGTAGCTGCCGGGGTAGCCGTCAGCCCCACCGTCTCAGCAAATGTCGTCAAACGAGCGGCTTCGGCCTCGATCGGGTGCCCGGCCAGTTGTCGGCGTGCTATAGTGGCATTCTCGAATGATTCGTTGATCTTGAGTCTTTGTGCGCGATGACCCACCTATCCATTATCATTCCCGCCTACAATGAGGCGGATCGAATCGGGCAGACGATCGAGGCGACCTTTGCCTATCTCCATCAGCAGCCGTATTCGAGTGAAGTCCTCGTCGTCAACGACGGCTCGCGCGACGCGACGCCTCAGATCATCGAGGGCTATCAAGCGCGGTTCGGCCCCTCTCTCCACCTGCTCAACAACCCGGGCAATCGTGGCAAGGGGTATGCGGTCCGCGCCGGGATGCTCGCAGCGAATGGCGAGATTCTGCTCTTTTACGACGCCGACCTCGCCACTCCACTCAGCGAACTGCCCAAGATACTTGGCCCCATTGAGGACGGTCGGTACGATGTGGTCTTCGGCTCGCGCGCGCTCGACCGGAGCCTGATCGGAACTCATCAATCGTGGATCCGCGAAATGATCGGCCGGGTTGGCAACCTGGTCCAGTATCTCTTCACGGGACTTCCCTACCTCGACACTCAGTGCGGGTGCAAGGCCTTTCGTCGAGAGACCGCCCGCCGCGTCTTCCGACAACAGCGCATCGAGGGCTTTGGCTTCGATCCGGAGATCCTCTTTCTTGCCCGTGCCCAGGGCTGGCGCTTGCTCGAAACGCCGGTCCGCTGGAATCATGTCCCCGGATCGAAGGTCCACTTGGTCGGCACTCCGCTCAAGGCCCTTCTCGAAGTGATGCGGATCGGCTGGAATCGAATCACTGGAACCTATCGGGAGCCCAAGTAGATGAACAGAAACCGGTTGAATGTCAATATCGACCACATTGCCACCATTCGGCAGGCACGGCGAACCAACGAACCGAACCCCGCGGCCGCGGCAGTCCTCTGCGAGCTGGCCGGTGCCGATGGCATCACCACCCACCTGCGCAGCGACCGGCGCCATATCCAGGATTACGATCTGATCGCCCTCAAACAGGTCGTCGTGACCCATCTCAACGTCGAGATGGCGGCGACAGATGAGATGATCGAGATCGCCAGCCGGGTCAAACCAGATGTCGTGACGCTCGTTCCCGAGCGCCCACAGGAGGTGACGACGGAGGGAGGGCTCGACGTGGTCTCCTTTTCCCAACCGATCACGCGGGCCATCGAGAGACTCCAGGAGGCGGGGATCTTCGTCAGCCTCTTCATCGATCCAGATCCGCGGCAGATCGAGATCGCGGCCAAACTGGGCGCCTTTCAGATTGAACTCTGCACCGCCAACTATGCCCACTTCAACGAGCAGCCGGGCGACCTGACCGTGCGTCGAACCGCAGAGATTGAAGCGGAATTGAATCGGATCGAGATTGCGGCACGGGGGGCCGCCCAGAGTGGATTGAAAGTTGCCGTCGGACACGGGTTGACCTATCGGAACGTCGGGCCGGTCGCCCTTCTCCCCGAGGTCGACGAGTTCAATATTGGCCACAACATCATCGCCCGGGCCTCGCTTGTCGGACTGGAAAGGGCCGTTCGGGAGATGAAGGAGGCCCTTCATCCCCACGAGTGAGCGATTCAGAGAGGAGGAATCGAATGCGCCTCTCCTACCGGGATCAGGGACAAGGCCCGGCGATCGTCTTTCTGCACGCATTTCCACTCGACCAGACGATGTGGGATGAGCAGGCTGTGGCCCTGGCAACAGCTCGCCGGGTCGTCACATTCGATTGGTCGGGCTTCGGCCAGTCTCCCGCGACCGCCCCAGACTCGTTGACGACGGGCCTCGATGGAATGGTGGCGGACCTGCTCGAACTGCTCGACCACCTCGGGCTCGGCCAAGTCGACCTCTGCGGACTCTCGATGGGCGGGTACGCAGCACTGGCATTCTATCGATCCTTTCCAGAACGGATCCGTTCCCTGATTCTCTGTGACACCAAAGCGACCGCGGACCCACCAGCGACCCAGAAAGCCCGCCAAGAGATGGCCGAACTCGTCATTCGCAAGGGGAGCGCGGCACTCATCCCACTCATGCTCCCCAGGCTCCTCGGTGCGTCAACCTTGCGCCGTCCCGCGAACCCGCTGCCGGACAGAATCGCAGAGATGATTCAGCGCTCAGTGCCGCAGGGTGTCGCTCGTGCGCTTCACGCCATGGCGACGCGCACCGCCACCACGGATCTGCTTGGATCGATCCAAGTTCCAACCCTTCTTCTCGTCGGCGAGGAAGACATCCTCACCACACCAACGGAGATGAAGGAGATGGCAGGAGCCATCCCCAAGGCAACACTCCAAGTGATCGGGCAGGCCGGTCATCTACCCAATCTGGAACAACCCCACCTCTTTCTTGAAGCGCTGCGGGATGGGCTCCCGTAGCGATTCTTCAAGAAGATCTGGTGCCCCCCCCTCATTGGTGTCTTGTAGCGCGGAGGCCTTTCGTCATGTACTGCTATCGTTGCGGCAATCAACTTCCCGAAGCGAGCCTCTACTGCAACCGCTGCGGAACACGTGTGCGCCCACGGCGTGACCAATGGCAGACGGACCGGGATCGCTCGGCCTCGGGTCGTCCCAGGCCGGTCCTTCCCGATTCTCCAGATCCACTAGAACCGCGAGCACGGCAGAGCGAAGCCAAGCCTTCCCGACACGCCTATGTGGATCGACAAGATTCTGAACCTCCATTCATCCCCACCCCAACGGAGACGGACTGGGAGCAGAACGAAGAGATCTGGGATGAGGAGTGGGAAGAGAACGCCGAGGGAGAGGACTGGGAGATTGAGGAGGAGCCGTTGGACGACGCGGAGCCGGACGAGGACCACGAGGCCACCACGCCCCGCCAGCCACGACGCGAACAGGTCATCTTCAGCATCAACCCGGCCTTCTATCCAGTGACCACGGCCTATCTGGTGAGTAGCTTCTTCGCAGTTGTCCTCACCGCCGGGCTGGCCTACTTCAACGTCAATCCCCTCTTCGTGCTGCTGACTGCCGTGGCGACCTTTATCCCAGCGATCGTCCGCCATATTCAGCACATCCACACTGTCTTCACCCTCACGACCTTCAAGCTCGAGATCTCAACCGGACTTCTCTCCAAAAAAACCCAAAACATCCCGCTTCGCCATATCCAGGATGTCTCGGTGCGGGAAAGTTTATCGGAACGGCTCCTCGGAATTGGTGATATCATCGTCGATGCGCCAGCCATGGAGTCGAACACCACGCTCAGCAACGTACGGGAGCCTCGTCGTTACGCCGATCTGATTCTTGGGCAGATTCAGCACTGGAACGCCTGATCTGACCACCGGACAAGTCTGAAGCACGGGAAGAGCATGAAACTGACGATCAAGAGTGGGGGGAACCGACTGACCCTCAAGACTGAACTACCTGCTTGCGCCTGGAGAGATTCACTCACGGAGCCACAGCGTCACGGAGATGATGGTGAACGAGGTGACGACGTGAGCGCGGAGCAAGAAGCGACAATATCGAGATTGGACCGGCAGTGGTGAGCCCTTTTCCTCCCTCTGTGGCTCCGTGAGAAACCAAAAAGAGTAAGCAAAAGGATGGAGAATTTGGCAATGAAGCGGAATCGAGGGCCACAGTCACGCCCAGCATCGAGAGTCCAGGGAGCCTTATCGATCGGACTGCTCCTGGCGCTCCTCTTGAATCCCGCCAGGATGGAACAGGTCGGCGCACAAACGACAGTGGCCCCCACGCCTGCCAGCGAAGCCCTCACCCAATGGCTCCCATCGAGGCTTGGTGAAGGGACAACCTCGATCGAGTCAGTCGGCCCAGTCAGCCTTCTGCGATCGGCGGACTGGCAAGTCCTCGAGGACGCCGCTGTCTGGAAAGAGTATGGACTGATCGATCTCTCCATCCGTCGCTACCGGGTCGAGAAGAGAGTGGTGCAGGCGGAACTCTTCCGGCACCAGACGCCAGCGGGCGCCTTTGGCCGGCAGAGCTTCCAGCGGTTGACCCGTCCGCCGGATCAGTCGAGCGCCGAGTTCGCGGTCGGTCCCTTCTTCGTTCGTCTGAGCGCCCCCAACACTCCCGGTCCATTGAGCGGCAAGCCCCTCCATACAGCGGACCTTCCGTTCAAGCAACTTGGAGACGCGCTCCGATCAACGCTCGCGCCGGAGGAAGAAGCGGGCCCAGTCCTCCTCAAGCACCTCCCAACCGTGCGTCGACAGCCGAACAGCGAAACCTACTTCCTCGGTCCGGTGGCCCTCGGCCGCCATCCCTCTTTTGGCCCGGTCGCCAATCTCCTCGACTTCACCAGCCAACCCGAGACCGTCACGGCAACCTATGTCGATGAAGTAAGTGCAAAGGCCTTGGAGCTCCTCCTCGTTGAGTACTACACGCCGCAAGCGGCCACCGACAATCTCTCTCGCTTGGAGGGCTACGTTGCCAACCTCCCTCCCGACAAACAGAGCCAACACCGTCTTCGGCGCATCGGGAACTACCTTGCCCTCATCATCAGCGACACCTCCCCGACGAATGCGGACCAGATCTTCAACCAGATTCGCTACGAGCAGAAGGTCTACTGGTATGGCCGGAAAGTGACCGACATCCCGCTCGATTTCCGTCCAGCGGACGCCGCAGCTTGGCGCGAAATGACCAATACCACGACCATCGTCGTTCAATCCCTGGTCTGGATTGCGTTGATGCTCGGTCTGACCGTGCTGATTGGAATGCTGATTGGGGGAATGATCTTCTATTGGCGGCGTTATCAACGCCGAAAGCGCGGGATCGACAACCTCTTCAGTGACGCTGGGGAGACCATCTTTCTCAATCTGGACGACTATCTGCTCCGCCCACAGACCGAGCCACCTGCCCCGCCACGGCTCCAACTGGCCCCTCTGGAGCGCCAGGAGGAGGCCTTGGACGAGCCCCAAGTCCCTCCACCCGCCACCTCCGGGTGAGCCCCCCCCCTCAAACGCGAAGCGGCATGACGATGTAGCGATAGTCGTAATCGACCTCTTGGTGAGGCCGCAGCTGCACCTGAGAGCTGCCATCCTTGAACTCGAGAAGGACGTCTCCTTCGTTGATCACGCTGAGAAAATCGAGCAAGTACTGGACATTGAATCCAATCGCAATCTCCGGACCGTCATATTCGACGGCCAGCTGCTCGACCCCGTCACCAACCTCGGCCGTGGTGGCAGTGATCTGCACCAGATCCTTGAGAAGCTCGACCTTGATGGCGTGGGAGCGATCGTCCGCCACCAGGGAGATGCGCCGCAACGCCCCCGCCAAACGCGAACTCTCCACCACGAAGCGGTGGTGATTCTCCTTTGGCAAGACCATCTCGTAGTTTGGAAACTGTCCAGTCAAGGTCCTCGACGTCAAGACCCGATTGCCAAAGCGGAAGAAGAGCAGGTTCTGGTGATAGGCCACTTCGAGCTGATCATCCGCCTCTGCGCTCAGTCGGGCAAGCTCCGCCAAGGTCTTCTTCGGAATCAACAGGTCGAGAGCCTGCCCCGTCACTGGCATCTTCTTCTCAATAAAGGCCAACCGATGCCCATCGGTCGCCACGACCCGGATCCCCTCTGTCCCCATCTCCAGCTTCGCGCCATTGAGGGTGAAGCGGGACTCATCGGTGCTGCTCGCAAAGATCGTTCGCCCAATCAACGTCCGGAAGATCTGGGCGGGCAAGGAGACCGCCCCTTCTGGCATCGACTTGATCTCCGGGAAATTCTCCGTCGCCACGCCATTGAGGCGGAACCGGGACCGCTCACACGTGAGGGTCACCTGCTCCTTCTCTCCGCGCTTGATTTCGACCTCCGCTTCCGGTAATGCCCGGACAATCTCAAAGAGCTTCTTCGCCGGAAGGCAGAGTGAACCGTGTTCAAGAACCTCCGCGTCGCAGGTCGAGGTGATCGACAAGTCGAGATCGGTCGCCCGAATCTGGATCCCCCCGGGTTGAGCCTCAATCAGCAGATTGACCAAAATCGGAATCGTGCTCTTCTTCTCGACCACTCCCTGGACCAATCCCAACTCTTTCAACAGGTTCTGCTTGCCAACGCGAAAGTTCATCGTCCCCTCCTGTCCCGTTTCTTCCTCACGCCAACCGCTCTTTTCTGCTTATAGCTCAAGTCTAAACAAGATAAGAAGCTAGTAGTAGTAGTAGTGTTGTGAAAAAGCCGGAACATTCCTTCTAACTTCCATCATTTCAATCGCTTAGGTCGTGGAAAAGGTGTGGAAAAGAATCTCTGGCCGAAGGAAAAGTGGGAGTGGGCTGTGAATCTTCTTCGGGCCGAGTTCGCTTTTCGCACACAATTCACAGGTCGTAGGTCAATTCCCTGTGGAAAAGATGAAAAGTCTATCTGCATCTTTCACTTAAGCTGTGAATAACCCTGTGGAAATGTCCGTTCTGCTCGATCATCCCCGTGATCTTGTTGACGCTGTGGAGCACCGTCGTGTGATGCTTGCCGCCAAATTCGCGCCCAATCTCGGGAAGGCTGGCACGTGTCAAGTTCTTGCACAGATACATGGCCACTTGCCTGGGGAAGGCGATATCCCGGGCATTGGTCTTCGATTTGAGGTCCGCGACACGCAGTCCAAAATGCTCGGCGACGATCTTCTGGATGGTCGCGATCGACGTCGCCCGCTCCTCGACATCCACGAGATTCTTGAGGGCCTCCTGCGCCAGTGCCATGCTGATCGGTTCCCCCTTGAGGGAGGAGAGCGCTGTCAATCGGACCAGGGAGCCTTCCAGTTCCCGAATGTTCGATTTGATCTTTCGGGCAATAAACATTGCCACGGCATCCGGCACTTCCAACCGCTCCGCTTCCGCTTTGCGCCGAAGAATCGCCAGTTTCGTCTCGAGATCCGGCGGCTGGATGTCGGCGATCAATCCCCATTCAAACCGCGAATGGAGCCGCTCCTCAAGCGTCGGGATCTCCCGCGGAGGGCAGTCGGAGGAGATGACGATCTGTTTCTGTCCCTCGTAGAGGGCGTTGAAAGTGTGGAAGAACTCCTCCTGCGTTCGTTCCTTGCCAGCGATGAACTGGATGTCATCGATCAGGAGGACGTCGATCGATCGGTATCGCTCCCGGAAGGCCAGGGTCTGCTCATACCGGATCGCGTTGATCAGCTCGTTCATGAACCGCTCGGCGGAGATATAGCAGAGCCGCAGATGTTGATTGATCTGCTTGACCCGGTGGCCAATCGCGCACATGAGGTGCGTCTTACCAAGGCCCACTCCACCATAGAGATAGAGTGGGTTGTAGGTTCTCGATGGGCCTTCCGCGACCGCAAGTGCAGCGGCGTGGGCAAACTGATTGCTCGAGCCGACGACGAACGTCTCGAAGGTATACTTCTGATTGAGCGGGAGCTCCGGGGCTTCCGGCCCGGTCGCATGGGGGCGGGGCGGTGTCGTCGTCATTCTTGCGCCTTGGGGGGGAGGGCGATGGTGGGCTGTCGACGGCGTCGCCGTCCGATTGTCAGCCGTCGGGTGAACCGGCCGTTGTCCCGTTGGTGCGGCTGTTCCTCCCGCCGTAAGCTCTGGGGACTCGGCGGCAGCAGGTCTCATACAGACTTCAAACCGGATCTCATAGCCGGCGAGGGCGACCTCTTCCATCGAATCGTCGAGTACATCCCGATAGTTGTTGAGAATCCAGTCTTCAAAGACCCGATCCGGGACCTGGACCCGAATCGTGTTTCCGTCAAACCGTTCGAGGGAGAGAGGACGAAACCAAGTATTATAGCTTTCGTGGTTGACACGCTTCTGCACCGCGGTCAGCAGGGCATCCCATGCTGCTCCATCTGGCCAAGCTGTTCCCTCGGGTTTCACGCGTTTCGGCTCCATTTCACACCTCTGCCCGGCCACTGCAAACTCTCGCGGAGGGATCTGACCTGCCCCTCAAAGCAGAAAACTGCACACATAAGACCTTCCACCAAAGACGAAAAGACCCCTGGGCCACAGTCTATTTCGATCCTGCGGCCAGGTGCACAATATCGCTGGTACGGTAGGGTACGGCAGTCGCTAAGTCCTTGAAAACAGCAATGTTACACCAGTTTTGGGGAGCTGTTCCAAAGCAAACGAAGGATAGCACCTCACCATTTTGATTGCAAGAACGCACGCAAGGAGAGAGAGATTAAAATTTTCGCTGGCCCCCCCACTCCCCAAAGTGATACAACCAACGCCTCAGATTTCGCATCGCCAGGGCAGGAGAAAGCACGTCATGAGGCAGTCAAATGAACTGATGCGGTTGGATGGTACGGCGCAGGCGCAACTGGTGAGGGATGGAGAGGTGACCCCCCTCGAATTGGTGGAGGCCGCCATCACCCAGATTGAAGCCCTCAACCCGACTCTCAACGCCATTGTCCGTCCGATGTTCGATGAGGCGCGACAGGCGGCGCGCGCACCGATTCCGCAAGGGCCTCTGGCGGGAGTCCCGTTTGTCCTCAAGGACCTCCAGGCTGCCTGGGCCGGCGTCGAGATGACGGCGGGATCCTCTTTTCTTCGATCCTTCATTCCCTCCGGAGACTCCGAACTGGTGCGTCGTTACCGTCAGGCCGGTCTGTTGGTTGTCGGAAAGACCAACACCCCGGAATTTGGGATTTTGCCGACGACGGAACCGGCCCTCTTCGGTCCAGCCCGGAACCCCTGGGATTTGACACGAACGACTGGTGGGTCGAGTGGCGGGACCGGTGCGGCAGTTGCCGCCCGCATGGTCGCCTTCGGACATGCCAACGATGGAGGGGGATCAATCCGGATTCCAGCCTCTTGTTGTGGGCTCTTTGGTCTGAAGCCGACCCGGGCCCGCACGCCCCTTGGTCCTCATTTCGGAGACATCTTTGGAGGGTTGGTGGTGGAGCACGCCCTCACCCGGTCGGTTCGAGACTCTGCCGCGCTTCTCGACGCGACCGCTGGACCAGCCCCTGGGGATCCCTACTGGGCACCACCGCCGGCTCGACCTTTTGTTGACGAAGTCGGGCAGGACCCTGGCCCCCTCCGCATTGCCTTCACTACCACCCCGGCGACCGGTGTTCCCGTCGACCCTGACTGCGTTCGTGCTGTCGAAGAGGCAGCTCTCCTCTGTCAGGAGTTGGGCCACACGGTCGAAGAAGCGGCCCCAGCCATTCCAGGAGAGCTTCTCGCTCAGTCTTTTATGTGCCTCTGGTCGGCTGGCATGGCGTGGATGATCGATAGTATGACCCGCGCGGTGGGGCATCCCCCTCGCCCTGGGGAACTCGAGCCCGGAACAGAGTTTCTCGTGCAGATGGGACGCCAAGTCGATGCTCCCTCCTACCTCGCGGCGGTTCAAACTTTGCAATATCTCTCACGAACCATCGCCCATTTCATGAGCGAGTACGATCTGCTTCTTACCCCGACCCTCGCCGAGCCTCCGCTTCTTCTCGGAAGCTTTACGGCTACCCCGGAAGACCCACTGGTCGGTCTGCGCCGCTCGGCCCTCTTTGTCCCGTTCACTCCGCTCTGCAATGCCACTGGCCAGCCCGCCATGTCCGTTCCTCTCTGCTGGAATGGCAGTGGTCTTCCCATTGGAGTCCAGTTCGTAGGGCGCTTCGGTGATGAAGCGACTCTCTTCCGACTTGCTGCACAGCTCGAATCGGCTCGCCCCTGGGTCCATCTCTCCCCACCTGCACTTCAAGGGGCTCTGTCGGGGTGAATGGGGAGGGGGCGGCAATGCGTCTGGCGTGAAAGTCGATGGATTTGCTAGTATGTGGGCTTTGCTGCCCTGTGCCTTTCGTTTGCGCCAACTGCTGGCTGGATCCGGAGGGAGTGGGGAGAACTGTCTGATCTTATCTCGTTTGGCCCCGATTGACCCCACTTGACTTGGTATGGTGATTGAGAGATGAAGGGATCGACCGGACGGCCCAGATCGAAAGGAGTCAGTGAGACCGTATGTCCTCGCCAACGCCTGACATCCAGAAAGCGGACCCAATTGCTCCCATTCCCTTGCTCGATCTTCGCATCGGGTACCCCCAGATCCGCGATGAGATCCAGGTCGCACTTCAGCGGGTCATCGAAGCCCAAGCCTTTATCCTCGGGCCAGAGGTCGAGGGACTCGAGGCAGAGATCGCAGCCTACTCCCAATGTCGCTTTGGAATCGGGGTCTCCTCGGGGACCGATGCGCTGCTGGTCGCCCTGATGGCGCTCGAGGTTGGCCCGGGTGACGAGGTGATCACCTCTCCCTACACCTTCTTTGCGACGGCCGGCACGATCGCCCGGATCGGTGCCCGCCCTGTCTTTGTCGACATCGAACCCGCCACCTTCAACCTTGATCCAGAGCTGCTCGAAAGGGCAATCACTCCGCGCACCAAGGTGATCATGCCCGTCCATCTTTTCGGCCAAATGGCCGAGATGGATCACTTGATGGAGATTGCCAATCGCCATCATCTCCCCGTGATCGAGGATGCGGCGCAGGCCATCGGGGCCGAGTACAAAGGACGCCGGGCAGGCTCGATCGGTGATCTCGGCTGCTTCAGCTTCTTCCCTTCCAAGAATCTCGGGGGGTTTGGAGACGGTGGAATGGTCACGGCCCAGGACCCTTCACTCGCTGATCGCGTTCAACTTTTACGTGGCCATGGGATGCGTCCCAAGTACTACCATCAGTTCATCGGGGGGAATTTTCGGCTCGACGCGCTTCAAGCCGCTGTTCTGCGCGTCAAACTGAAATATCTTGATGGTTGGTCAGAATCACGACAACGGAATGCCGCCACCTATCGCCGACTCTTTGCCCAAGCCGGGCTTGCTTCCGTGATCCTGCCGACAGAAGCTCCAGACAGACGTCACATCTATAATCAATTCGTCATTCGTGTTCCCCAGCGCGACAAGGTCATCCAAGCACTGCGCGACGCTCAAATCGGAGTTGAGATCTACTATCCAGTGCCGATCCACCTCCAGGAATGCTTTGGTTATCTTGGATATCGGGAAGGGGACCTTCCCCACAGCGAGCAGGCAGCCCAGGAGACTCTCGCCCTGCCGATCTATCCTGAATTGAAGGAAGATGCCCAGGAACGGGTAGTACAGGTGATTCATCAAAGTTGCCGCTGACACCCGTTCGATCTCTCCGTGCGATCCCGCTCGATTTCACTGACCTCGCGAGGTTGATGGTTCAGCCTCGCCGTCAATTCAAGTAGGTCCACCAGACGAACTGCCAAGATCGACGTGTTTGGGGAGTGGCGATCACGCTTGCTGAAAGATCAAAAGAAAAAACCGCATACCATCGATCCAACCGAAGTACCCACCTGTCTGGAAAACAGCCAATCAGAGTTGGAGATGAATCTCGCCGAATTGGAGAGAGAGAGAGATCGACTATCGCGGGAGCTCTCCTCCTGGATCGAGTGGGCAGGGGAGATCAACGCACATCCAGTCCGGTACTTCCTCTTCAAGAAGAGGAGAAGAGCGCAGCACCGGTTTCTGCAGGGAAGAGATCTGGCAATTTCGCTGATGGGTCGACTCGGGACGTTCCTGTTGACCTTCCTTCCATCTTTGCTTCGTCGGAGAACCGAAGGAGTTCAAGATCAGCAACTCCGGAACTTGCTGCGCGAGGCGGCACCCCCTTCCTCGGCTAGTCGATCTCGAGACATCCTCCTCTTTTCACTCGATTCCCCAGAAAAGCCAGACCTGTCTTTGGCTGTTCGCGAATATGCGAAACGTGGCCATCGGGTCTTTTGGATCTCACAATCGCTGGTTCAGTGGCACGAACCCCGTTACGAACCCCGCTACGAACTTGATCCCATTGACGGATTGACAGGTGGATATTTGGTCAGATTGCACGCCAACAACAATCGATTCCTCCAGACCGACTTACCCACCAAGACAGAGTTTCACCCGCTCAAAAAGAGCTTGGCCTGTATGTTACGAGATTTCGCGATCACTTCCAGTGTGTCATTGCTTGAACACCCCTCGTGGCTCAGCCTCGTTCAGTGCGTTCCCAACTCATACCGAGTCTTCGACCTTCAGTGGAGACCCGCTGTGCAAGCCAAAGAGGAGATGGATCCATTCATTTCACAGACTGAATTGCTTCGTTCAGCAGATGGTGTGCTGGTCGACCGGTCTTGGGATGGACAGATCGCGGAGACATACGTGAGCAAGGTAATGATTGTCGCGGATCGATCAGATCAAGAGCGTCTGGGCGAGGATCCGACCACCATTACCAAAGATGGAGAGAAGGCCTTCTCTCTTCAAGGATGGGCACGACGTGCAGACGATCTCGAAAAATTGATTGAGACGATTCCCCTGCCACTCGTGAGCGTCATTGTCCTCACTCACAACAACCTCGAACTGACAAAAACCTGTTTGCGCAGTGTCATCGAGAGAAGTCAATATCCAAACTTGGAGGTCTTGGTCGTCGATAACGCTTCCACAGATGGAACGGTCGATTACCTCAAGGAATTTCAACTTCACCACGAATCGGTCAGCGTAATCTTCAATCGATACAATGTGGGATTTGCCGCTGGTAACAATCTGGGTCTGGCGGCGGCAACAGGTGAGTATCTCGTGTTGCTCAATAATGACACGGTCGTGACAGAGGGATGGATCCTGACACTTCTTCATCATTTCTCAGATCATCCCGACATTGGACTGCTAGGCGCCGTGACCAACAATATCGGGAATGAAGCGCAGGTCAAGATCGGCTATGAGAGCCTGGACGAGATGCCAGAGAGATCCCGTGCCTATACGCTGGCCCATTTGGGCGAGCTCCTCTTTCTCCGCACCGTAGCCTTCTTCTGCGTGATGATGCCGAGAAGAACGTATACCACCTGCGGGCCAATCAGTGAGGCGTATGGGATGGGTTTCTTCGAGGATGATGATTACTGTCGCAAAGTGGAAAAGGCGGGGTTGAAGATTGCGTGCGCCGAGGATGTGTTCATCCACCATCATCTTTCGGCTTCGTTCAATCAACTCAAAGACAAGGAACGGCGAGCCCTCTTTGACAGGAACAGGGCGATTTATGAAAAGAGGTGGGGGACGTGGGTTCCGCACCGCTACCGTTATTGAGCAAACTAATGGATCAGCTACAAGCCTGAACGCAGATCTGGCCCGTATGGCAGTCGAAAGTACGCCTTGCCGCCTGGGGTGACCCGAAACCCAAAAGTAGACGAGGGACAATTACGCGAGGATGACCTCCGCGATGTCGAGGTGTGGCGGATCTTTGCGCCAGACGGCGAGGAGCAGATCTGCGCGCTGCCCGACCCGGATCGACCCTCTCTTCTCGCCAAGCCCCAACAACTCGCTGGGATTGGCCGTGGCCATCTCGACCGCTTCCCGAAGGGAGACCCCTGCATAGGCGACTGTCAAAGCGATGGCGGTTGGCATCTCGAGGACCGAGCCGGCCAAGTAAGGGGTACCGGGAAGATTGACTCGACGGGCTGGAGTCACTTCGACCTCGACGTTGCCGAGGTAGTACTTCCCGGAGGGGAGCCCAGCCGCGGCGATGGCATCCGTGACGAGGATGGTGCGGGCCGGCGACTTGACCCGAATAAAGCACTTGACGACCGATTCAGGAAGATGGTGCCCGTCGACGATCAGGCTGGCCGAGAGCCGATCATCGGCGAGCTGTTCCCAGATGTAGTTCGGGTGGCGATCGATCTTGGCGTGGGAGCCATTGCCGAGATGCGTCGAGAGTCGGGCACCAGCATCGACCGCCGCCCGAATCTGCGCCGGAGACGCAGCGGTGTGTCCGAGGGCGACAACGAGGCCAGCCTCACTCGCTTGCCGGATGAATTCGACCGACTCCGGCCATTCGGGGGCGAGGGTGACGATCTGGATCCGGCCTCCTGCCAGGGTTTGCCAACGCTGGAATTCAGTCCAATCTGGGGGGCGCACATCGGCCCGCGGATGGGCTCCCCGCGGACCATCCTCCAAGGAGATGTAGGGGCCCTCAATATGCAGCCCAATGACCGCTGCCGCCACTTCCGGGTAACGGTCGATCGCTCTGACAAGGGTCGAGATGCAGGCCTCGATATGTTCCGAGGAGCCGGTGATGATCGTTGGGCAGAATCCGGTGACGCCGGTCTGTCGCACCCGCCGGGTCGCTTCGAGGATCTCCTCGGGGCTGGTCGAGGGAGCGTTGAAGTCGATGCCGAGGTAGCCGTTGAGCTGCAGGTCGAGGAAACCTGGCAACAAATAGAGGCTCTCCGAGCCGCCATCGCAGGGGATGCCCAGACGGGCGGGCTCGATTGCCGTGATCGTCCCATCCGTGATGGTCAGATCGACCGTCTCTTCTGATGTCACCTTGCCGCGAATTCGCATTCCTTTACGCCCCCAGCTGCGTCACCCAGTACCCAAGAAGAAGGAGGAGGATAACCCAGAGCCAAGCGAGCAGGAACCCAATCAGGTCAAGACGGTAACGCTTCCAGCTGAATCGACGGGGAAGCTCGAGGAGATCGACGATCAGGAGCGAGTGGCCCTCCTCTGCCAACTTGGAGACAGGAGGAGGGGACGTGGGGGCGTCGTAAAGTGCGAGGTTCTCCTCTTCCCCGACGGGGGTCCGCAGCAGTCCATAGAAACGACGGAGCCTCTCTTCTGGAACGGGAGGAGAGAAGAGGCTGACCAGGATGGTCGCGGCAAAAGCCGCGCAGAGGGAGAGGAGCAGTTGCGGCCCCTTCTGCCACGCCAGAAGTTGTCCGGTGACGAGGAAGAGAGTCGCTCCGACGAGAATGCCGGCCCAAGCCCCTCGGCTGGTCGTACGCTGCCAGATGATGCCGACCCACATCGGAACCCCAACGAAGGCGACGATCTCGACGAAGTGAATGGTCGCCGAGATGACGGTGGGGATGTAGAGGGCAATGAGCAGGCTCCCGAGTGTGATCACGGCTGAGACGAGACGCCCAACCAGCAGGTAGTGGGCGTCCTCTCCTTCGGGGCGCAGGTAGCGTTGGTAGAGGTTGCGGGTGAAGAGGGCCGATCCCGCGATCATGAACGAGGCGCAAGAGGCGATGACGGTAGCGATGATCGCCGCGATCATCAAGCCGACGAGCCCAGGTGGGAGGAGCAGCTTGACCATGGCGCCGAAGGCCAGTTCGCGCTTCGCGTCGAGCACGGCACCAGAGAGCGCGCCTTGGACAACCAAGGCGGCAGCAAAAAGTCCTGCCAGTGCCCAGCCGATCGTGCAGAGCCGTTTGATGAAGTTCCCGTAGGTCCAGCCTACCCGGCAGTTCATCTCCGTCTTTCCACTTCCGGCCACGGCCATGTGGTGCGGCTGTGCGACGATCCCGACCAGTCCGCTGATGACCAGCATGGTGATGGTGAAGAGGGTCAGCTCTTTGGGCGCGATCAACGAGAACATCTGCGGGCTCTCGGCCAGCAGTTGATGCAGTCCGCTGAATCCGCCCACTGCCTCCAGCCCGAAGGGAATCAGGGCGAAGGAGAGGATCAGAATGAAGATGCCCTGGATGAAGTCCGTCATGACCGTCGCGACCAACCCCCCCGCGACTCCGAAGAGGACGAAGAGGGTGGTCACCCCCCAGATGATCCAGGGCTCCGGCAGATCGGTGATGGCCGTGATCGTCGTCGCCGCACCCTTGATGATCGTTCCCTGCCAGAGCATGAAGAGGTAGAGCGCGAAGAGGGAATAGGCAAAGCCCAATGGCTTGCTGAAGCGCTCCTCGAAGAAGTCCGCGGTCGTCACATACCGCATCCGACGAAAGATGGGCGAGAGCAACCAGAAAAAAGGAGTGGAGAAGATCCACATCCACTGGTACCAGATGCCGGCCATCCCAATCTGATAGGTCGCACCGGCAACTCCGATGGCGTAATCGGCGCGCGTGCCCGTCGTCAATGCCTGCGCGATCATCAGAACCTTACCAAACCCACGGCTCCCCATGAAGAAGCCACCCGTATCTTTGACCCGGCGAGAGACATAGAGTCCAAAGATGGTGATCCCCGCCAGATAGGCGATGATGACCACCAGATCAATGACGGTGATTCCAAACATAGGTCCTCATTCGTTGGGTGCTCTGTCAGCTTCCCCGGAAAATTTCCCCGGAACCGAGCGCCCGGAGATGATCGTATGGGTCACATACATTGAATCCAACGGGAAGGATCCAATGCCGCAGATCTCTGTCCGCCTGAAAAAGTGGGCGCAGTATAGCAGATGTAGTAGCTCTATGCCGCCCGATTTTGAATGAATTCCCGGAAGTTGGTGCCGCTCGCACGCCACTACCGGATTGGGAACTTGGCTGTGGTATGATCCTGTTTTTCTCTCATCAGCGGGAGGGAGAGACCTTTGTCAAATGGTCACCCGTCGCGTTTGACAGAAGATGGCAAAGGGTCGCGAGGAGAAGCGGCCAATATCCGAGACGAAGGGGAGCGCATGGAACTGAAGGAGACAGTGAAACTAGCCGCCAGCGCGATCTGGTCACATCGATTGCGGTCGGCTCTGACCTTGCTTGGGATGATCATTGGGGTCACGGCCGTGGTGATCATCGTCTCGTTGATCCAGGGCTTCAACCGGTATGTGGATGAGAAGATCGCCGGGATCGGGGCACGCTCCTTCAGCGTTCGTCGGTTCGGCTTTGAAGACTGGCGCACGACCGACACCATCGCCGAAGCCCAGCGTCGCAACAAGGAGTTGACCTTTGCCGATTACGATTATTTGCGGGAGCGGGTGACACAGGTTGGCGACCTCGGGGCCAAAGCGAATGGGAGCCCCTCACAGATTCGTCGGGGCAGTGAGACGATGGACTCCGTCTTCGTTGACGGGTTGACCTCCAACATCTTCGACATCGAGAAGATCGACGTCGCCGAAGGGCGTTTCTTCACTGGGGCCGACGATCTGGGAGCCCAGAACATCGCCTTCCTCGGTGCCGATGTCGCCAATAAGCTCTTTCCAAATGGCAGCGCCGTCGGGGAGGAGATCTCCATTCGCGGGATGCCCTACCGGGTGATTGGCGTGGCGGTGGCTAAAGGAACCGTTTTTGGACGCCCCCAGGACATCTACATCAATCTGCCCCTCCGCACCTACATCAAGAATTTCGGACCTCCTGTTCGCCAACGGGGATTCTACATTGTCGGTACGGCGAAGGACGATAACCGCTTCAGCGAGGCGGTCGAAGAGGTTCGATCGCTGATGCGCGTTCGTCGCGGACTGGGCTACCAGGAGAAAGACAACTTTGGGGTCAATACTCCGGACGCAATCATGGAGGTTCGGGACAAGATTCTGGGGCCAATCTTCATTGCCGCAATCGCGGTTCCTGGAATCGCCTTGGTGGTCGGTGGAATCGTCATCATGAACATCATGCTGGTCAGTGTCACCGAGCGTACCAAAGAGATTGGCATTCGCAAGAGTCTCGGTGCGCGACAGGGCGATATTCTCCGTCAGTTTCTGATCGAGGCGGTGACCCTCTCGGCAATTGGCGGCACCGTTGGGGTTCTCTTGGCGTGGTTGGCAGGACGGTTGATTACAGCGCTCTTCTTCCCCACCTACCTCTCAGTGACTGCGGTCATTGTCGCCGTGACCATCTCTGGGTTGGTGGGGGTGATGTCGGGGATTCTTCCGGCGCGCAAGGCGGCCCTCCTCGATCCCATTGTTGCCTTACGAACGGAGTAATCGATCCCCATGAAACTGATCCGCAGCGATATCTATGAAAATCTCCGCATGGCGCTCGCGACACTCAATGCCAACAAGCTTCGTTCCTTTCTGACGGTGCTCGGGGTTGTCATCGGAGTCGTTACCGTCATGGCGATCGCGTCGATCATCAGCGGGATCGACTATGCCGTCACCAAACAGGTCGAGTCGTTCGGAACCAACTCCATCTTCATCACCAAGTTCGAATCGGGGGTACGGTTCGGACCACCGACCCGTGAGGAACGGATGCGGAAGAGTCTCACCTATGAAGATGCGGTCGCCATCTCCGAGTTGCCAGCGGTCACCCAAGCGGTGCCCTTGCTCAACATCACCAACGACTACTTCGGGCAGAAGATCTCCGTCAAGGCCATGGGCAAGGAGTCGGCGGCGGTCAGCCTCCAAGGAACGCTCTCCGAGTATGAACAGACTGGCATCTGGGTCATCTCGGCAGGGAGGTTCTTTACCCGGTTGGAGAACGAACGGCGGGAGACGGTCTGTGTCATCGGCGCGACGGTGGCTGAGCAGTACTTTGCTCTCCTCAACCCGCTCGATCGATTGTTGACGATCGGGGGGCGCGAGTTTCGAGTGGTTGGGGTACTGGAGAAGCGCGAACAGCTCTTCGGAGGGGGAGAGGGCAGCAACGACGAGAACAACGTCATCTTTGTGCCCTATACCGTGGCGGCCAAACTGAAGCCCAATGCCGAGGATGTCTTCATTCTCGCCATTGCGCGAGCGGGGTTGATGCAGCAGGCGATGAACCAAGTGACAGAACTGCTGCGGGTCCGTCGTCAGGTTGCCCTCGACAAGCCGAACAATTTTGGGATCGCCACTGCTGATTCGATCATCGATACCTTCCGGTCGATCACCTTCGGAGTGGCCATCGCCATGGTGGCGATCTCATCGGTCGGACTGCTGGTTGGGGGAATCGGTGTCATGAACATCATGCTCGTCTCCGTCACCGAACGGACTCGCGAGATCGGAATTCGCAAGGCGATTGGGGGAAGGCGCCGCGACATCATGTGGCAATTTCTAATTGAGGCCATGACCTTGACTGGCATGGGGGGGCTGATCGGCCTCGTCATTGGCTGGCTGGCGACGTTGATCATCAAGCTGATCCTCCCCTCCTACGTGCCCCTCTGGGCGCCGGTCGTTGGACTGCTCTCGAGTGTTGGCATCGGTCTCGTCTTTGGTCTATGGCCAGCCTGGAAGGCGTCGAGCCTCGACCCGATTGTGGCGCTGCGTTACGAGTAAGCAAGAGGAATAGGACATGCTCACCAAGAGGGATCTGCTCTCGGCGTTGACCGGATTGCTGGTTGGTCCGATCTTGCTGGTAGGGATTGCCTACTTGGTGGGAGGTAAGGGGCTCCTCGCTCCCCTGAACCAGGCGGTCGACGGGATGCTCGCGTGGATAGAACGGGAGAAACAGGCTCCAGCCAAGACGACAGGTTCGACCTCGCCGCTGCCGGAGGAGTTTCCAGACAGATCCAAAGGAATGAAGATGACGGCCAGGGTCGATCAACTCGCGGTGTTTGCCTGTCCACGAAAGGACTGTCCGGTCATTGCCTCAATTCCCAGCGGCGGAAAGGTCCAGATGCTCGGCAAGCGCGCGGCGGGTGGAGAGACGGAATGGTCGCACGTTCAATATGAGCGGCAGAGGGGCTGGGTTGTTCGCCACGACCTCGAATGAGCGGGAGTCTGGAACGCATCAACTCTCGGAAGATCCCATTTCGACAGTGTTCGCCGCCCGCTGATAGGCCCGCAGACAATCGAGCCATTCGAGAATATGCTCCGTCACCTCTTCGCAGTTGGTTTCGTGGAGGCACTCGTGACGAGCTTGTGGGTAGAGCCTGTAGCTCGCGTTGCGGATCCCCATGGCTCGATAGGTCTCGGCGAGTCGTTCACAGCCACGTCCTTGACGATTGACGGGGTCATTGCGACCTGAGAAGAGGTAGAGTGGGATGGAGCGACGGATTCGTGTGCGATTTTCGGGGGCGACTATGCGCCCCATCGCGTCGAGAAAGTCGACCCAGAACTGCGTGGTTGCCACAAATCCGCATGCCGGATCGGCGATGTAGCGATTGACCGCTTGTTCATCCCGCGAAAGCCAATCGAATGCGGTGCGGTTGGGGGCAAAAGGCTGGTTAAAAGCCTCGAACGTCAACCGATTGATGAGATCGCTCCGACCTCTCTTCCCCAATCGCCATCGCTCAAATCTCGCAATCAAGCGCCCGAGACGGGCCAGAAGAGGAAACTCACCAGACGGGGCCGAGAGGATCGCAGCGTCGAGCAGGTCCGGAGCCTCGAAGAGGATCTGCTGAGCGATCCAACTCCCGAGGCTGTGACCAAAGAGATAGAGGGGAAGCTGGGGGTAGCGCCCGCGGGCCATTTGGCAACACCCGATCGTGTCGTCGACCATTCGCTGCCAGCCTTCCTTCTCCCCCATCCAGCCCAGTTCCTCCCTCCCCTCCGCACTTCTGCCATGCCCACGGAGGTCAAGTGCGAAGACTTGATAGCCGGCTTGCGTCAGAGCTTCGGCCAGCGACTCATAGCGCCCGGCATGCTCCGCCAGTCCGTGGACAATTTGAACGATTCCGCGCCCAATCTCATAGTCGGGTTGCCAGTGATAGACAAAAAGAGTGGCACCGTCGCTCATCGTCGGAGAGAGCAGTTCCAGTTTCAAGAGATCTCCTTTTCCTGATGCGACCAATGGGCGTGCAGGATGCCGAGGGCGATTCCATACTGGCCCAAGTAGTAGGTGGCCCAGATCAGGAATCCAGCGAAAGGAACCTGCGCGCGGAAGCGGTCAGCGGCGAGGATGGCATCGGAGACGAGAAAGAGGATGGCACCCACCCAGACCCACGAAGGGGAGAAGCTGCTCCAAAGTCCGGCAACCACCATCAGCGTGATGGCGCAGACATAGAGGGCCACCGGCATCGCCAGAGAACCAAGGGATGGCGCGAGCCACTGTGAATAGAAGAGACTGAAGAGGAGCACGAGGATTGAGATGACAAGGCGCGTTCTCGTTGGACGCAGCGGACGTCGCCAGTTTCGCACGAAGAGTGCCAGGTAAAGAAGATGGGTGACCAGAAAAGAGGAGAGACCGAGGAGAAAGGTTCCCCGCACGGCCAGGAACAGGTCTCCGAGACAGGAGAAGCTGAGGGCTACGGCGAGAATCCATCCGTCGACAGGTTTGGAAAGGCGCTGGATGACGCGGAATACGAGGGCTGCCAGCAATCCAACCCCCATTCCCTTGATCGCCACCCTGGCGGGGCCTTCGATGGATGATGGCAGGACCAAGTAGAGGATCCCGCCCAGCAGGGAGAATCCCCACAAGAGCCGGACGATCCGGTCATCAGTCGAAAGCGGACCTGGGGGAAGCCAAGATCTGCTTCCTGGACGGTTGTTCAGGCTGTTGATTGGATGGGCGGGGGTCGGCTCTTCCATCACGCTCTTCTTTTCCTTCGATCTGTCCAGCACCGGGAACCACCCACTTCCGCAAGGGGGTACCACGCCCGAGTGGTGTTGACGACTGGGTTACGGGAGCAGAACAATCTTTCCCATGGTCTGTCTGCTCTCAAGAGCACGGTGCGCCTCGGCTGCGTCAGACAATGGAATCGACCGGTCGATCCGCAGCGAGATCTCCCCTTGGCCGAGCCACGTCAGGAGTTCGCCAGATCTCCAGAGAAGCTCTGAACGAGTCGCAGCATAGTGTGCGAGGCTGGGGCGGGTCAGAAAGAGAGAACCTTTCTGGGCGAGCAGCGCCGGGTCGAACGGGGGAACCGGTCCGCTCGACTGGCCGTAGAGTGCCAACATTCCCCGGGGGGCCAGACATTCAAGGCTCTGCAGAAAAGTCGATTGGCCAACAGAATCGTAGACGACTTGGACTCCCTGCCCATCGGTCAGCCGCCGTGTCTCCTCCACCAGATTCTGCTCAGTATAGAGGATCACCTCGTCTGCACCTGCACGGCGCGCGAGCTCCGCCTTGGCTGGAGTCGAAACAGCCCCGATGGCACGGGCTCCCAATCGCTTGACCAGTTGGACCAAGAGAAGTCCGGCTCCACCTGCCGCCGCGAGGATCAATGCGGTTTGACCGGGTCCGACTGCGTGCACCGACGTTGTCAAATAGTGGGCGGTCATCCCCTGAAGCATGAGTGCTGCTGCGTCCCGATCCGCGACTGTTGCAGGAAGGGGGACCGCCTTCCAGGCAGGAAGGAGGACATACTCGGCATACGCGCCGAGTTGCATGGCGTAGGCAACTCGATCTCCAACGGCGAGCCCGGTCACCTCTGGTCCGATCGCCTCGATCCTTCCAACTCCTTCCATTCCAGGAACGAAGGGACGTGGGAGCGGGTAGAGGCCCGTGCGGTGGTAGATATCGATGTAGTTAACCCCGACCGCAGTCTGCCGGATGACCACTTCGCCTATACTGGGCGTCGGGATCGGCCTCTCTCGCAGAATCAACCGGTCAGGTCCGCCATTCTCTTCGACAACAACGGCCTTCATGGCACCTCTTTCTCAGGCAAATTTGGATATCGCCTCAATCGATCTGCCCAGCCACCAAGTGCCCAGGCACAGTCTTTAACTCTTGAATCTGACGGCACATTCTACCCGCTTCTCCCGATTCACGCCAACTTGAATTCCCGGAACCCTGCTTGATGCGGTACAATCGGGCCTAATCCGTCCAAACCTACAGATACTGACGGAGTGATGAAGGTCTCCTCATTGAACCATCGCGGCGAGGTGCCAGTACAGGAAGACGGGGGAGACGGGCCAAGGAGCAGATGTGAAGAATTTTCTCGAATCGCAAATGGGTAAGGAGATCGATGTGACCTGTGAAGGGGCGACCATTAGCGGTCGTGTGACCCGCATCGAGGGCAACATTCTCAGTCTCGAAAAAGAGGGAGTGATCTGCCACATCAATATCGATAAGATCGTCGTCGTCTGGGAGCCTCGGGATCGAAAGGTTCAAACTCCTGGTTTTACTGCGAGACCCTCCGATCGCTGACCTCTCCCTCATTTCAAGGTGGGACTCAACGCTGGTCACGATCGATCGATTCGCGTGGAGAAGTTCGACGGGCAGGGGCCGTTCCTACCCTTCTCGGGCGGCTCCAACGTGGCCTGGTCGAGCTGGAACGGGAAAGTGGAACCCGTCTGTACCCTGTCACACGGGCTCCCCAATAGTCACTGAAGAAGGAACGCACGATTCCCTGCGAGCTTGACGCGTGGTAGAAGGAGTGGGCGTCTCGAACGATCCCCGCGTGAGTCAAGCCGCTGAAGAAGACAATCACTCCAAACGTCCCCTCCTCCCCCTCGTTGGCCTCTGGCAGCCGCTCCCACATCTCTCGCACGGAATGTCGTGGAATGTCGATTCCTGCCTCCTGAAAGACACGCCAGATAAACCCAGAGCAATCGTAGCCAAGATCGTCGATCCCACCCAGACGATAGGGGAGACCGATTCTCGACATGATGGCTTCGTAGAGCCTGGATTCAGGCGGGGGAGAATCGGCAAGAGGAAGGGTCAGCAGATCGTTCCCTGCGAAGCTTGTGGCGGCTTGACGAGGATCGGCGAGACCAACGAATTGTGGCTGGAGAGTTTGCCGGAGAGGAGAGAGCGAAGACGCATCAGTCCAGTCTGCTCCCTTGCTGAGAATCAAGAAGGCCAGAATGAGCGAGAATGATGCCCTGGACAAGTCGTTCCAAGAATTGCCCCAGGCTCTTCGTCCCAACGCACTGCCTCCCTCGGGTGACACCGTCTGGGCGGCGTTATGGTGCAATCGAAGGCGCTCGCCGAAAACCCGTGATCCGACGGCCCCAGTAACCGTCATAGCTTGACAGGGTCACTCCGTGGGTTCGAGATGCGTGGTAGAAGGTCTTGGCGTCCCGCACGATCCCGACGTGGCGAAGCCCGTTGAAGAAGACGAGTGTCCCAAACTGCTCCTTCTCCTCGGGATTGGCCTCTGGAAGTTGTGACCAGAGTGTCCGAGCCGCGACACGGTCGAGGTCGCCGCCAGCCGATTGGAAGACTCGCCAGACAAAACCCGAACAGTCATATCCACTGTCATCCGATCCACTGAAGCGGTACCGAACGCCGAGCCGCTTAGCGATCTCATGGTAGAGGAGTGAGGTGGTTTCGTGAAGGAAGAGCTGCGGTGGGACGGGAAGTTCAAATCGCAGTCGGGGAAGTACCAGGGAGGTCCACTGACGGATCCTCTCTTCAGAAAAGGCCGTCGCCGGAAGCAGGGACGCACCAGCTCCCGCGAAGGAGGGCGTACTTCGGAAACTCCAAGCTCTCTTCACTTGTTCGACCAGACGATCTGACTTGCCCGCTTGGCCCACTTGCCGGACAGAAGCAGACTCTTGCCCCAGGGCTGTTGTGACGAGGTGCATCGACCAAGCCATCATCATTCCACAAGCGAGGGCACCTTTGATGGCCCATTTTCCCAGGGCACGAACCTTGCAGAAAGGTGCCATCTTCCCAGTATGACAGGGCAAGGCGTATGCGGACTCGATCCCAGTGTCGTTCTTCCCATTCATTCCAGCGATCTCCAGCTTTCGTCGATCCTGCCGGTGCCCAGATGGACAACCAGTCTTGTCGAACATTGATTGACCCTCTTGATCAACCCCCAAAAGAGAACGGGTCGAGGGGGACTCCTCTTTGATCGGCATTACGCGCAGTGGCAGACAAACAAGACTCCCCATTCTTTGGCTGCTGCTGCGTCGCCATTTGCTCGATTGAAGAATGTAAAAATTACACCATGGCAATGCAAAAGTCACGTAAAAAATGAGGAGGAATGTCGCTCAATGAAACTGGGGGATTGTCGAAGGCGGTCCTGAACCAGTATACTCCCGTTCATAGCCGCTCGATGGCTTGCGCGGCCTTATTGGACTCACAGTACGATCGACAGATGGTTGGCCTCGGACTCCTCCAAGATCACCTGCAGGATCTCCCGGCTCGAAACTGCCCCAGACCGCTCCTTTCAATAGTTCCTTTTTGGTAAGGACTTCAAAGCGAATGCCAACGCAAATAGCAGTGCACGCTCGCAAACAATCACGACTATGAAGATCGCAATTCTGGGGACGAGAGGGATCCCTGCCAATTATGGGGGGTTCGAGACGTTTGCTGAACAACTGGGGACAAGATTGGCGGCACGCGGCCACCAAGTGACGGTCTACTGCCGTCGCCACTACTCGGCGGGGAGAACCACGACCTATCGCGGGGTTGATCTGGTCGTTCTGCCGACGATTCGGCATAAGTATTTCGATACGATCGTCCACACATTGCTCTCCGTTGTACACGCCGCCTGGAGAGGCTATGACGTGATCCTCATCTGCAACGCCGCGAACAGCCTCTTCTCCTTCTGGCCCCGCCTCTTCGGGACCCCAACACTGGTCAATGTCGATGGACTGGAGCGCAAACGAAAGAAGTGGAACTGGTTTGGGCGGACTTACTACCTGATTTCGGAGTGGCTCTCAACGTTTCTGCCGACTGAGATTGTGACCGATGCCCAGGTCATCCAGGACTACTACGCCACCCGGTATCACAAGCGCTCCTCGATGATCGCCTATGGCGCTGAGGTCGCCCGTCGTGCTGACCCAGAGCGGTTGCGTCGTTTCGGATTGGTTCCGAACCAGTACATCCTCTATGTCAGCCGCCTTGAACCAGAGAACAATGCCCACCTGGTCATTGAGGCGTATCGCCAAGTCAAGAGCGATTGGCCGCTGGTTATCGTCGGCGGCGCACCCTATGCCCACGAGTACATCGCGCAATTGAAGAGCACATCGGATTGGCGGGTCCGGTTTCCAGGTTTCGTCTTTGGCGAGGACTATCGGGCACTGCAGCAGAACGCCTTCTGCTATGTGCACGCCACGGAGGTCGGGGGGACACATCCCGCGCTGATCGAGGCCATGGGGGCGGGAAACTGTGCCTTGACGCTCAGCACACCGGAGAATCGAGAGGTGATCGGGGACGCCGGGTTGCTCTATGAGACAAGCGAGGAGCTGGCCCGGCGCTTGCAAGAGGTGATCGATCATCCCTTGATGATCGGAGAGTACCGTCGACGAGCGATGGCCCGAGTGATCCAGTACTACAATTGGGAGCAGATCACCGACCAGTACGAGGAACTTCTGGCGCGGCTGGCGCAGTTGGAGCTGGTCCGCCTTCCGTCTGTCGAGGCCGAGGCCAGTCGGGGGCGGTCTGAAGAGGAGATAGTGGCTCCGTTGACCCTTACCAGCTCTTCGGGGAAAGTCGCACACGAGGCGACCGGGCTGCCCTCATGAGACGCCATCAAGCAATGGAGACTCCCACTCCTCCGGTCCCCGACGTCGACCAGTGGGAAGAACGCGCGGAAGGGTTCTGGCAGCCATTGCGTGCCCTCCTTGGCATTCATCGTGCATTGCTCTTCTCGATGGTACGGCGCGAAGTTTCGCAGCGATACCGAGGGTCGTTTCTTGGTCCAATCTGGGCGATTCTCACTCCCGCAGTGCAGATTGTCATCTTTACCCTCATCTTTTCTGGAATCTTTCAGGCAAGGTTTGGGGGCGAGAGTGGTCCGCTTGGCTTTGCGGTCTACCTCTTCTGCGGCCTCCTTCCCTGGCTTGCCTTTGCCGAAGCGGTTCAACGTTCGACCACAGTAGTAGTGGAGCACGTCAACCTGGTCAAACGCGTTGTCTTTCCCGTCGAGGCCCTGACCGTTCAGCTCTCTCTCGCAGCGTTGGTTCAACAGGGGATTGGAACCGTGGTTCTTCTGATGGCCGCGCTACTATTGGAGCGGATTCTCTCCCCAACTCTCTTCTTTCTCCCTCTGCTATTGATTCCTCAGCTTCTGTTGACGATTGGCTTGGGCTGGTTGGTAGCGAGCTTCGGTGTCTTTTTGCGGGACACAGGCCAGTTGGTCCAGTTGTCACTGATGGCCTGGATGTATCTCACCCCCATCTTCTATCCAGAGTCGATGGTGCCGGCACCATACCGTTGGCTGGTCGAGGCGAACCCCTTGGCTCCTCTCATTCGAAGCTACCGACGGGTGCTTCTCGAAGGCGGCCTTCCAGACTGGTCAGGGCTGGGGTGGACCACGATCTTCGCGTTGGCCTGCTTCCTCACAGGCTACTGGTGGTTTATTCGCACCAGAAAGGCCTTCGCTGATGTGCTCTGATCAGAGCGCGTCGGAGCCATCGTCCTCATAGGATCGGAGTCCGTCTCGGGGCGGAGGGGTTCGGGTCAGGAAGGTTTGAATCTGGTGACGTGGGACGAGGGCGACATCGGGCGAGGGATCGTGCTGGGTGGTCGAGTTCTGTGCCGCATAGTCGCGAAGCAAGGCGAAGAAGCGGTTGAACTCCTCCTGCATACGATTCATCTTTTCCCGCATATGAAGGATGATCTCGACACCGGCGAGGTTGACGCCAAGCTCACGGGTCAGTTGGAGGATCACCTCAAGTCGATCAATATCCTCTTCCGTGTAAAGTCGAACATTTCCCACCGAGCGCGAGGGAGTGAGAAGTCCTTCGCGCTCATACATTCGCAGGGTCTGCTGATGAACACCATAGTAGTCGGCGACAGCGCTGATCGTGTATCCCTTGGTTCGTTTCCTTCCTGGGGGAGACTCTTTTGGGGTCATGGCGGCTACTCCAAGCCCAGTTCTACCCGCGGGTTTTCCGGGTTCCGACGGGCAAAGTCGCGCAGCAGATTTTTGGAATCCTCATCAATGAGGCGAGGCAAGGTGATCTTCACTTCGACGTACTGATCACCACGGGTATTCCCGCGAAGACTGGGAGCGCCTTTTTCGCGCAAGCGGAAGAGTTGACCGGTCTGAGTGCCGGGGGGAATCCGCAGTTGCGCCTTGCCACTGACGGTCGGCACTTCGATCTTGGCACCCAGCGCGGCCTCGGGGAGCGTAATTGGGATCGTGCAGTAGATGTTGTCTCCCTTGCGGGTAAAGATGGGGTGAGGGGCAACGTTGGGAACGATGATCAGATCTCCGGGTGGGCCACCGCGCAGGCCGGCGTGTCCCTTGCCGGCAACCCGAATGTGGGAGCCGGTGTTGACCCCAGCGGGGATGCGGACCTTGACCGTCTCCGAGCGAGGGACCGTTCCCTGCCCGCTGCAGGTTGGGCAGGGGCGAGGTTGTCTGCCTGTGCCCTCACAGGCAGCGCAGTCCTGATCCAGTCGGAGGAATCCGCCGCCGGCTGAGACCTTTCCCTTGCCCCCACACACTTGGCAGAGCGATGGGCCCGAAGTCGACTCTCCACTGCCCTGGCAGTGCTGACATGGCTCGCTTCGTCGAATCGGCAAGTTGGTCGTCAGACCATTGATCGACTCCTCAAAGCTGATCGAGAGAGGAATCTCCAGGTTCGGCCCGCGTTGTGGACCGGGTCGGGCGGTGGCTCCCGCTTTTCCCTGATTGAAGAGTTCGTTGAGAATATCCCGAAAGCCGCCGGCCCCAGCCGCGCCGGTGCCAGCCCCAGAGGAGGCAGTGCGCGACTGATTCCCCTGCCATTCAAAATCGAATTGCGACCACTGATTGGGGCCAGAAGACCGTTGTTGCTGCGGGGGCGCGTCCCGGAGGTGATCGCTGTAGGTCCCGAAGCGATCATAGACCTCCCGCTTCTTCGGGTCAGAGAGGACATCGTAGGCCTCCGAGAGCCGCTTGAACTTCTCCTCGGCCGAGTGATCCCCTGGATTGACATCGGGATGGTACTTCCGGGCAAGCCGACGGTAGGCCTTGCGGATCTCGTCCGCGGTGGCAGAGCGACTGACGCCGAGAGATTGGTAGTAGTCTTCGCGTGGGGGCATCGAATTTGCCTTCTCCTGTCGGGGAACCAACGAGTGGGTGGTCCCTCTACTCCTTCTCTTCCGAGATGGGGGGGGGAGCGGCCCCTTGGATTCGGATCTCTCGGCCACCTGAGGGCGGGACAGGCGCGCGCTTCGGAAGAATGACCTTCAACACGCCCCGATCGAGGTCAGCGGTGATCTGCCCGCTGTCAATCTCTTCGGAGAGACGAAAGCTCCGCTCGAACTTACCATAGGCGCTTTCGAGACGGAGAAAGTGCTCCTCTTGGGTCGAGCGGTGGGATTCCCGATCCCACCGACGTTCTCCCCGCAGCATCAGTGTCTCGCCAATGACTCGGATGTCGATCGCGGAACTTTCCACTCCAGGCAGTTCGGCCGTCAGCACGAACGACTCCGCGGTTTCATAGATATCGACGGGTGGAGTCCACGTCCCTCCCTGGGATGGGGCGGAGGGCAAGAGGCTCTGTCCCCGCACGAGCTGGGTCAGCTGCTGTTCGATCGTGGCCAAGTCGTGCAGCAAGTGATGGGTTCTTCGCATCCCGACACTCCTCGAAGAAGGAGAGAGGGGATATCCCCTCCCTCCTTCCGTCCGTCGCTACTTCTTCTCATCGACGTCGATGTACTCTGCGTCGATGACATCATCGCTTGCAGTTGCGGTCGAAGCACCGGCGCTGGCTCCGGCCGCTTCCGCCTCGGCGCTGGGCGTGGCCCCCGCGCTGGCTTGCTGCTGGTAAAGTGCCTCGGCAACGCGATGCGAGACCCGGTTGAGGTTCTCCAGTTGAGCTGAATACTGCTCACTCTGGTTGGAGTCGACTACCTTGCGGGCCTCCGCGACTGCCGATTCCGCCTCAGAGATCAATCCGACAGGGATCTTCTCCCGGTTGTCGGTAATGGTCTTCTCCGTCTGGTAGACCATCGAGTCGAGACGGTTCTTGTTCTCGATCGCTTGGCGCTTCTGCTGATCCTCTTCGGCGTGAGAGTCCGCATCACGCGTCATCCGATCGATCTCGTCCTTTGACAATCCGGAGGAGGAGGTAATCGTGATCTTCTGTTCGCGTCCCGTGCCCGTATCGCGGGCGGAGACATTGACGATGCCGTTGGCGTCGATGTCGAAGGTCACCTCGATCTGAGGGATCCCCCGTGGCGCTGGAGGAATGCCGACAAGGTGAAATTTACCCAGCGTCCGATTGTCATCGGCAAGGGCACGCTCCCCCTGGAGTACGTGAACCTCGACCGAGGTCTGGTTGTCAGTGGCAGTCGAAAAGTGCTCGCTCTTCCGCGTCGGGATGGTCGTATTGCGCTCAATCAGCTTGGTGAAGACCCCTCCCAACGTCTCGATCCCAAGGCTCAGCGGGGTGACGTCGAGCAGCAACAGATCCTTGACCTCACCGGAGAGGACGCCCGCTTGGACTCCAGCGCCGATCGCCACCACTTCATCCGGGTTGACCCCCTTGTGGGGCTCCTTCCCGAAGAACTCTTTGACCATTTCTTGAATCTTCGGAATCCGGGTCGACCCCCCGACCAAGACGACCTCATCAATCTGGGCCGCGGTCACCCCCGCGTCCTTGAGCGCATTGCGGCAAGGTTCAAGTGTCCGCTGGAGCAGGTCGGCAACCAGTGACTCGAAACGGGCCCTCGTCAGTTTGAGAACCAAGTGCTTCGGCCCACTCTGATCGGCGGTAATGAAGGGAAGATTGATCTCGGTCTCCATCGTTGAGGAGAGTTCGATCTTGGCCTTCTCCGCCGCCTCCTTCAACCGCTGCAGCGCCATCTTGTCCTTGGAGAGGTCGATTCCCTGGTCCTTGCGAAACTCCTCGGTGATCCATTCGATGAGGCGCTCATCGATGTCGTCTCCGCCGAGATGGGTATCCCCGTTGGTCGATTTGACCTCGACGACTCCCTCCCCAACCTCGAGGATCGAGATGTCGAAGGTTCCCCCGCCGAAATCGAAGACTGCGATCGTTTCGTCCTTCTTCTTATCCAGTCCGTAGGCGAGGGCGGCCGCTGTTGGCTCGTTGACGATGCGCAGGACCTCGAGTCCCGCGATCTTTCCTGCGTCCTTCGTCGCCTGTCGTTGTGCGTCATTGAAGTAGGCTGGGACGGTAATGACGGCCCGTTCGACCTTCTGTCCCAGATAGTCCTCAGCAGCCTGCTTGAGCTTCTGCAGGATCATCGCCGAGATCTCCGGAGGGGAGTACTCTTTCCCATTGATGTCGACTCGAACGTCCTTGTTGGCCGCCTCGGTGACATGGTAAGGGACCTGCTTCATCTCATCCGAGACCTCGTCGAACCGACGGCCCATGAACCGTTTGATCGAGTAGATCGTGTTTTCAGGATTGGTTACTGCCTGCCGCTTGGCCACCTGACCTACCAGCCGGTTCCCGTCCTTGGCGAATCCAACGACTGAAGGGGTGGTTCGTCCCCCTTCCGAGTTGGTGATCACTACCGGCTCACTTCCTTCCATCACCGCGACGACCGAGTTGGTCGTTCCCAGATCGATTCCGATTACCTTGCTCATCTTGCTCGTCTCCCTTTACTCGTCACCGATGGTCGGACGGTGTCTCTCCAGTCGCTTCACCGCTCCTCCCTGTCCCGATCATTCCCCTTCTCAATGGGGCTGTTCGCTTGCCTCTTCTGCACTTCACAAAACGGGATCAGTATAAAAGTTGAGTCATTCGCTGTCAACAATCATATTCAGAAAGCCATCAGTCACTCGTTGGAGGAGAGAGGTAAAAAGTGGATTGGCGATAGGAAGCGAGGAGAAAGCGGAGAAGGACGAGGGTGGTGGCAAGGAAAGGGATGGCAAGGATAAAGCCGAGAAGTCCAAAGAGGTTGCCACCAATCATCAGGCCGACGAGGACCAAGAGGGGGTGGAGATCGAGATGCGAGCCAAGAAGTTTGGGCGTGAGGTAGTAGCCTTCGACCGATTGGACCAGAGCAAAGACAAGGAGCAGGGCGAGGAGTTGCGGGAGGCTGGCGCCATCGAGGGAGAGAAAGGCGAGGGAGAGCCCGAGACCCGTGAGAGTACCAAGGTAGGGGACAAAGTTGAGGATGCCGGTGAGAATGCCGAGCGTGAGGGCAAGAGGGACCTTGAGAAGGAAGAAGCCCACAGCATAGAGGAAGCCCATCGCAAGGGCGATCAGAAGTTGGTTTCGAACGTAGGTCGAAAGGACGACATTGATTTGATGAAGGAGCAGGGTCGTACTGGACCGGTAGCGGGGAGGGATGAGTTGGTCGATGTGAGCTCGCATGGCCCGACCGTCGACCAGCAGGTAGAAGACAAAGAACGGGATCAAGAGGAGATCGAGAAGAGAAGCAGTGAGGTCGGCGAGACGAAAGAGACCCTCTTCGGTCCAGGCTAGAACGGTGTTGCGGAGGTGCGCTTGCTCGGTCGGTTCCTGGAGGCGCGCAATCTGGGATCGGAGCTGTTGGTGAAGAGCAGGGCTGGCGGATTCGATCCGCTGTAGAGTCTGCTCAATCCGGGTGCGATCAGTGAGAAGGGCGCGTCCTTGGTGGTAGGAGACGCCCAGTTGGTGCCAGATTGCGGGGAGAACAAAGAGGAGGAGGAGCGTCAAGACCAAGACGGCAGCAGAAAAGGTTCCGATGACAGCTGTCATTCGGGAATAACCACGACGCTCGATCCGGTTGACGAGTGGGGTCAACAGGTAGGCAAGCGTGATCCCGGCGAGAAGGGGAATGAGGATGATGCGGACTCCGATCAGAAGGACCCAGGCCACCAGGAGAACGGTCAGGCAGGCAGGAATCCAGCGCATCCATTGCAGGGGACGCAGGGGGTGCAGGGGGTTCCGCGCGGCACTCCAGCCAGACACGGAGGGCAGTCCCGACGTTGCAGAAGGGAGCGTCGGATTGGTTTCAACGACTGGAGTCGGTCTCGTCGCTGGGTCGATCGGTGGTTGAGGCGTCATTCCGGGCATCCTCCTTGCGCATGAGGCGATTGACGTGCAACAGGTAGTGGAGGCCGGAGAAGACGGTCATGCCAAGGGCCAGCAGGTAGACACCGGGCAACCAATCTTCCAGTAGGTGAGCGACATTGGCTGTCAGGAAGAGGACGATGGTGATGATCTGGACGAGCGTGTTGATCTTGCCGGGAATGGAAGGGCGAAACTGACTGAATCCAGTGACGATGTTGATGACGAGGGCTCCCAGGACGATGAAGATATCCCGACTGATGACGGCGGCGGTGAGCCAGAACGGAAGGGGCGGGAGCGTGGTAAAGCGAGGCAGGGAGAGAACGATAAACGCGGTGACAAGGAGCAGTTTGTCTGCCATCGGGTCGAGAATCTCTCCGAGGGGGGTTTTTTGATTGAGGGCGCGGGCGACCAATCCATCCAGGCCATCGGTGATCGCTGCCACGAAGAAGACCGTCAAGGCCAGCAGGAATCGCTGATAGAAGATGCACGAGACGAAGACTGGGATGAGGATCAACCGAAGAATCGTCAGCAGATTGGCAATGGTGAAGACCGAGGTGGACATGGAAAACGTCGGGTTGTCGTCAGCTTGAAACAGTACACCAGACTGGCCGTAACTACACACGGCATCAATCAACTCGAGGGGGGCCTATCTTCATCTCGGTGATCTCTCTGCGGTGCAATCATCTCTTCCTCACCGTGAGTAGTTACGATTGGCCTTGTCGATCGGGAGCCGCAATGGCACAAGCACAGAAGATTACTGAGATAAGAACGCCGTCCACATGATACGGCTTCACTTTTTCTTTTCAAAGTCATTTGAGCCATAATGAATAAGTTGGCAAGGCCTCACGGGCAGGAGAGCGAAGTGCAGAGCGAGGACGAGAAGAAGCAACAACGAACACTGGTGGTGGGAGATGTCCACGGCAAGCATCGGCTGTTGACGCGATTGCTGACGGAGATGTCCTATCGACCCTCGGAAGATCGCTTGGTTCTGATTGGGGATCTGATCGACCGGGGAGAAGACTCCGCCGGGGTCGTCTCGCTCGCGTTGGAACTGAGCCGCGCCGAGCCCGAGCGCGTGACTGTCCTGCGCGGCAATCACGAAGACATGATGATCTCGGGCATTCTCGACCCGGAAGGGTCGGATGCCCAGCTCTGGTATTACAACGGCGGCATCGAGACCCTTGAGAGCTATGTGGGCGAAGACGATGAACTGAAAATTCCGGAGGAGCACTTCGAGTTTTTGCTGAGCCTGCCGACTTGGGCTGAGGATGAGCACGCGATCTACGTCCACGCGGCTCTGGTGGAAGATGAGCAGGGACAGTTTCGCCATCCGAGTGATGGGCCGGACGATCCAGAGCTGTTCTGGTCCCGGAATCGTCGTTTCTTTGAGGAGTACAGCGGGAAGACGGTCGTCTTTGGCCACACGATCACGGGAATGCTCTTTGGCGAGCCGGAGAAGGTCTGGCAGCGGGAGAGCGTCATCTGTGTCGATACAGGAGCCTATCTCTGCGGAGTTCTCTCGGCCGTCGAGCTTCCATCCCGGAAGACCTATAGCGTGCGTGAGAGTGGCCAGGGAATGGTGGCGAAGATGGTTGGGGGGGCTGGACGATTGATTGGGGGGAAGCGTCGGCCCTCCTTCTTTTGATGGGGGCTGCCGAGCATGGAGAAGGCGGCGACGCGAACTTTGCTTGATGAGGAACTGGCGGTGGTCTTCGCCGAGGCGATGGCGAGCTTAGTTTCCAGCCAAGGGAGGGTGATCGTGCTCTTGGATGGTTCCCCGCTTCTGACTGGAGTGTACGACCATCTTTCAGAATGCCCGCTCGATTGGACCCGGGTGATCGGAATTCAGCTGCGGGAGAAGGCGGGGCCGGAGGGACTGGGCCAGCGGGTCTTGATCGATCGACTGGTTAGCCGTGTCCCGATGGCTGAATTTCACGGTCTTCGCGGCGCGGCGTCGAACCTCGCAGCGGTATGTGCCAATCATGCCAACCTGCTGCAGCGCCGGCCGCCGGATCTGGCATTGGCAGCCGTGGAGGAGGGAGGCTATCCCATCTTCAAAAAAGAGATTGACGGTCTCGTCTGCCACCAGCCTCCCTGGATCGGGCTCTCTTTGGAGACGCTCCGTCATCTTCCACGCTGCTTCTTCGCCGGTTCCAGCCGGGAGATCGAACGACTTGCCCCGCTGGAAGAGATCGTCCTGACGTTTGCGCTGTTCTGACCAATCGCCTGATTACTCCCTTCTCACAGCGACGCCGCGGTAGAGTTCCCGAAGAACGGCTGGGGCCTGGGCGAGCTGTATTCGTTCAAGTTGAGGGAGAAGGAACCCTGCGTCGCGGAGGAGCTGGTCGATCGGGCGGTTGAGATGGCAACCGACTCCGAGTCGATTCTGAAGAGGGTTGAGTCGGTCCTGCCAGCGGGCGACAACGGCTGAATCACTGCGTCCGTGTTCAAGAAAGAGGAGCATCCCCTTCGGATGGAGGACGCGACGCATCTCGGCAAGCGCCGCGCGGAGATCTGGGATGGTGCAGAGCGTGAAGGTGGTGACGACAGTGTCAAATTGGTCGTTACGGAATGGGAGTCGACCTTGCGCGTCAAGTCGCCATTGGCTCACCGGGAAGGGGGCGGCCGCGATCCGGCAGCGGACACGTTCGGCAAGCATCTCTGCCGGGTCAAGCACGGTCAGTTGGGTGACGTTTGCGGGGTAGAACGGCAGGTTGAGCCCCGTTCCGAAGCCGATCTCCAATGTCTCCCCTCTGGCAGGTGCGAGGGCCAGCCGGCGTTCCTCCCCTACCTCCCGGCTCCCCAGAAACCGGTCCATCAATCTTGGAAAGACCCATCGTGCGTACCATCCCATGCTCATTCCCTCCCCTTTTTCCACCCTAGACCAATTGATGGGGCGTTTGTGGCAATTTCGCAAAGATATTGTAGGATAGGACATTGGGCGATCAGAAGGAGAAATCATCGCCACAAGAGCGACGGAAACAGCTGGCATCGAACCGCCCGGGCGGTCGAGGAGGGGCCCAATCAGGAACCCCTTCGGAGAAGCCTGCTTAACCGCGCAAGAAGACAGAGACCCGAGCGAGAAGTCCATCGATCAATAGAAGCAGCGCAGGGGAGAAGAAGAAGGGAAAGGATAGCAGCACCAGCCATGCGAGACGAACAGCAGATCGGCGTGATTATCGAGAAAGAGTTTGGCGCGAATGCGACCTATGTGGAGGATCTCTTCCGCCAGTACCGGCAGCATCCGGGTTCGGTTGGGGAAGAGTGGGCGCGCTACTTTGGCGGACTTCTGGGGGGGAACGGGGGACCACCAGTGGCGGTCGTCTCGAAGGGAGAGGCTGGAGCGCCTGCGCCGGTCGTCCAGCGTCAACCCCAGGGAACGCCGGCAGGGGGGGGCACAGTGGTCGAGCCCCCGGGAGAGCGGATCGAGCGCGTGACGATGCGTGGACCGGCCGCCCGGATTGTCGAGAACATGGAGTCGAGTCTGGGGGTGCCGACCGCCACTTCGATCCGGCAGATCCAGATCAAGCTGCTCGATGAGAACCGGCGCTGGATCAACCGTTATCTCGAATCGCAGGGGCGGCCAAAAACGTCCTTCACTCATTTCATCGCCTGGGCGATGCTCAAAGCGATCGCCAAATATCCACAGTTGAATGATGGCTACCAGGAGGTGGAGGGGGTCCCGACACGCCTGCGACGAGAGGAAGTGCATCTGGGAGTTGCCGTCGATGTGCAGAAGAAAGATGGGACCCGAACGCTTCTCGTGCCGAACCTCAAGGCCGCCAACCGACTTCGGCTCCGTGAGTTTCTCGACGCCTACCAGGATGTCATCACCAGGGCCCGGGATGGCAAGCTCCAGGTCGCAGATTTCCAGGGGACGACGATCAGTCTGACCAATCCCGGGACCATCGGGACGACCGCCTCCAGCCCGCGCCTGATGGCGGGGCAGGGATTGATCCTCGCGACTGGTGCCATTGAGTTCCCGCCCGAGTATGCAGCGATGACCGAGGCGGCCCTCTCCCAACTTGGGATCGGAAAGGTGCTGACGATCACCAGCACCTACGATCACCGGATCATTCAGGGCGCGGAATCGGGCCTCTTTCTCGCGTACCTGCATGAACTGCTTCTCGGGAAGCACGCCTTCTATGATGAGATCTTTGCCGATCTGGGCATTACCTATCGGCCGCTCCGCTGGTCGACGGATGTCAATCCACTCTTTTCCGGGGTCGATCGCGAGCGCGAACAGATTCAGAAGCAGGTCCGTCTCTTCGAGTGGATCAACGCCTATCGGGTGAGGGGCCACCTCATTGCGGATACGGATCCCCTCGGCCTGATTCCGATGCACGCACACCCCGAGCTCGAGATTGAGACCTATGGCCTCTCGATCTGGGACCTCGACCGGGTCTTCTTCACCAATGGGTTGGGGGGAAAAGACTATGCCAGCTTGCGTGACATCTGGAGCATGTTGATCCGGTTCTATTGTGGCAAGGTGGGAATCGAGAGCCGCCACATCTCGAGTCAGGAGGAGAAGCAGTGGATTCGGGAGCAGGTCGAGCAGGATCCTCCACCCCTCCCCCGGGAGATCAAGCTCCAGTTGCTGCAGAAGTTAGTCGCTGCCGAACAGTTCGAGAAGTTCCTGCACACCAAGTTTCTTGGGCAGAAGCGGTTTTCGGTCGAAGGGGGTGAGTCGATCATTGCCATGCTCGACCAGTTGATCGTCGGGGCGGCGGAGCGTGGAGTGGATGAGGTGGTCTTCGGGATGGCCCACCGGGGTCGACTGACCGTACTGGCCAACATCATTGGGAACTTCAGTGAGCGGATCTTCACCGCGTTCGAGGGCTCGGTCCACCCCAACTTCCCGGCGGACGAAGGAGACGTCAAGTATCACCAGGGGGCAACAGGAACGCGGGAGGTCGGGGATCGGGAGGTCTACCTGCGGCTCTCCCCCAATCCGAGCCACCTCGAGTTCGTCAATCCAGTGGTGGAAGGGATGGCGCGAGCTCGCCAAGACCAGCTCTCGTCCGCGGGGGCGGATCGCGCGCAGGCCCACGAGCGGATCCTCTCGGTGCTGATTCACGGGGATGCTGCCTTTGCCGGGCAGGGGATTGTGACAGAGACGCTCAACTTGGCAAGCCTCGATGGGTATAGCACGGGTGGGACCATCCACTTTGTCATCAACAACCAGATCGGATTTACAACCTCACCGACGTCGAGCCGCTCTTCGATCTACTCGACTGATGTCGCCAAGATGACACAGCTCCCGATCTTCCACGTCAATGCTGACGATCTCGAGGCCGCCTACAGGGTCTTGCAGATCGCGCTCGACTATCGAAAGAAGTTCAAGAAGGACGTGGTCATCGACCTGATCGGATTCCGTCGACACGGGCACAATGAGGGAGATGAACCGAGCTACACCCAACCCCTGATGTACCAGCGGGTGCGCGAGCATCCGGGGATTCGCGAGCTCTACTCGCGCCAGTTGTTGCGCGAGGGAACGATTACGGACGAAGACCTGCGGCAGATGATCGAGGAGCGCTGGCGGCGGTATGAGAACGCCATGCTCGGAGCGAAGGAGATTGTCGCCCGTCAGAAGGCGATCACCCGTCTGCCGGATCCGGACCTCGAGATTGATGGTTCGGAGGTGATTGAGACTGGTGTCGATCGGACGGTGCTGCAGACCGTCTCGCAGGCGATGAATGTCGTCCCGAACGGATTCACGATCAATCCCAAAATGGTCAGCCAAATGTCACGTCGTGCGCGGATGGGGGAGGGGGAGGTCCCGATCGATTGGGGCTTTGCCGAAGGGCTCGCCTCCGGGTCACTGCTTATCGAGGGCACCTCGGTGCGCCTCTCGGGACAGGATTGCGGTCGTGGAACCTTCAGCCAACGCCACGCAATCCTCTACGACACACAGACGGGCGAGCCGTGGACTCCTCTGCAAGCGCTTGCGCGCCCGGATGTCCGGTTTCAGGTCTTCGACAGCTCCCTCTCCGAGGCGGGCGTTCTCGGTTTCGAGTATGGCTACTCGGTGATCGCCCGGGACTCGTTGACGATGTGGGAGGCACAGTTTGGCGACTTTTCGAACGGTGCACAAGTGCTGATCGACCAGTTCATCGCGCCGGGAGAAGATAAATGGCAACAGACCTCGCGGTTGGTCCTGCTGTTGCCGCACGGCTATGAAGGACAGGGCCCAGAGCACTCCAGTGCGCGGTTGGAGCGCTATCTGCAGCTGTGCGCGGACAACAACATGCAGGTCTGCTATCCGACAACACCGGCCCAATACTTTCACTTATTGCGTCGGCAAGTGTGGCAACCGTTGAGCAAACCGCTCATCGTCATGACGCCGAAGAGTCTGCTCCGTCTTCCCCAAGCGGTCTCGAGCCTCGACCAGATGACCAATGGAGGCTTTCTTCCAGTGATTGGCGATCCGGTCGATCCAGCCAGGGTGGAGCGGATTCTGTTTTGCAGTGGCAAGGTCTACTACGACTTGGCCGCGGAGCTTGAGCGCTCGGCGACAGGCCGAGACCGGATTGCGATCCTCCGGGTCGAGCAGTTCTACCCGTTCCCATTGACGCTCTTGCGTCGCTGGCTCGCCAGCTATCCTCAAGCTGAGGAGATCTTCTGGGTGCAGGAGGAGCCACAGAATATGGGAGGGTGGAGTTTTCTGCGGCCACGGTTGGAGGCACTTCTGAGGGAGGATCAGTCGCTGCGATACGTTGGGCGTGCAGCCAGTGCCAGTCCAGCGACAGGCTCGTACACGATTCATCAATTGGAGCAGGCAAAGTTCCTGCGCGAGGCTCTCGACTGATGAGAGCAGTTGAAGAAGAGCACGAATGTCGAGGTCGACGTGCTCTTCCGCAAAAGGGGGTCAGGAAAGGTCACGGGGCGGGGGGCCGTGACATCAAATAGATCAGCTTATCGTTGAAGTGGAGGTGCTGGAGTCGTTCGGGGGGGGGGACGAGCGGTGGTCCCTCGATGATAACGGGCTTGATCTCTGGAGGTGCGTCATCTTTTCCCTGTTGGCGATCCAGTGCGTAGTTGACTTCCCGCATGACCCAGGGAGAGCGCCTGGCGGCGTTCGACCAGAAGAGGAGGAAGAGATCGCACTGGTCGATATTGCGGTACAGTTCTTTCTCCCAGCGTTGGCCAGGATCGAGGCTGAGTAGATCCTGGAAGTAGCGAATACCCATCTGGTCAAGCATCTGTACGCGAGCCAAGACTTTGTCGCGATCTTCGGAGGCGTACGAGAGAAAGGTGAAACGATAGGCGAAGGCGCAGGCCTCCGTCTCCGTCGCCACCGGCACAGGGGTGCCAGCGGTAACGACCTGGAGCAGAAATGAGATTCGGCCAATCGGGACGGTATTCTGGCTGATGGTCACCTTCCCGGCGAGATTGCCGGTTGGACAGTCAAGTGGGATATCGACAATGAACTGGACAGACTCGGTATCTCCCATCCAGACCAGCGTTTGGATGGGATCGGGGGGGGAGAGCCGGGAGAGTTCGAGGTGAAAGGTGAGTTCTGAGCCTCGGGTGACGCGGGCAGCGAGGGTCTTGACTCCACGGGGATGGGCCGCCGGATCGAATTGCACCGCGAGGCGGGCCGCTTCGGAATCGAGTCCTTCGAGGTGTGCAAAGACTTGGATCATGAGGGTCTCACCCTGCGGAGCGATGGCCGGGGCGAAGACAGAGCACTCGACCACGTCGTCTTGGCCATTCTCGGGTAGTTCAAGATTGGCGGCTGGGGCGCTGGGGGAAGCCACGGGGGAGTTACCCGGGACATTGGAACTTGAGGGCGAACCCTCGGGGGCGGCCTCTTCACTGGCATCGGCCAGAATGGACTTCTCTCGCTTCCGACGGCGATTCCCGAGTGGCCCGAGTGGGAGGGTGGCGAGCAGCATCAGCAGCGCGCCAGCTCCACCGAAGATGGGGCTCAGCACCTTGACCTGCCCGGATTGGAGCAGCGGATCCGCCACGGAGACGGGGAGCCGCTCTCGCCAGAGGAGACGGCGAACGGTCACATCTCCTGTCATTCCTGGGTTTTTGGGACGCCACTCGATCTCCATGACGGCTTCGATCTCCTGTTGAACCGCCGCTGAGGTGGCACGGATCTGCCATTCCCAATCTACTTGGGTCGACTGCGCCAAGGGGCGCCAAGACTCCTGGGCAGTCTCCCCCCGAAGGATTTCGATCGATTGGGAATGGAGCTGACAGCGAATCCAGGCGTCGTACCCAAGTCCCTGGCTCTCCTCAAGTGCGATATCGAGCGGACGTCCGGGAATCGGTTCAATCGCAGATGTCCGCTGTGTACGATCGCCGCTGGTCGTGGTCAAGTCGGGTGGACGGGGCCGTTCAACCATCTTTCGTGTGAAGCTGATCCTGACGGGCTCCACTTCTCCCTTTTCGATTCGACTGGGGTAATCGCCTTTGATCTCTTCCTGGTGGAAGATCTGGGGGGTTGGGGTGGGCTCGGCAATGTAGTAGAGAACCTCTCCCTTGTCAGGAGGGATCGATGGGAGAGGCGGTTCGATTGAGGGGGTAGGCGGCGATAGCTTCTTCTCGTCAGCCGTGGAAGAGGGGGAAGGCAGGGGAGCTGCGGGGCGGCTGGGCTGAATGGGCCGCGGGGTGGAAGCGGGGCTTGGTTCCGATGGTGGCAGAGGAATTGCGTTCGGAACTGGCTCGACCATCGCTTCCAGGTTGAATCCCTTGCCGTCAATCGGCACCAGACTCTCAACCCGCACCCGCGGCAGCAGGTATCCAGCCGCTCCCAACACCATCAAGAGTGCCCCAATTGATTGGAAGGCCCACCTCCAGTTCCTCGACAGAGTCTGTTTCAAGACGTTCCTCCAGGCTGCGATTTCATTTCTCAGAGGGGCACAGCATTGATCACAGGAGGGAAGGTGACAGCTGTCGGTAATGCGGTATGAAGATTGGCAGGAGACCCCAGTTCATCGGTGAAGGGCCCTTTTCTCGGTAATCGGACTCTTCGGGCATTCCCGGAATTTCCGATCTGAGATACAATGCGCTCTTTTCGTGAACCGTGAAGGGGATCAGGGCAATGTGTCACATTTTTGAAAACGGCTTGAGACGGATTGAACAGGAAAATAGCGCGTACGGGACTCGAACCCGTGCTCTCCGCCTTGAGAGGGCGGCGTGTTAACCAGTTACACCAACGCGCCAATTACACCAATGTGACAAACAAGTTCAACATAGCACGTTCCTCGGGTTTTTTTCAAGCAGGCCAGAGGAAGAATCGATCCCACGGATGGCCGAGGATCCCAACCATTCAACCAATCTAACCAATCCAATTGGAAGAAGCGTTGAGAAAAGAGAGGATAGAAGAGAAGATGGCCACATCGTTGGCGGAGGAGATCAAGAGACAGCTCGTCGGGCTGGTCCGTGAGCAGTTCGGCGAGGAGTTGGGAGAGGTGGTCGTCGAGACGCCCCCGCAGCGGGAGATGGGAGACTTGGCTTTTCCGCTGGCCTTCGAGTTGGCGAAACGGCTCAAAGCCGCGACGGGGGAGAAGCAGAACCCACGGGAGCTGGCCGGACGGCTCGCGGCCGGGGTGCGGGACTTGACTGGGGTCTCCCGGGTCGAGATCGCGGGGCCCGGGTATCTCAATGTCTTCTTCGATCGTCCACGGTTCCTCTCTTCACTCGTCAAGGAGATGTCTGCGAAAGGATCCGTCCTCACCACTGGAGTCGGTGGAAAGTTGATCGTCGAGCATACTTCGATCAACCCCAACAAGGCGGCCCACATTGGGCACGTCCGCAACGCGGTTCTTGGAGATACGACCACACGCCTGCTGCGCGCGACGGGGGAAGAGGTCGAGGTCCACAACTACATCGACAACACCGGGGTTCAGGTGGCCGATGTCGTGGTCGGGTTTCTTCATCTGGAGAAGCGTAGCCGGGCGGAGATCGAAGCGCTGACGACCCGGAGCTGGACCGAGCGGACGGAGAGCTTTGACTACTACTGTTGGGATCTCTACGCACGGGTGGGAGCCTGGTACGAAGAGGATCGGTCGCGGCTGGAGATTCGGGCCCAGACGCTCCACGAGATCGAGGCGGGGAACAACCCGACGGCGGAGATCGCTGAGCTGATCTCGAACCGGATCGTCGATTGCCACCTCGCGACGATGGCGCGCCTCGACATTGGCTACGACCTTCTTGCGAGGGAAAGCGAGATTCTGCACCTCCAGTTCTGGGCTCACGCCTTCGAGAAGCTCAAGGAGACGGGAGCCGTCGTCTTCGAGACCGAGGGCCGGAACCGTGGGTGTTGGGTGATGAAAGCGGAGGAGATCCGTCCAGATGATGGTACTGGCGTGGAGGGCTCCACTGCAGCCAATGAGGCCGATGAGTTTGACGCGGATAAGATCATCGTCCGTTCGAATGGGACGGTGACCTACACTGGGAAGGATATCGCGTATCACCTCTGGAAGCTCGGAAAGCTGGGGCTCGACTTCCACTATCGGTTTCTGTGCCACGATCATCGCGGGCGTGAGGTCTGGGTGACCACCAGCCAGGAACCGGCAGTGACTGCACCCCATCCCCCATTTGGCAATGGAACGGCCTTTCTCAATGTCATCGACGTCGGGCAGTCCTACCCGCAAGCCAACGTCAAGCGCGGCGTCATGATGATCGACCACGACGAGCGGGTCGCACGGAGTGCCCACCTCGCCTATGAGAAGGTGACACTGACCCCGGCGGCGGCGGCAGAACTCGGGACAGTTCTCTCCGAAGCAGACACCCAGCGGCAACAGATCGGGATGTCGGGTCGCAAAGGGCTTGGTGTCAAGGCCGATGACCTTCTCGACCGTCTGGAAGCGGAAGCGGGCCGAGAGGTCGCTGCTCGTCACCCTGAGATCTCTGGCGCGCAACAGCAGGCGATTGCACGCCAAATCGCCGTGGCTGCCCTGCGTTATTTTCTCCTCAAATTTACGCGGACTTCGATCATCGCCTTCGATTTTCGGGAAGCGCTCAGCTTTGATGGAGAGACCGGGCCCTACCTCCAGTATTCGACGGTGCGGGCACGAAAGATCTTCCAGAAGCTGGGACAGGACCCCGCAGTTCTTCGTGCCTCCCTGGCGCAAGTGCCGGTAGAGCGGATCGAAGAGTTCTTTGCGGGAGAAGCGGGACTCGAACTCTGGTCGCTGGTCCATTTCTCCGGGCGTTTCCGGGAGGTGCTGCAGTTGGCAGCCAGTGGGTTTGAACCGACCCACCTCGCCAAATACGCCTTTCAACTGGCCAAACAGTTCAACCTCTTCTACCACCACCACCATATCCTCAGTGAGCCGGACGAGACCCGGCGACTTCTCTTGCTCATGGTGGCCGATCTGGTGCGGACTACCCTCGAGGAGGCGCTCTCGATTTTGGGGATCGAGACGCCAGAGATGATGTAACCTCCCTTTTTTACCTTTCAAGTCATTGTTGAGACAGGAAGCGCGAGACAGTTATGTTTATAGTAATGGAACCAGAGGCGTCGGATGAGGATATCCGACGTGTCATCGAAGTTGTTGAATCCGTGGGCTTTCGTGGCCATGCGGTCCCTGGGGCGAGCCGAACTGGGGTGGTGATTACGGGAAATCAGGCTCCCATCGATCCCTCCCCGTTCAGTGATCTGCCTGGCGTCGCGGAATGCGTGCGCATCACCAAGCCTTACAAACTGGTCGGACGAGATCTCAAGCACGTCAAGACTGCCATCCGGGTGGGAGAGGCCGAGATCGGGGGGCAGGAGGTCGCAATCATCGGTGGTGTCTGTGCGGTTGAATCGCACGAGCAGACGATGCTCACCGCCGAAGTGGTGGCGGAGATGGGGGGGAAGTGGTTCCGTGGCGGCGCATTCAAGCCTCGTACCTCTCCCTATGCCTTCCAGGGGCTCGCGGAAGAGGGGCTCAAGATCCTCTCGGAGGTACGCGACCGGTTTGGGTTGCGCATTGTCACCGAGGCTGTCGACGAGCCAGCCCTCGACCTGACCGAGAAGTATGCCGATGTCATCCAGATTGGGACCCGGAATATGCAGAACTTCAGTCTGCTCAAACGGGCCGGCCAAGCCCGCAAGCCGATCCTGCTCAAGCGCGGCATGTCTTCGACCCTGGAAGAGTTTCTCCTTGCGGCCGAGTACATCATGGCCGAGGGCAACTATCAGGTGATTCTCTGTGAGCGTGGGGTGAGGACCTTTGCGACCCATTCGCGTTTCACGCCCGACCTGACGGTCATCCCCGAGGTGCATCGCCTCTCGCACTTGCCGATCATCTTCGACCCGAGCCACAGCACCGGGAAGCGCGAAACGGTCATTCCTTTGGCGCGCGCCGCGACGGCGGTCGGTGCCGATGGATTGCTCGTCGATGTTCACCCCTATCCTGAGCGAGCGCTCTGCGATGGGCCACAGGCCCTCCTCTTCGATCAGTACCGGGAGATGGTGCGGGAGGTCAGGGCGATTGCCCAGATTGTTCAGGCCGGCGACGCCACCCTCGAGCGGGTAGTTCGAAAGGGCTGAGACGCCTTTCCCGACCGCCCCTCCCTCACTCGACGGTGAAATGGAGGGAGCGGCGGGTTGTCCGTTTCGTCGTCCGGTCGATCGCGACGAGGCGCAGCTCGTAGTTGCCCGGATCGAAATTTTCGAGGGAGAGTCGGGCATGGTAGGGGAGATCGCTGTTCCGCTCCACTGCCGCGAATGGGTTGAGGGGGGAGGCGATGACGAGTTGGTTCCCGGCGTAGACTTGGGACTGGATTGCCGCGTCAGGAGTTCCCTTCTCGCTGAGGGTGGCGTTGTAGGCGAAGACGAGGAACTCGAGGTGTCCCTTTCGCGCGAAGCGCCGGTAAACGATGGATGCGACGTCCTCGACGACCGGCACAGGGGGGGCCCCCTCCTTGGCATCTGGAATCGGCCCACCTCTCTGGCTGTCGGTGATGAAGATGCTGCTGAGGATAATTCCCTTCTTGGACAGATCCGGTACCTCGATCCAGGTGCTTGCCGACCCGATCCGGAAGACGCCCTCCTGCCGGAGCACGGTCCGAATCTGGTAGAACCCTGGGGCCAATTGGAGCAGTTGCCGGTAGGCTAGTCCCGTTTCTCGGGCTTGGGCGAGGCTGGAGGTCCGCAGGTTGATCTCGAGAGTCTCGCTGCGGTTGTTGGCGACCTTTCCCGATTCCGTGTAGATGACCGTGTCGAGCATCAGCCGTGCCCGATGGCGATCGCGTTCTGATCGCAATTCGAGCGCCGCCAAGTCGATGTGGCCCGTCAGATCGATCGCCGTCCCTACCTCGGCGCTTTTGAGAAAATTGGCACTGATCCCGATCGGCAGCTCGCGAATGGGAACCAGTGAGGAGAGGCCCAGGCGGAGCTGCATCTCACGAAGGCGTCGCGCCTCCTTCTCGGAGGTACGGCTGGCGGCGACGAGGGAGGCCCGCTCCGCTGCTTCCCGCTGCAGCCGCTTCTCGTCGGGTGCGAGATAGCCTTTCCGTGTCCGCACCCGGTAGGCTGGGTGATGGGGAAGGCGGACCTCGATCTTGTGATAGCGTCCATCGCGGGGAGATTCGGCGGGCTCAAAGGCGAGGAGGTAGTAGGTTTCAGTCTCGGCGAGCATCTCGGCGAGGCTGAGGCCGAGGTCATTCTGATGGAAGAAGGCCTTCCCGCCAGTATCGGTGGCGAGGGCGTAGAGGCCATCCCGCTGTGCCTCGAGCGCTGTCTGCGCGATTCGGGTTCGCACGCCAGGGAGAATTTGGGCAAACCCGCCGGGCTGGGTGACATCCATCTCGGGCGGGACGGCGATCAATCCCCGCGCGTCGAGAGAGTAGAGGGTCACTCCGGCGCGGGTCGCCGCGTCGGTCACGCGCCGCACATCGAAGTGGCGACTGTCCCGCATCCCCCCCAAGAGAAACCCATCCGAGACCAGGACCATCAGCTTTCGACCTGGCAGTGCTGCCAGTTGGCGGATGGTCGTCTCGATCGTCGAGAGGGTCGACAGGGTGACGGAATTGTTCTCGGCGACGATCTGACGCGCCCTGCCCTGCGCCATTCCGGTCGCCTGTCGCCGATCGACCTGCAGGCTGGCCATCAGTTCCTGAACGGCCACCTCGAGTGCGTCCGGATCGTTGCTGTCGATCAATTCCGCGTGATAGGGGCTCAGCCGCGGAATGTCGAAGGCGCTCGTTACCGTCCGTTCCTGCACGCTGAGTCGATCGATGGCGCGCCCGAGGATCGCTCGCTCGCGCGTCATCTGCTGGACCATGCCCAGTGCTCCGCTGGTCGTGATCAGCGCGGCCTCGTCCTGAGGTCCCAGCTTTTCGAGGACGAAGCGACGGAGGGCCTGTTTGGCCACCAGCAATGTCGAGGGGGAGAGATGGAGGTCGTCGATCGTGAAGATGATTCGCCGGCCCTCGACGACCGCTGGCGCGGACGGGGAGGTGGGCGGAGGGGGCTCATCCGTGTTCGCCCTGCGTCCTCCGCCCGTCGTCAGCCAGCGGGCTGGCCGCTCCGTTGTTCCGATGGCAAAATGGGCGAGGGGTTGTGGCTTGCCGTCTTCCAGCAGTTGGAAGTCTTCCCGTTTGAGCCCCCTGACCGGTCGGCCCTCTCGATCTTCTATCAGCACATCGATCTGGACCAGCTCGGTCTCGATGCGTACCAAGGTTTCGTCAGGTGGGGGTTGTGTCGACGGGCGCGGCTCTTGCGCTCCAGCGAGCCCGGTCAGCACGCCTGCCCAGAACAGGGCGACGGTCAGGGTCGTCGATTGGTAGCTTTTCATGGTGATTCGGCTGGGATTCGATGGGAACTTTTGACTGAGGGCCGACCGTATGATCCCCTGTCCCACGGGCACCCGACTGAATCGCCGTTGTAAGGCCCGAGGATCGAAGAATGCCCCAAGGAGACCGCCAGCGGAGATGGCCGCGCGCGGATGAAGAAACGAGCAGAGAGGAGAGTCGAGGTTATGTCCTATCATCTTACAGCCCGGCAACTGGTAATGCTGGCACTCTTGACCGCCCTTTTCGCGGCGAGCGGAGTGGTTTTTTATGACCGAATTGGCAGCCGTTTGGTGCGCCAGTGGGTGGGTGCGGAGACGGGAAAGCCCCTGGCGGAGGTACAGGCCCTCAAAGGATTGACCGACCCGACCGTTGCTGGCGATGAGACCAACAACCGCGAGATCTATGAGTCCTTCGGTCCGGGAGTGGTCAATATCACCTCGACCGTCCTCGTCCAGGACTGGTTTACCGCGTACCCTAAACAGGGAACCGGCTCTGGCTCCATCCTCGATCAGGATGGCCACATCCTGACCAACTACCACGTCATTCAAGACGCAGAGAAACTCGAGGTGACCCTCTCCAACAAAGAGACCTATCCTGCCCGGATTCTTGGGGTCGATCCAGACAATGACTTGGCTGTCATCCGCATCGAGGCCCCCAAAGAACAGCTGGTTCCGATCCCCCTCGGCGACTCGAAGAGCGTCTTTGTCGGACAGAAGGTCTTGGCGATTGGGAACCCGTTCGGACTCGCCCGGACCCTCACCACCGGAATCGTCTCCGGCCTCTCCCGCCCCCTCCGCTCTGAGTTTACCAATCGACTGATCGAGGGGGTCATCCAGACCGACGCCGCCATCAACCCAGGCAACTCGGGCGGTCCCCTGCTCAACTCCCGTGGCCAGATCATTGGGATCAACACGATGATCTACAGCCCCTCGGGCGGTTCCGTCGGAATCGGCTTCGCCGTCCCAGTCGACACGGCGCGTCGTGTCGTCAATGACCTGCTTCAATACGGGCGCGTCCGGAAGCCGAGCCTGGGGATCAGCCCGATCCCGGTCAACGGCCAGCTTGCGCGGTTGCTTGAACTTCCCGTTCGCGAAGGGCTGCTCATTGCCGAAGTCACTCCGGGCGGAGCGGCCAGCCGGGCAGGGATCCGCGGGGCCAGCCGCGAACTGCGCTACGGCCCGTATCTCATCCCTGTCGGGGGGGATGTCCTCGTTGGCATCAATGGAAAACCGATCCGCAATACCGACGATCTCGACGCGATCCTCAACACGAAATCGATCGGAGATCAACTCAAGGTCGAAGTGATCCGGGGGACCGAGCGGCTCACCTTGACTCTCACTCTCGCCGAACTCCCACGCGGGGGACGTCGCATCTGACGATCAGTTCGGCTATCCGTCCTTGCTGGCGACTACCCAGACAGAGGGAGAGGCGGCCTACCTCTCCCTCTGCTCGTTTTGAGGGGGAGGAGCCTCGGGTGGGGGTGCTGCCGTCTTGGTCTTGAATGATCGGGCAATGACGTCGGTCTGGTTGCGGAGGACGCCCAGTGTCGATTTGCGCCCCGTGAACTGCAGAATGTAGACGGTCTGCGGATCGGTTCGCACGTAGTAGACACGGCCGGTAAAGGGTTGGTCGCTGGTCGTCTTGTAGTCGTATGAGAGAAGGGCGCCGTAGTTGTTGGGACCGACGAGGAACTTCTCCATCTTGACCTTGGTGTAGCCGGGAGCGAAGCGGACACGGTCGGCCTCGTCGCGGTTGGCAAATTCCATGACCTCCGTCTCGGCAGTGGCCCCATCGATCCGGCGGATCTTGAGCGAACCGTTCTCGCGCACACGGTAGACAATGTTGACGTCGGTTCGTCCCAACCCATCCTGGTTGACGATTCCCAACCAACCTGTCGGCAAGGAGACGGAGTACTTGCCGTCTGGATCCTCGAAGACCTCCTGCGCCTGTCCCTCACCCGGCAACATGACAACCAAGACCGCCAACGCCAAGAGGCTCGTCCACTTCCTTCCTTGCAGCTCGCTCATCGTGCATCCTCCTTCCAGTTGATCAGGTGGCGCTCCCCCGCAGACATCAAGAGGGGGCGTCGAGCAGCTTCGAAGAGCGGCCGAAGCGTCTCCCGTTGACGGGCGACCAGTTGGTCGACGCCCCCCTCGGCCAGTCGAACCATGGCGTCGAGCTGGGATCGGCTGAATGGCTCCGTCTCCGCTGTCCCCTGAAGTTCGACAAAACGGCCCTCGCCAGTGCGTACGACATTCATATCGACCTCGGCCGTCGCATCCTCGTGATAGTCGAGGTCGAGCAGGGCCTTTCCGCCGACGATTCCGACGCTGACGGCCGCGAGGTAGTCGCGGAGGACGGGGCGCGGCCAGGGGCGATCCTCACCAATCCGACTTAGGGCCAGGGCGAGGGCAACGTAGCCTCCCGTGATCGAGGCCGTCCGTGTTCCTCCATCCGCCTGGATGACATCGCAGTCGATGGTGATGGTACGCTCGCCAAGTGCGGCGAGATCGACCACCGACCGCAAGCTGCGCCCGATCAGCCGTTGAATCTCGTGCGTGCGTCCAGAGGGGCCACCCCGGCCGCTCTCCCGGGCCGTTCGGGTTTGGGTCGCACGCGGCAGCATCGCATACTCCGCGGTGACCCAGCCTACGCCTTTCCCCTTGAGAAAGCCCGGAACCTTCTCCTCAACCGAGGCGGTGCAGAGCACACGGGTGTGCCCCGCTTCGATCAGCACCGACCCTTCGGCATAGCGGGTGAAGCTGCAGATCAGCTGCAGCGGCCGTAACTCGTCGGGATCGCGACCGTCGTGCCGCTTCGACGATTCCGTACTCTCCTTTGGCCCAGTCGGGCCTGTCGTCCCAGAAGTCTCAATCATCATTCCGGCATTAAACCAGAAACCCATCCTAATTGAAATGACGTCCCCTTTCTCCAATAATTCCCCTCCCCTGCCAAACATCTTCAAAATTAAGACAGCGCCGTGCTTCACCCATTGGCAGGCAGGAGGGAGCAGGCCAGACAGGGAGAGAAGAGAACAGCGGTGGGCAGGCGTGAGGCGTCGGATTCGCTGCTGTGGAGATTCTCACACGGAGGCACGGAGTCGCGGAGATTCCCGAGAACGAGATTGGGACGTCAATGGACAACAGCGAGGGGGGGGGCAGAGAGTGATCGGTCCCTCTCCCCCTCTCTTGGTGACTCTGTGCCTCTGTGAGTAGCAAAAAAGAATGAATCGAGCTGTGTGTCAAAGAGATCTTCTCACGGAGGCACAGCATCACAGCAGAGTCGCCCCTATGGTTGAACAGGCTTGGTCCGGGGCATGTTGAGTTCAACCCGGTCGAAGACCTGACCCTTGTCATCGACGGCCTCGATGGTTGCCGTGCCGTTGGGGCGCAGTTCGACGTGGAAAAGATGGTTGCGCGGCTCAGCCTTGGCCAGCCACCACCCGACCTCCGGCGAGGGGACTTCGCGCGTCTGGACCCCCCAGGCGCCGTCGCCGAGGAAGAGCAGCCCATTCTCGTCGTCGCGCTGGTGTTGTCGCAGTCGATGGGAGCGCTTGAAGTTGTGGTGATCATTCTCGAAGAGGGCGGTAGCCCCATACCGCTCGAAGTGGGGAAGCCAGTGTTGCCGGATCTCGACCGACTGGCGGGCGTCGATGGGGAGCCCATTGCGGGGGGCCTTGGTCGTTCCGTAGGCGGGATAGTGGTACCAGCCGAAGAGGAACTGCTGCGCGGTCCGTTCGCCAAGGGACTGTTGCAGCCAGTCTGCTTGAGCCCCTCCGATCGGGTTAGTGTGTCCGGAATCGAGGGAGACGAGCGAAAGGTAGCGCCCAAAGTCGAGCGTGTAGAACGAGCGGCCCCCGGGGGTGTCGAAGAGGCTGTAGTAGTAGGGGGCATCGTCCGGGATCTTGCCGTTGTAGCCACCTTTGACTTCGTGGTTGCCGATTCCAACGACCATGGGGATGAGGCGCCGGTCTTTTCCGACACAATGGAGCTTCCAGGATTGGAGCCAATCGATCCAGCGGGAGGCCGCGACGCCATTGGCATAGGCGAGGTCGCCACCGAGCAACGCGAAGTCTGGGTCGAGGGCACCAGCCTGCTTGTTCATGGTGTCGACCATCTGTCGGTTGTGCATCATGTCGCCACCGGAGACGAACCGAATGGGACGGGACATGGTCGCCGGCATCGTCCGAAACCGCCATGCATCGATCTCCCGGGTTGGCTGCTTTCCAATCCCGATCTCATAGACCGAGTCAGGCGTCAGGTCCTTGAGCTCGACCCGGCGAATCTGCAGCGTCGAGGGGCCCGCCTGACGGCGGATCGCCTCCACCGAGCGCCACTCTGTCTCCCCCTTCTTTCGGTACCAGAGGGTCTGGCTGCTCGTTTCGTAGAGGTCGACCCAGTTGACTGTCATCGTGGTCGTCGGGTCGTTCTTCCAGGTCAGGTAGAGGCCAACCAAATCCTGGGCCGAGCTGCGGGGGGCCACTGCCACAATGACCAGGCTGAGAAGCAACGCTACTCCCGTCTGACGCGCCCATCTCGGGCGTTGAACATGCTGATCGTACATCGCGGTGACTCGCTTTCTATTGGTTGGTTGGGTCTATGCCAGGAGATCTGTCTGGAGGTGCGCTCCCTCAGTCGTCGAGCTCCGAGTCCTCATCGGAATCTTCCTCGAGCGCATGCTCTTTCAGCTGCTCGAGGGTCGCGAATCGGAGCGTGGCCTCGTGTGTCGCGGCCAGCCGGACCGGCGGTGCAAATCCGGCATCATAGGCCTCCTTCCAGCGTGCGGCACAGACGCACCAGCAGTCACCCGGTTTGAGGCCGGGGAAATTGTAGGCGGGCATCGGGGTGACCAGGTCATTGCCAGCCGCCACGCTGAACTCGAGAAACTCGGCGGTGACACGTGCGCAGACGGTGTGGACGCCCGCATCTTGCGGTCCTGTGTCACACTTCCCATTGCGGTAAAAGCCCGTGAGGGGACGCGTTGAGCAGCTCTGCAGCTCTCCCCCCAAGACATTTCGGGCTGGTGGTTTCTTTCCATTGCCGTTGTAAAGACTCATCATCTACCTCTCGAATCAAAAAAGATGGAAGAGAACAGATCGGGTGCATTCTTGCGCAGGGTTGAAGAGATGAGCATACGCACCTTACCCGGTTCGATCAAGCTGCAGATCTCTCCTTCTCTCTTACTCTCCTGGAGGGGGGCAGGCTCGGCTCCATCCTCGTCGGGCGATTTATGTGAGAAGACCCGGGGAGAGGTTCCTCTTCCCGGGTCGATGGTCATCGCGTCCACTTGAGCGTCGGTCCGATCAGAAGAAGCGAAGCGTGTAGACGAAGCGGACGCCACGTCCAATCTCCGGCGCAATCTCCTTGATGAGGGAGAGGTGGTTCCGGAAGAGCTTGTTGTTGAGATTGAAGCCACTCACCGAGAAGATGTGAGCAACGTGCTTTCCGGTAATCGTGTAGGAGGCGTTGACGTTGACGGTTCCGTATCCGGCCGTTCTCTCTTCGGTTGAGAAGAGCCGTTCCTGGCTGCGTGCCATGATCACTTCCGGGTTGATCCGGAGTCCATTGAGATAGGCCTCGAAGCCAACGCGCGCGCGCAGGGGGGGGATGCGGGGGAGCGCCTCGCCCGTGGTTGTCAACTCCGCGTTGACGTAATCCATGCTGGAGAGCAGCCAGAGATTGCTCGTCAACCCGAGATCGAGTCGCCCTTCGACCCCAGTGAATCGGCTATTGCCCTGCGCGAAACGTGCTTCGATCAGGCCATCCTTCCGATCGCCAGTGGGAGCGAGGTAGATGAAATCACGCATCCCGTAGTAGAAGAAGTTGGCCTCTCCGCGAAGACGGCGTGAATTGTGGCGAAGCGAGAGATCGATTCCATCGCTGCGCTCGCGATTGAGAGATGCGTTCCCAATCTCGTAGGTCAGATTGCCCGGATGAGGACCGAAGTTGTAGAGCTCTTCCAGGGCCGGGGCGCGGTAGTTATGGCTGTAGTTGGCGACGAAGACGTTCTGGTCGTCGAGGCCGACCCGCATTCCTGCGGAGCCCGAGAAGCCGGTGAAGGAGCGGGCACGCAGACCTGTCGGATCGTAGGCGTTCCGTTCGACCCGACCCCCGAACTGGAAGGTGACCCGTTCGACGTCGATCGATTGGAGTGCAAACGCCGCAAAGTTGTCCTGCGTGGTAGGGGGGGCCAGCGCCTCCGCTCCAACGACGTTGAGGCTGCGGTGGAGTCCGGAGAAGCCGAAGCTGCCCGAGTAACGCCCCACCCGCTGTTGATCGAAGACCGCCCGGTAGAGAAACGTCTTGTTGCGGAATCGCGTCCCGATCTCGTTCTCTTCGATCTCGATCTCGTCGTGCCGGTAATCGTTGTATTGAACCGTGAAGTTGCCGCTGTTGAGCACGCCCGTCAGATCCCGGAAGCCGGCACGGAGCTGCAGGCTTTGCCGCCGTGGGTCGAGCCGGACAGGGCCGTGATGGTGGTGCTCCTCGTCATCGTGCTCTTCCTCGTCGTCGTGATGCTCCTCACCTTCGTGATCATCGTGCTCATCCTCCTCTTCGGGGAGGGTAGGAACTCCGTAATTTCGCCGATCGAGGGTGTAGTTCAAGCTGAGGAACCCCTTGTTGCCGAAATAGCCAACGCCGACGGTCCCGTTGCTGGCACGCGCCGAGGAGTTATTGATACGGCCGAGCGGGGTGAGATAGTCCGTGGTTCGCTGTCCGCCACCATTCCCCCAGAGGAGCCAGCGGGCAGTGCCGATTTCGAGACCCGCGCTGATGGCTCCCTGATCGTTGGTCGTTCCCCCGATCCCGGTGACATAGCCGCGGACACCCGGGTGAGACTGGTCATGACCACTGATGGCGTTGACGACCCCACCGATGGCATTGCTGCCGTAGAGCAGAGTGGCTGGTCCCTTGAGGACTTCGATTCGTTCCTGGGAGAGGACATCGATCGGTTCCGCGTGATCCCCGGATTGGAAGCCGAGACCGCCGATGCCGATTCCCTCCTGCAGGACCAGGACTCGATCCCCATCGAATCCTCGAACGACTGGCCGGGAGTTCCCGGGGCCAGAGCTGCGCTTGGCGACACCTAGTTCATGGTCAAGGGCTTCCCCGAGGCTGATCGGGTTCTTGCGGGCGAGTTCGAGTGCAGTCAGGATGGTCACCGAGGCGATGGCGTTGAGGGTAGTCTCCTCGCGACCGCTGGCTGTAACCGTGATCTGCTCCCGCAGCGCGTCGAGACGGATCTCAAAGTTGGCTTTGACCGTCTGCCCCTCGACGATCGCCACTTGATTGACCACGTCTGGGGTCCGCTCCAGATGGGCTCTCACCTCGTACCTGCCGGCTGGGACATTGCGGAATGAGTAGGTCCCATCCTCTCCCGTCTCCGTCGAGAGCCGGAGCTGGATGATGGTCACCCGGACATTGTGGATGGGCTCCCCGTTCGCCCCGAGCGTTACGCGCCCCTCCAGTGCCCCTCCTGTCTGTGCCAAGCCGATGGCTGCATGGCCAACCATCAGCAGAATGGCGAGAAGGGATACTCCCAGTGCCTTGCTGATTACGTACTGGATCGATCTCATCGTCACTCTCTCCTTCTTTTGTCTTTCGACTCGTTCTTGGAACTCGATTCAACGATCCACTTGAAGAGTGGAATGGATGCCGCAAATAGAACAATAATGAATTGGACACTCTATATGGGATCCACGACCTGCACGATCAAATTCTCATCAACAGTCGAATCCGGGCGGTGAACGGTCTCTCCAGGCCATTCTCTGTCAGAAGGCTGAGGCCGAAAAGTCGATCAGATAGTTGAATCCTCCTATCGGTCGAACTAAGATCTTGCCCTCATCGGGCGTTGATCTTGTCCAGATCAGGAAGGCTCCCCAAGGGGAGAAGAAGCCAAGCCCCCGGGAGATCTCTGGCGGGGGCGACTTGACCTGCCGGACAAGGATCACCATCCGAAACAGGAATTGTTCGATCTATCCATTGAATCTGTCCATTGAATCGAGAGGAAGAGACGACCATGA